>UQRL01000020.1 GCA_900543555.1 uncultured Oscillospiraceae bacterium | reverse complement strand
GTAAACCTCAGTCCTGGGGGGTCCTAGCAAAACCAACGGCGCGGACGTGCGGCAGCGTCCCCAGCAAGCGCGGCGTTCAGCCGCCGCTCCGTGGCGCGAAGAGACAGCGGAGGCACTCCGCTGTGGGGCAACCTGGCGTGCGTCCTGGCCCAACGCCACCGGAAGAGGAGGTAAACCTCAGTCCTGGGGGGTCCTAGCAAAACCAACGGCGCGGACGTGCGGCAGCGTCCCCAGCAAGCGCGGCGTTCAGCCGCCGCTCCGTGGCGCGAAGAGACAGCGGAGGCACTCCGCTGTGGGGCAACCTGGTGCGCGTCCTGGCCCAACACCGCCGGAAGGGGAAGTAAACCTCAGTCCTGGGGGCCGGGCAGGCTTTCCGGGGACTGCTGGGCGACGGGCAGCTCAAACCAGAAGGTGCTGCCCTGGCCCAGCGTGCTGGTGACGCCATAGGTGCCGCCGTGCATATCCAGGATGTTCTTTACAATGGACAGCCCCAGGCCGCTGCCCATCTGGGCCCGCTTGTGCTCCTTGTCCACCTTGTAGTAGCGCTCCCAGATGTCCTTGAGCTTGTCCTGGGGGATGCCCTCGCCGGTGTCGGTGACAGACACCCGCACCTTGCCCTCTTCCACGGTCTGCCGCAGGGTGATGGTCTTATCCTGGCCGGAGTACGTGATGGCGTTGTTCACCAGGTTATACACCACCTGGGAAATCTTCAGCTCGTCGGCGTCCACCCACACATCCTGCTGGAAATAGAAGGGAAAGCGGTAGTCCGCCAGCTTGTCATACCGGTGCAACATGCTCCGTATGCTTTCTGTGAGGTTGAAACGGGTTTTCTCCAAGGGGAGCACCCCGGCCTCCAGCTTGGAGAGATCCAGCAGGTCGTTGACCAAGCTGGTCAGGCGCTCTGCCTCGTCGATGATGACCTGCACATTTTCCGGGGTGTTCTCTCCGGGCAGGTCCCGCATCACCTCGCCATAGCCCTTAATCATGGTCAGCGGCGTGCGCAGGTCGTGAGAGACGTTGGCCAGCAGGTCCCGCCGCAGGCCCTCCACCTTAGAGAGCTCCTGGGCGGCATAGTTCAAGGTGCCGGCCAGTTCCCGCACCTCACGGGCGCCCCGCTCCTCAAAGCGGATGGCGTAATCCCCCCGGCCCAGCACCTTGGCGCCCTCGTTCATGGCTGTCAGGGGGCGGGAGATCCGCCGGGCGATGAACAGGGCCAACGCCACGCCCAGCGCCGCCGTCACCGCCGTCAGGGTGGTCACCTGCACCAGCAGGGTCTCCCGGATAGAATCCACAGGGGTGATCTCGCTCTCCAGCACCACCATGCGGTTGAGCCCCGCGGGCGTACGGCAAATGGTGACATACAGCACCACCTGGTTGCGGGTGCCGTCCTGGTTTACAAAGGGAGAGCGCACCACCTCCAGCCGGCGGCCTCCGTTCAGGTTCACATCGTCAAACAGGTCCGCCAGCCGCAGCCGGGACTGGGAGAGGTTGTCCAGGTAGCACTCCTTCCGGCTGGCCTTCCAGCCGGAGAGCATCTGCCCCATTTCATCCGTGACCACTATGCTGATGCCCGTGTTCAGGCACAGCTGCTCCACCTGGTCGTCCAGGTCCTCCGAATCCAGGTGGCGCTGGACCACTTCGGCAGCGGCCTTCACTTCCGCTGTCTTCACCGTGCGGTAGAAGGGTTCCAGCAGCACAATCTGGAACAGCCACAGCAAGGCCCCCACCACCAGGATTAGCACGCCAAACCCGCATAGGATCTGCCCCCGCAGGCCCATGGGGCGCCTTTTTCTTCGCGCCATTTCAGTTCACCTCGAACCGGTAGCCCACGCCCCGCAGGGTGACGATGAATTTGCTGTAGGGCCCCAAAGACCGGCGCAGCAGCTTGATATGGGTGTCCAGGGTGCGGTCATCCCCGTAAAAGTCATAGCCCCACACGTTGGTAATGAGCATTTCCCGGGTCAGGGCAATGTTTTTGTTCTGCACCATGTAGGCCAGCAGGTCATATTCCTTGGGGGAAAGCTCGGCCCGCTTCCCGTCCACGGTGACAATGCGGGCGTCAAAGTCGATGGAAAGCCCCGCAAAGCTGAGCACATTGCGCTTGTGCTCCTCCCCCTGGGGCTTCACCCGGTTCATAATGGCGCCCACCCGCATCATCAGCTCCTTGGGGGAAAAGGGTTTTACCACATAGTCATCCACCCCCAGCTCGAAGCCGTGGATGCGGTCGTACTCCTCCCCCCGGGCGGAGAGCATGAGCACCGGGGCCTTGCAGGTCTTGCGGATCTCCGCCACGGCGGAGAATCCGTCCAGTTCGGGCATCATCACATCCATGATGATGATATCAAATGCCTCTGGGTGACGGCGGCACAGCTCCACGGCCTCCATGCCGTTTTCCGCCTCTGTCACCTGGTTGCCCTCAAACTCCGCGTATTTCCGGATCAGCGCCCGGATCTTTTCCTCGTCGTCCACCACCAGGATACGGTACATATTCCCACTCCTTTTTTGAAGTTTTTTCCGTTGAGAAAAGCATACTCCCCTTCTGTGAACCCTGGGTGAAGGTTTCGGGAAAGGGGCCATGCCGGTTTCAGTATAGCCCGGCGCGCCGCTTTTTTCAAGCGTTGGGGCCCTTTCTCCCCAAAAATCCGCTGTTGACTTTTCACGAAAAAAAGCGTATCATTTCATTAGGGAAATATCCCATATTTTAAATTGTTGTTTTCTAAAATACTAGCTTGTTTAGATAAGGAGGAATCTTTATGCTGCCTGTCATCACCATTGCCCGCCAGTTTGGAAGCGGAGGCCACGAGGTGGGAGAAAAAGTGGCCAAAAAACTGGGCCTTCCCTTCTTTGACAAGGAACTGATCGCCATGGCGGCCAAGAAAAGCGGCCTTTCCGAAGAGGTCTTTGCCGACGCGGACGAAAAAGCCACCAGCAGCCTCCTCTACTCCATGGTGATGGGGAGTTACGCCTTTGGGGCCCGGGTGCCCAGCATCAACGAAATGCCCATCAATGACAAGCTGTTCATCATCCAGTCAGATATCATCAAAAAGGCCGCGGCAGAGGGGCCCTGCGTCATCATCGGCCGCTGCGCCGATTACATTCTGCGGGAGCACGAGAACTGCCTGAACGTGTTTGTCCACGCAGATAAAGCCGCCCGCATCAAGCGCATTGTGGGCCTTAACTACTGCGAGGAGAAAAAGGCCCCGGACTTTGTCACCAAAAAGGATAAGCAGCGGGCCAACTATTACAACTTCTACTCCAACAACCGCTGGGACGACCTGCAGAACTATGACCTGACCATCGACACTTCCCGCTTCTCGGTGGATATTGCCGTGGATCTGATCATCGACGCCGCCAAAAAGCTGGACCAATAATCCGATTTTTCTCTTCCCGGGGAGGAGGGCGTGAGCCCTTCTCCCCGGTTTTATCTTTCCCGGCCTTCACTTTTCAAACAGGGAGGACTGTGCTACAATAGGACAAAACCGCCGGGCCTCCCCGGCCTGAAACAGGCAAAGGAAACACTGCATGAAAAAACTGAAGCACTGGCTCAACAGCCTTTCCAACAAAACCGCAAAAAGGCTCTCCCTGGGCATGCTGGCCCTGGGGCTTCTGCTGTTCCTGCTGGCCCTTTGGCTCAACTTGGGGGCAGGGGGCGGGGGCACCACTTTGACCACCTACGCCATGGGCTCTTATGTACAGCAAACCGTGTACGGCGGAGACGAGGAAGGGGCTGCCCAGGCCGCCAACACCGCCATAACCGAACTGGAGGACCTGATCTCCTGGCGGGTGGAGGGCAGCGATGTAGAGCAGCTGAACCAGGCCGCCGGCACGGATTTTCTGGAGATTGACCAGCGCACCTGGAATGTGCTGCGCACGTCCCTGGATGTGTGCCAGGCCAGCGGCGGCGCCTTTGACATCACCATTGCCCCCATCAGCTGGCTGTGGGACTTTGACGAAAACCCCCGTCTGCCCCAGGCAGAGACCATCGAGGCCCTGCTGCCCGCCGTCAACTACGAGAACATCTCCCTGCTGGAGGACGGCACCGCCGCCCTTCAAACCCACAGCACCGCCCTGGACCTGGGGGCGGTGGGCAAGGGAGCTGCCTGTGACGCCGCTGTGGCTGCCTATGAAGAGTCCGGTGTGAACCGGGCCGTGGTATCCGTGGGGGGCAGCGTGGGCGTCTACGGGGAAAAGCCGGGAGGCCAGCCCTGGACCATCGCCCTGCGGGACCCGGACACAGAGGGCTCTCTGGGCACCCTCTCCCTTGCCAGCGGTTTCCTTTCCACCTCAGGCAGCTATGAAAAGCAGTTTACAGAGGACGGCGTGACCTACCACCACCTTCTGGACCCGGACACCGGCTATCCCGCCGAAAGCGGGCTGCTGTCCGTCACCGTGTGGAGCGGCAGCGGAACCCTCAGCGACGCCCTCTCCACCGCCTGCTTTGTGCTGGGCTTGGAGGACAGCCTTCCCGTGCTGGAGCAGTTTGACAGCGAGGCGGTGTTCATTACAGAGGATCACCAGATTTACGTGACTGAAGGCCTGGCGGACGCCTTTTTCCTGAAAGGGGAAGGCTATACCCTGGCGGGCACGGTGTGAGGCCGCCTATGCCTATGGAAAAAAAGCCCTTTCTCTCTGCGAAAGGACTGCTGTTGTGCGCCCTGCTGCTTCTGACGGCGGGAATCGCCTACGCGGCCCTTTCCCTCTCCCCCCGGGGGACCTTGGCCCTTGTGGAGGTGGACGGCCAGGTGGTGCTGGAACGGGACCTTTCCTCCCTGACAGGGACGGAGACCGTCCCCCTGGAAGGGGCAAACGGCATCCAGCTCACAGTGGAGCTCTCTCCCGAAGGGGCCCGGGTGGCCTCCTCCTCCTGCCCGGACCAGGTGTGCGTCCACACCGGGCTGCTCACCCGGGCGGGGGAGTCCGCCATCTGCCTGCCCGCCCGGGCCACCCTCCGCCTGGAAGGGGGCGGGGATGCCATCGACGCCACTGTGTACTGACTGGAGGGAGGAACCTGCCATGAAACGCAAATCTGGCCGTGTGGCCTTTACCGCGCTTTTAGCCGCCCTGGCCCTGGCCCTCTCCTTTTTAGAGGGGCTCCTCCCCCCTCTCCCCATGATGCCCCCCGGGGCCAAGCTGGGGCTTTCCAACCTGGCCACCATGTACGCCGCCGGCAGCCTGGGCCTGCCCAGCGCCCTGTTCTTGGCGGTGTTCAAGGGTGCGTTCGCCTTGGTGACCCGGGGGGGCATGTCCGGGCTGATGAGCCTTTCCGGCGGGGTTATCAGCACGGTGGTGATGTGGCTGCTGCTGAAAAAAGCCAACGCCTCTTTGGGGGTGGTGGGCGTCTGCGGGGCCCTGGCCCACAACGCCGCCCAGCTGTGCGCGGCCTACTTCCTCACCAGCACCAGCGTGCTGTTTTATGTGCCCTTCCTGCTGGTGTTCGGGGTGCTCACCGGGCTGCTGACAGGTCTGGTGCTCAAGCTGACGCTGAAGCCCTTGGAGCGGCTGCAAAAATATCTGGGGCCGTGAAAAAAGGACATCCACGGTTTCCCGGATGTCCTTTCCTGCAAGCCTTTATGTGTCCAGCTCCCCGCAATAGAGGGTGCGGCTCTGGCTGTCGTAGACAGCGGCGGTGAAGTTTTGGGACGGCCGCTCCATGACCCCCTGGGCGGTGTAGCTGCCGGTCTGATCATCGCAGAAGAACCAATAGCCCTCCTCCACCTGGGGGAACAGGGGGCCGCCGTCCTTGCCGGTGAGGTAGGGATTGACACTGATATAGGCCCCATCCTGGGCTTTCTCTATCCCCTCCGTGCCATAGAGAAGGTACCGGACATCGTTGTCCAGGGGCAGGGCATGCCAGCCCTGGGCGGTTTGAAGGGATTCCTCAAATGCCGCAGCGTCCTCCGGAGAGAAGGCGATCTCCCAATACTCTGTGCCGTCGCTCATGCCCCCGTGATCGTCCCAATGGTCTTGCACTGTGCCCTGGGACGCGTTCACTCCCAGGCTCTCCGGCAGGGAGACTGTTTCCCCGCAGGCGGCGCAGCACAGGGCCAGCGCCGCGGCCAGGCACAGGGTAAAAAACCGTTTCACGCGCATCATTGCATCATCTCCTTTGACGCCAGTATACACCTTTTTCAGAAGGGGTGCAATGTACCGGCCGGGGGAGGATGAAAAGTTCCCTATTGACAAATCATATACGGCCCCATATAATAAAATAAGTATTATATTTTCAAAGAGAGGTACATACTGACATGGACGACGGCGACAGTCACCCTGCCAGCGCCAATTTTCCCCAGGTAAATAGCCAAGTTTTTAAGCATAACTTGCCGCGGAGCCTCGCGGCAGGCTATGCTTTTTTGTGCTTTCCTGGGGGATTTTACCCCCGGAACTAGGGGCCGCTGGCATCTGGAAAAGAGAGAGAATTTGATTTGTTTTTAGAAAAAAAGGAGTGCACATTTTTTGGAAATCTTACTGCAAGTTATACTGATATTGGTCAACGCCTTTTTCGCCGGCACGGAGATGGCCGTTGTGTCCCTAAACGCCACCAAGCTGCGAAAAATGCAGGAGGAAGGGAACAAAATCGCCGGGAAGCTGTTGAGCATGGTGGAGGATTCCTCCGCCTTCCTGTCCACCATCCAGGTGGCCATCACCCTGGCGGGCTATCTGGGCGCGGCCTTTGCCGGCGAGAACTTCGCCCCGGTGCTGTCCAACTGGCTGTACAATGACCTGGGCTTCCAGCTCATCCCCCTAACCGCCTTAAACAGCGTGGCCATCATCATCATCACCATCATCCTGTCCTACTTCACGCTGGTGTTTGGCGAGCTGGTGCCCAAGCGCATTGCCCTGCAAAAGTCCTATGAATGGGCCAAAATGGCCTGCGGGGTCATCCGGGGCATGGCCTTTGTGCTGCGGCCGGTCATCTGGCTGCTGTCCGTCTCGGTCAACGGCGTGCTGCGCCTGCTGCACATGAAGGTGGAGGCCGAGGAGGAAAACGTCACCGAGGATGAGATCCGCATGATGGTGGACCTGGGCGGCGAAAAGGGCGCCATCGACGAGGATGAGCAGGAGTGGATTCAAAACGTGTTCGACTTTGGGGACAGCTCCGTGCGGGAATCCATGACGCCCCGCAGCGACATGGACGCCCTGGACATTGAATCCACCGACGGGGAAATTTTGGAGATGATCCAGGAGACGGGGCGCAGCCGCTTCCCCGTGTACGAGGAGAGCGTGGACACCATTTTGGGCATTTTAAACGTGCGGGACTACCTCCTGGACCGCAACGCCGGGAAAAAAACCAGTTTAAAGGACCTGCTGCGCCCGGCCTACTTTGTGCCAGAGACCATGAAGGCCGACAACCTCTTTAAAGAGATGCAGAAGGAAAAGGTGCACATCGCTGTGGTAGTGGATGAGTACGGCGGCACCGAGGGCATTATCACCATGGAGGACCTGCTGGAGGAGATTGTGGGCAACATCTACGACGAGTTCGACAAGGCCGAGCAGCCGGAGGTTGTGCCTCTGGGTGAGAACCAGTGGCGCATCGCGGGCTCCACGCCCATCAGCACCCTGGTGGACGACCTGGAGCTGCCCCTGCCGGAAAGCGACGACTACGACACCCTGGGCGGCCTCATTGTCACCCGGCTGAATGCCATCCCCAAGGATGGGGAACAGCTGGACCTGCAGGTGGAAAACGTGGCCCTGCATGTGGAGAAGATTGAGGACCACCGCATTGAGAGCGTGGTGGTGCGTCTGCTGCCAAAGGAGGAGCCGGAAAAACCCGAAAAGAAAGAAAAGGAAAAATAAAATGGCCTTGCAGCCGTGAAGGGGCGCCCGGAGAAAACCCGGGTGCCCCTTTTTGCGCAGTTTCCGGGGAAAATCTCTCTCCCTCCCCTTGACAGCATCTCTATTTGATATTATAATGATATCAAATCAAAAGCTTGGAAAAGGAGTGGTATGAAAATGGAAATGCAAGAAAAAATCGTCAACCGCTATACGGAAAAACCGGTAAAGACAAAAAACGGCTTTGTCATGCTGGCCCTGATCTTGGTGCTGTTCTTTGGCAGCATTGCCGCCATGGTGTGCGGGCCGGTATTTCTTTCCTCCACCAACGTGGGCGCCGCTGTGGGAGTTGCCATCGCCGGAGCGCTGGTGCTCATCTTCGATTTCTTCCTCATGCCGGGACTGAAGATTCTAAACCCCAACGAGGCCCTGGTGCTGACCCTCTTCGGCAAGTACCACGGCACCCTGAAGAAGGACGGCTACTTCTGGGTAAACCCCTTCTGCGAGGGCATCAACCCCGGGGCCGCTCCCGCCTCTATGACCACTGTCAACGGCAACACCAGCTTCAGCTTTGGGGGCAGCAGGAAGATCTCCCTGAAAACCATGACCCTGAACAACGAGAAGCAGACCGTCAATGACGAGCGGGGCAACCCCATCGTCATCGGCACCATTGTCATCTGGCGGATTGTGGACACCACCAAGGCTGTGTTCAACGTACAGAACTACCGGACGTTTTTGGGAACCCAGTGCGACTCCGCCACCCGGAACATCGCCCGGATGTACCCCTACGACCTGATGGACGACGACGACCAGGGGGAGAAGACCCTGCGGGGCAGCAGCCAGGAAATCGCCGACATGATGAAGCAGGATTTGCAGCAGCGGGTGGCCATTGCCGGGCTGGAGATTCTGGAGGTGCGCATCACCCATCTGTCCTACGCGCCGGAGATTGCCGCGGCCATGCTGCAGCGCCAGCAGGCCGAGGCCATTGTGGCCGCCCGGAAGAAAATTGTGGAGGGCGCCGTGGGCATGGTGGAGATGGCTCTGGAGCAGCTGCAGGACCAGCGCATTGTAGACCTGGACGAGGAGCGGAAGGCCGCTATGGTCAGCAACCTGCTGGTGGTTCTCTGTGGCAATAAGGATGCCCAGCCCATTGTGAACAGCGGGTCCATTTATTAAACAAAGGCAGTGATGGAATGGAATCAAAGGAAAAGGGAAAAAAGCAGATCCTGCTGCGCATCTCTCCCAAACTGTGGGAGGACCTGGCCCAGTGGGCCGAGGACGATTTCCGCTCCATCAACGGGCAGATCGAGTATTTGCTGACGGAGTGCGTCAAAAAGAGAAAAAAAGGAAACAAAGAGCCATAGAAGAAGGGAGGGCAGCCCCGGCTGTCCTCCCTTCTTTGTTTCAATTTCCCCCAATGGCCTCCAACTCCTCCACCAGGTCCCCTCGCAGCACCAGGTCCGCCCGGCTGTCATAGGGGGTGGGGTCCCGGTTCAGGATGACCAGCCGGGCGCCCGGGGCCAAATACTCCACCAGCCCGGCCACGGGGTACACCACCAACGAGGTACCCGCCACCAGCATCAAGTCGGCCTCCTCTGCGTAACGGATGGCCTGGCGCAAATCTTTTTCATTGAGGGCCTCCCCGTAGAGCACCACATCCGGCCGGATCGTCCCCCCGCAGGAGCACTTGGGCACGCCGGCGGTGTGGATGACGCAGGACATGTCGTACTTCTTCCCGCAGGAGAGGCAGGTGTACCGGTTCTCGCTGCCGTGGAGCTCCAGCACGTTTTGGCTGCCCGCCATTTGATGGAGGCCGTCGATGTTCTGGGTGATGACCGCCCGCAGCCTGCCCTCCCGCTCCAGCCGGGCCAGGGCATAGTGGGCGCCGTTGGGCTTGGCGTCCGGGTAGAGCATCACGCCCCGGAGGAAGTCGTAAAACTCCGCCGTGTGATGGACAAAGTATCCGTGGGAGAGCATCTCCTCGTAGGAGAGGCCCGCTTTCTTCTGCTGGTACAGGCCATGGGCGCTGCGGAAATCCGGGATGCCGCTGGCAGTGGAGACCCCCGCCCCGCCCAGGAACACCATGCGCCGGCTCTCCCGCACCCACTGGCGCAGCAACTCCAACTCTGTCACGGCAGGTCCCCTCCCTTCAAGAGCAGCTCCACCGGGCAGTGGTCGCTGCCCATCACCTGGGAGAGAATGCGGCTGTCCTCCAAGCGGGGCAGCAGCCGCTCGTCGGCCAGGAAATAGTCAATGCGCCAGCCGGTGTTGTTCTGCCGGGAGTGGAACATGTAGCTCCACCAGGAGTAGGCCCCCTCCTGCTCCGGATAGAAGTGGCGGAAGGTGTCCACAAAGCCGGTGGCCAGCAGCTCGGCGAACTTGCCCCGCTCCTCGTAGGAGTAGCCCGCGTTGCCGATATTGGACTTGTCATTTTTCAGGTCAATGGGGCGGTGGGCCACGTTCATGTCCCCGCAGACGATGACCGGCTTTTTCTCCCGCAGGGCGGTGAGGTACTCCCGGAAGGCGTCCTCAAACTGCATGCGGTAGCCAATGCGCACCAGGTCCCGCTGGGAGTTGGGGGTGTACACCGTCACCAGGATGAAGTCCTCATACTCCGCGGCGATGACCCGGCCCTCCCCGTCGAACTCCTCCAGTCCCATGCCGCAGGTGACGGAAAGGGGCTCCTTCTTGGAGAAGATAGCCGTGCCGGAGTACCCCTTGCGGGTGGTGGCGGAGTTCCAATACTCAAAATAGCCTGGAAAATCGAAATCCGCCTGCTCCTTTTGCATCTTCGTCTCTTGCAGGCAGAGAATATCCGGGGCCTCCTCTTCCAAAAACTGGGAAAACCCCTTTCCCATGCAGGCCCGCAGGCCGTTGACGTTCCAAGAGACCAGCTTGATGGCTGCGTTCTCCAAGCGACCACTTCCTTTTGTTTTAAAATTCTAGGAAAGCATCCCATTTCGGGCTGTTTTGTGCTATAATACCTTCACATTCCAAGGGCGGCCCGTTCCGCCCCAACAGACTGCAAGGGAGGAAATTTCCAATGCAAAATCCCATTGTAACCATCCAGACCACCCGGGGCACCATCCAAGTGGAGCTCTATCCCGAAGTGGCCCCCAACACGGTGAACAACTTCATCTACCTGGTCAAGCAGGGCTTCTATGACGGCACCATCTTCCACCGGGTCATCCCCGGGTTCATGATCCAGGGCGGCGACCCGGAGGGCACCGGCATGGGCGGCCCCGGCTACGGCATCAAGGGCGAGTTTGCCGCAAACGGCTTCCAGAACGACCTGCGCCACACCACCGGCGTCATCTCCATGGCCCGCAGCCAGCGGCCCAACTCCGCGGGCAGCCAGTTCTTCATCATGGTGGACGATGCCCCCTATCTGGACGGCCAGTACGCCGCCTTCGGCAAGGTGACCGAAGGCATCGCCGTGGCCCAGGCCATTGTGTCCGCTCCCCGGGACCGGGCCGACCGCCCCTACGAGGACCAGATTATGGAGAAGGTCACGGTGGAGACCTTCGGCCAGGAGTATCCCGACCCCATCACCGGCCCCGAGCACGGCTAAGGGGTTGCACCCCGGGCAATTCGCGCCATGGACAGCTCGCTCCGCTCGTGCTCATCGAACCGCTAGCGCACGTTCGCGGCGGAGGCTGTTTGCTGAAACTCTCTCAGGCAGCACTCTGTGCTGACAGCTCCCTCTGGGACGGATGGAGCAAAACAAGCCCCACACGGAAAAGCTACAAACAAATGCAGACAACGGGAGCCGCCGCGCGCGGTTCCCGTTTTTTTGCGGGGATTTACCCCTCCGCCACCCGGTCCAGGATCATGGGGCCGGTTTGGGGAGCTTGGGGGCCCACCTCCAGGGCCTGGAAGAAGCGCTCTTCTCCCCGGCGGCACAGGGCCTCGCTTTGGGCGTACAGCCGGGCGATGGGCTGGCCCTGCTCCACCCGGTCCCCTTTGTTCTTCAGCAGGATGATCCCCGCCCCAAAGTCGATGGAGCTCTCTTTTGTTTCCCGTCCCGCTCCCAGTTCCACAGCGGCAAGGCCGCAGCCCTCCGCGTCCAGGCGGGTGATGTACCCCGCCTGGGGCGCGGCGATTTCCACACAGGCCGGGGAAATGGTAAATCTCTCCGGGTTTGTGATATAGCTGCCGTCGCCCCCCTGGGCCTCCGCCATCTGGCGCAGCTTCTCCAAAGCCCCGCCGGAGCGCACAGCCTCCACGGCCTTGGCTCGGGCCTCCTCCATGGTTTCCGCCTGGCGTCCCAGGTAGACCATGTTGGCGGAAAGCTCCAGGCACAGAGAGCGCAGCCGGTGGTCCCCCTTGCCGGAGAGCACCTCCACCGCCTCCTGCACCTCCAGGGCGTTGCCGATCTTCCGGCCCAGGGGCATATCCATGTCGGTGATAAGGGCCACGGTCTGGCGCCCCACCTGGCTGCCAATGCGCACCATCTCCCGGGCCAGGGCGCGGGAGTCCTCCAGGGTCTTCATAAAGGCGCCGGAGCCCACCTTCACGTCCAGCAGGATGGCGTCCGCCCCGGCGGCGATCTTCTTGGACATGATGCTGGAGGCGATCAAGGGCAGGCTCTCCACCGTGGCGGTCACGTCCCGCAGGGCGTAGAGCTTCTTGTCCGCAGGGCACAGGTTCCCCGACTGGCCGATAATGGAAAGCCCCGTCCGCTTTACGATGTCGAAGAACTCCTGGCGGGGAATATCCGTGCGCAGGCCGGGAATGCTCTCCAGCTTGTCCACGGTGCCCCCGGTGTGGCCCAGGCCCCGGCCGCTCATCTTGGCGATGGTCACCCCGCAGGCCGCGGCAATGGGCCCTATAATCAGGGAGGTCTTGTCCCCCACGCCCCCGGTGGAGTGCTTGTCCACCTTCACTCCCGGCAGGGCGGAAAGGTCCACCCTGTCCCCGGAACCGGCCATTTCCAGGGTCAGGTCCCCAGTCTCCCGGCGGGTCATGCCCCGGAAGAAAATGGCCATCAGCAGGGCGCTGGCCTGATAATCGGGGATCTCCCCCCGGGTGAAGCCCAGCACGAAAAAGCGCAGCTCTTCCCGGGTCAGCTCGCCCCCCTCCCGCTTCTTATGGATGATATCGTACATGCGCATAGAATGTTCCTCTTTCCCAGGTCACAGATACAGGTTCATGTACCAGGCGTCGAAGTCCCGGCCATCCACCTTCATAAACTTCTTGTACAGGCCCATCTTCTCAAAGCCCAGGTGCTCATACAGGGCCACGGCCCGCTCATTGTCGGAGCGCACCTCCAGCTGGAGCACCTCTAAACCCGCGCCTTTGGCAAAGGAAATCAGGGTCTCCATGGCCTTCCGTCCAATGCCCAGGCCCCAGAAGCCTCTCCCCACGGTGACGGACAAGCCGGCCCGGTGGGCCACCCGCTCCCGGGCGGTGAGGGCGTCGCAGGAGGCGATGGCCACCAGCTCCTCCCCCACAAAACCCGCCAGCATGATGGACTTCTCCTCCTTCCGCTGGCTTTCCAAAAAGGCCCGCTCCCGTTCCACAGGCATGGGGAAGCCGTCCTTGCCGAAAAGCAGGTTATCGCTCTCCCCGCCCACCCGATTCAGGTAAGCGAGTACCCTGGGGGCGTCGTCGGGGACAGCCTCCCGCAGCAGAAGGGTCTGCCCGTTTTTCAGGACATAGGTCTTGGGTTCCCATTTGCTCATGGGGGACACTCCTTTCAAACACAAGCTGTACCGCGCGGCGGCATGAAAATCTGCGGGATTACCAGCGCAGCCGGAGCAAAGAAAGCCAGGGGCAAGGCCCCAGGCCCGCCGGGCCATGGGCATGCCCCGCCCCTTTTTCCCTTACTGCAAGTTCCCCGGGCCAAAGGCCAGGGGCATCAGGTCCTCCAGCTTCTTCACTTGGAGCTCTTTCCCGTCCGTCATCACGATCTCGAACTCCGGCCCGCAGAACTCCGCCATCACCTGGCGGCACACGCCGCAGGGGGCGCAGAGCTCGCGGGGCTCCTGCCCTTTCCTGCCCCCCACAATGGCGATGGCCTTGAACTGCCGCTTGCCGTCGTTCACCGCCCGGAAAAAGGCGGTGCGCTCGGCGCAGCAGGTGGCGGTGAACCCGGCGTTCTCAATGTTGCACCCGGCGTACACCGAGCCGTCGGCGCACAGCAGGGCCGCCCCCACCGCGAACCCCGAATAGGGGCAGTAGGAATTTTTCCGGGCCTCTTTGGCCCGCTCCACCAGGGCCAGGCGCAGGGCCTCCCGCTGTTCCATCACAGGCCCGCCTCCTTTGCCAGCTTCACCAGGCGGCTGGTGCCCAGCCGGTCCGCCCCCAGGGCGAGGAAGCGCTCCGCGTCCTCCTTGGAGGAGATGCCCCCGGCGGCCTTCACCTGGACGTGGGGCGGGGTGTGGCGGCGCAGCAGGGCCACGTCGTCAAAGGTGGCCCCGCCTGTGGAAAAGCCCGTGGAGGTCTTGATATAGTCCGCCCCGGACTCCCCCACCACTTGGCACAGCCGCACCTTCTCCTCCTGGGAGAGCAGGCAGGTCTCGATAATAACCTTCAGCACCCGGCCCTGGCAGGCGTTTTTCACCGCCCGGATCTCCGCCTCCACCTGGTCGTACAGGCCGTCCTTCACCCAGCCCAGGTTCGCCACCATGTCGATCTCCTGGGCGCCGTTGCCCACCGCGTTGGAGGCCTCTGCCGCTTTGATGGGGGCGGTGCTGTACCCGTTGGGAAAGCCGATCACCGTGCAGATGGGCACCCGCCCGGCGGCGTATTGGGCCGCCTGCTTCACATAGGCAGGCGGGACGCACACGCTGGCGCATCCATACTGGATTCCCTCGTCCACAATGCGCCGGATTTCCTCCCACCGGGCCGCCGGATTTAGAAGGGTGTGGTCCACATGGGAGAGGATGTCGCGCCATTCCATACACAAGCCCCCCTTCAAGCTGTGCCTTCCAGGATGATCTTGGAGAGCTGCTCCCGGGTGGGAAGCCCCTCGTTGTCGCTGCGGTGGGTGATCTGGATGGCTCCGATCACGTTGCCCCGGAAGGTGGCCTCCTCCAGGGTTTCCCCCTCCGCCAGGGCGCTGATGACCCCGGCGGCAAAGCCGTCCCCGGCGCCCACAGTGTCCACCTTTTCCCGCACGGGGAACGCAGGGGAGTACCCCGCCTTGCCGCCCAGCTGGGAGAAGTAGGCCCCTTCCTTGCCTGTTTTGACCACCACGTTCTTCACGCCCAGGCTGTGATAGTATTCCGCCACGCCCTCGGGCGTATCCCGGCCTGTGAGGATCCTCCCCTCGCCAATGCCGGGAAGGATGGTCTCCACCCCCTGGGCCAGGCCGTTAAGGGTCGCGATCATCTTTTTCTCGCTGGCCCACAGCTGGGGCCGCAGGTTGGGGTCGAAGGAGATGGGCAGCTCCAGCGCCTGGGCCCGCTGGATCAGCCGTTTGGTGGCCGCCAGGGCGCTCTCGGAAACGGCCGGGAAGATGCCCGTTACGTGCAGGCGCTCGCAGCCGTACAGGTCCAGCTTGTCGATGTCGTGGGGGGTGATGGTGGAGGCCGCAGAGCCCTTGCGGTAATAGGCGATGTCCGGGTCACCCTTCTGGGTGAACGCCTTCATCATAAAGCCGGTAAGGGCCTCTTCGGTCTGCATCACCAGGTCGGTGGCAATGCCGTTCTGCCGCATGCCCCGCAGGATGCGCTCGCCCAGGGGGTCAAAGCCCAGGCGTGTGCAGTAGGCCGGGGTGTGCCCCAGCCGGGCCAGGCCCACCGCCACATTGTACTCCGCCCCGGCGATGGAGGCGGTAAAGCCGTTCACCTCGCTGAGGGAGCCGGTCTCATTGGCCATAAACAAGCCCATTGGTTCACCCATCAGGATAATTTTCATCGTCAAATCCCTCCTAGAGTTAAGTTTCATCCATCCAACGCCGCAGCCGTTCTGCCTGAAAGGGTGGCTGGGCTGTCATTCCCCTTGGGCAGGCACGGTGGTTTTCACCAGCTCCGCCTCCCCGCAGACCCGCACCCGGCCGGTGCCGGCTGGCACGAACAGGCTGTCCCCCGCCGTAAACTCCAGGGCGTTTTCCGGCCCTTCCAGCCGGCCGCCGCCCTTCACGCACAACAGGGAGATAAAGCTGTCCTCCCCGGCCTCCAGAACCAGTGCCTCCTCCACCCGCAGCTTCTCGGTGGAGAAATAGGGGCACTCCGCCAGGGTTTGGGCCGTGCCCCCCGCGCAGGAGCGCACCGGCCCCAAATGGCTGGCCGTGTCCGAGGGCTCTAGCCTGCACACGTCCAGGGCCTTGGCGATGTGCAGCTCCCGGGGCCCGCCGGCCGTAGTCATAGACCCGGTAGGTGCAGTTGGAGTTCTGCTGGATCTCACAGATCAAGATGCCCGCCCCGATGGCGTGGATGGTGCCAGACTGGATGAAGAACACATCCCCCGGGCGCACCTCCACCTTGTTGAGCACCTCCAGCACCGTGTTGTTCTCAATGCGCTGCTGGAACTCCTCCTTGCTCACCGGGCGGTTCACCCCAAAGTAGAGAAACGCCCCGGGCTCACAGTCCACGATGACCCACATCTCCGTCTTGCCGTACTCGCCCTCCACCCGCAGGGCGTACTCGTCGCTGGGATGCACCTGGATGGAAAGAGGGTCCTTGGCGTCGATGAGCTTGATGAGCACCGGGAAGTCCCTGAAGGCCCGGGCGTTTTTCCCCAGGACTTCCGGGAACTGTTGAAAATACTGGCTCAGAGTTAGGCCCGGATGGTCCCCGCCCGCCAGGGTGCTCTCCCCGGCGGGGTGGGTGGAGAGCTCCCAGCTCTCCGCCACCTTGTCAAAATCGCAGTTCTTGCCGTACACATCCCGCAGCTTGGTGCCGCCCCACAGGTAATCCTTGAACGCGGGAGAAAGCTGTTCCAGCTTCATAGAGGTCTCCTCCTCATTTTGGGTACGATTTGGTTGCAGCGTTGTCACAGGGGTTACAACACTGTTCCGAGACAAATCCTCCCCTTTATGGTATACTATTTTTGGGAAAAACGCAAACCTTTTTCGTCCCTGAAAAAGGAGGGATTCTTTATGAAAAAGAAAGCACTTTCGCTTCTTCTGGCCCTGGCCTTCTGCCTGGCCCTGCCCATCCCCGCTTCGGCCAATTCGGCGGAGCCCCCCTATCTGACAATCTTGGTAGAACACCCGCCCGCCGACTTAAAACTGACCCTCACCCTGGGGGAAGGGTCCTTACAAGAAAGTTATACCCTCCAGCAGGATTCCCTGCTGTGGGAGGGCTACTACCGGTTTTACATCCACATCTGGAGCCCCTGGGCCCCAGCAGGCACCGAGCCGCAAACCGCTTCCCTTCTGGTGGAAAACGGCGGGACGCATTTCTCCCTTTCCGTAGAGCCGAAAGGCTTTTCCTATTCTCACAACCTGGTTACCTTGGATTTGGCCAACCAGCGGCTGCTGTACGGCCAGCCCTGGTGGCGGCAGCCTTTGCTGATCTTCCTGCGGGTGTCCCTGACCCTGGTGCTGGAGGGCCTGGTGTTTTTGCTTTTTGGCTACCGGCAAAAGCGCAGCTGGCTGGTGTTCCTGCTTGTAAACCTGGTCACCCAGCTGGGGGTGAACCTGTGCATCTACTGCGTCGCCTCGCCCACTGCCCTAGAACCCTACGCCGCCCTCATCTACCTGGGGCTGCTGCTCTACACCCCTATGGAGATTTTGGTACTTGTGGCGGAAGCGATTGCCTTCCCCCGTCTTGTAAAAGAACACCGGAAACGCCGGGCTGTGGGGTACGCCTTTGTAGCCAACCTATTCAGTTGGGCTCTGGGAGGCGCCCTGCTGGCTGTTCTGCCCCTGTAATCTATTCTTCGCGTTCAACCCTCCCCACTTTATACAGAGCGCCCCGCCTGGCACAGCTTCCAGGCGGGGCGCTCCCTTTTTCTGTTTGGATGGAAAAAAGCGCCCTTTCACTGGGGCGCTTCTTTCCCATTAACCGGCCAACGCTGTCAAAACGGCGCTGGCCACGCTGCCGGCGCTCTCGATGCCACCGGTGCCGTCCTCCACCAGCACGGCGAAGGCGTAGGGGTACTGCTGAGAGTCGCAGAAACCCACCATCCAGCAGTTGGGGCCCTGGTCCTCCCCCACCTCGCCGGTGCCGGTCTTGGCGCACACGTTCATGCCGCTGGGGAACAGGTAGTCCCCGTAATAATACTCCACATTGTTGCGCAGAAGGGTCTTTAAGTTCTGGGCCTCCGTGGCGGTGACCAGCTGGCGGCTGCCGCCGGTCAGGCCATCCAGCAGGCCGCCCCCCTGGGTGAGCCAGGGCTCCACATACTCGCCTCCGTTGGCGATGGCCCCCATGAGCACCATCATGTGGTAGGGGTTGCTGAGCACCGTGTACTGGCCCACGCCGGCCCAGCCCAGCTCATTGGCGTTGGCGCCGCTCAGATCGATGGTGCTCTGGGATACGGAGATGCCGCTAAAATCCAGCTGGGTGTTAAAACCCATCTCCTCCGCCTTCCGCTGCAGGGCCTCTGCTCCCAGGTCGTTGGCCAGCTGGGCAAAGTACACGTTGCAGGAGTTGCCCAAAGCTGTGGCCAGGTCCTGGGTGCCGTGGGCATTGCCATGCAGGCAGGTCACGGTACTCTCTCCCAGGGTGACAGAGCCCTGGCAGTCGTAGGAGAGGGAGCTCCAGGTGTCGGGGTATTTTTCCATGGCCGCCGCGGCGGTGACGATCTTAAAGATGGAGCCCGGGGTAAAGCTGCCGGACAAAGTGTTGTCCAGATAGGCCCCCTTGTAGGCCTCGTTGGTCTCAATGTCCTCTGGCACGGCGTTGGGGTCGAAGGTGGGGGCGCTGACCTTTGCCAGCACCTCCCCGGTCTTGTAGTTGTACACCAACACCGCCCCGTTTTTGCCCCCCAGGGCATTGTAGGCGGCGGCACAGGCGTTTTGGTCCACTGTTAAGGAGATATCGCTGCCCATGCGGTTAAAAAAGGTGTCGTTCAGGCCGGTAATGAGGTTGTAGCCAGAGAGCTTTCCCCGCATGGTGGACTGCACACTGGTGGAGATATACCCGTAAGGGTCCCCCACCGTGTGAAGCAGAGAGCGGCGCACCGTCTCATCCGGGCTGTAGATCCGGGCCCCCTCTTGGGTGGTGGCCAGCAGGTTGCCGTTCCGGTCGGTAATGTCCCCCAGGGTGACCGTGGAGTTTTCGGAATTCAAATGCCCGTTATAGGGCTGCATGGCCCATTGGCCCCCGTGCAAAAACAGGTTTACCAGCAGGTAGCCCAGCCCGCCCAAAAAGGCGGCCAGCAGCAGGTAAAGCACCATCGAGCGGAATCCAGTTGTGCGCATGGGTCAGGCCTCCCTTCTGGAATGGCGGCCCCCTCTAGAGCGGGAGGGCGCCGCGGTCTTTCCCCGGCGGGGCGGGGCGGGCTCCTGCACAGGAACCCCTCGGCCCCGGCTGGGGGGTTGGGCATAGTCCTGGCGCAGGCTCTTCCGGCTGGCCCGGCGGGCGGCGTAGGTGCGCTCATCGCTGGCCTTCAAAAAGGCCATCATCCCCCAGACGGAGATCAGGCTGGAGCCGCCGGAGCTGATAAAGGGCAGGGTCACGCCGGTAAGGGGCAGCACGTCTGTGGCGCCATACACATTCAGCGCCGTTTGGAACATCAGCATCCCCGCGGCGGCGCAGGCCGCGATAGAGAAAAAGGTGGAGCGGCTTCTGGTCACATCGCTGCGGGCGTAGAAAACCCACAGCACAAAGGCCAGCAGCACCACCAGGCCCAGCAGCAGGCCCTGTTCCTCGCACAGCAGGCCAAAGACCAAATCGCTGTCCGCTGCGGGGACGCTGCCCATATAGCTGCTTCCCAGCCCCAGGCCGAACAGGCCGCCGCTGGCCAGGTAGGTCAGCACCCGGGTCTGCTGGTAGCCCACGCCGTTAACATCCTCCCACACGTGGCCCCAGCCCATAAAGCGGTCCAGCACATAGGGCTTTACCGTCAGAACCACCAGCACCGCCAGCACCGCCCCAGCCAGCACCAGGGCGATGGTGCGCACGCTGCCGGAACGCATGAAGGCGATGATGAGGAACGTGGCGAACAGGATCAGCGCCATGCCGAAGTCTGGCATCAGGGCCAGCAGGCCGATGCATGCGCCGGTAAAAATCAAGAACTCGCCGATGTTCTTTTTGGTCTGCAGGCGGTCCAAGGTGGAGGTGCCCACAAAGATAAAGGCGATTTTCACAAACTCAGAGGGCTGCACGCTGAGGGGCCCAATGCGAATCCAGTTGGTAGAGCCCCCCGCGTTGGTGCCGATCAGCAGCGTCAGGGCCAATAGGCCGATGGCCCCCAGGCCGATCCACAGGCGGCACTTGGCCACCCGGTCCATGTCGCCCATAAACCAGATCATAAAGCAGAACAGCAGGGTGCCCAGCAGCATGGCGGCAATTTGGGTGGTGACCCCCTGGATATCATAGGCGGAAAGCAGCTGGATGCCGATGCCCGAAAGCAGGTACGCTACGGTCTCGATCTCAAAGCTGACCCGGTGCATCACGCCGATGGAAAAGATATACAGGCCCCAGCCCATCACCAGCACTGCCCCAAAGGGGATGAACTGCTCGGGGTGGAGCTCCCCGCCGGAAAGGGCGCCCTGCACCGCCATAATCAGCAGGGCCAGGGTGGCCACCATCATCAGCTTAAAGGGGGAGGCCGCCTCCCGGGAGAAGCCGGTGAAGATGCGGCGGCGCTCCCGGGGCTGGGCGTCGGTGTTCCACAGGGTCAGGGTAGTGGCGCCCATGGTCACCCGGTCGCCAATGTTCACCAGTTTCCGGTCCTGGATCTTCTTGCCGTTGACGTATACGCCGGACTTAGAACCCGTGTCGCAGATAAACCAGCCCTCGTCCCGGCGCAGCAGCACCGCGTGGTCCCGGCTGGCGGTGGCGTCCGGCAGGTAGATGTCGCAGCTTTTGCTGCGGCCGATGGAGTTCTCCCAGTACAGCACGGGGAACCGCGTTCCAGAGGCCTCGTCCCACAGCATGACCACGGGGTCCCGGCGGCGCTGGCCCTTTTTAAAGGAGGTGTAGCACCGCCACACCACATACAGGGCCAGCAGGGGCACAATGGCCCGCAGAATCAGCAGAACCGTGGGCAGCACCCCCGACTGCAGAAATTCCAGTATCACTTCCAAAAGCTCATCCCCTTTCCCAAGGCCGGGGGCGTTCCCGGCTCAGTTTCCTTCCCGCAGGGGGACGGTCTCCCCGTTGTTTTTGTGGATCATCCGCTCTGGCACAAAGCCCCGCACCATGGAAAGGGGGTACACCCGAGAGTTCCTTCCCACCACGGTGCCGGGGTTTAAAACGCTGTTGCAGCCCACCTCTACATGGTCGCCCAGCATGGCGCCAAACTTTTTCAGGCCCGTGTCCACCCAGCGGAAGCCCGCGTGGACCGTCACCGGGGACTTGTCCTGCTTCACGTTGGAGGTGACAGCCCCCGCCCCCATGTGGGACTTGTAGCCCAGGATGGAGTCCCCCACATAGTTGTAGTGGGGCACCTGCACATTGTCGAACAGGATGACATTCTTCAGCTCGGTAGAGTTGCCCACCACGCAGTTTTCCCCCACCAGGGCGTTCCCCCGGATGAAAGCGCCGGGCCGCACCTCGGTGCCGGCCCCGATGATGCAGGGGCCCGCGATAAAGTTGTTGGGGTAGATTTTGGCCGTCTTGTGAATCCACACGTTTTCCTGGGGATGGTCGTACTCCTCCCGGGAGAGGGAAGCCCCCAGCTCCTGGATAAAGGCGCCGATCTTGGGAAGGGCCTCCCAGGGATAAGCCGTCCCTGCCAGCAGGGGGGCGGCGGCGGTGTGGCTCAGGTCATACAGGTTTTTGGTTTGCAGCATTGCTTCTTCCATGGTGTATCTCTCCTTTTGAAAACAGGGCGGACCCTGTCCGCCCTGCTTCTTTCAGCGCTCAGCTGTGAAGCTGAAGCACCGTTTTGTCAATGGTGTCCAACTGGTTGGTGTCCAGCTGCAGCTCGCCCGCGTCAGTCTGGCGGATATCCAGGGCGATGGTCACCGGCTCGCTGCCGTAACGGATGCTGGAAAGCTCCTCCTGGCAATATGCCACCACCTTGTCCACAAACAGGGAGTTGGCGTCCACCGGCTCCGAATCCGCCTGGGAGGTCTCTTCCCCGTCAGAGGAGCTGGAGTCCTCACCGCTGTAGCTGCCATAGGGGTCCCCGTCGCTGTAACTATCGTAGGAATCGCCGTAACCGTCCCCGTAGCTGTCGTCATAGCCATCTCCGTAGGAGCCATCGTCATAGCCGTAGGTGCCGTCCCCGCTTCCATAGCTGTCCTCGTCCTGAGAGCTGGAGCTGTTGGCCAGGGTGGCTTCCTCTTCCGCCTCTGTGCGCAGCTGGCTGATGGTGTCCTCCAGCCCGCTGAAGTTGACAATGGGGTCAATCTCCACCTCCAGGTAGTAGCCCCCATCCACCTTCTGCTCGTCCTTCACGGTGTAATCCGCCTGGCGCAGGGCCTGGCGCATCACATCCTCCAGCTGGGTCAGCTGGCCGTCGCTGGGGCTTAGGCCGTAGGTGTTGCAGAAATTGACCGCCGCGTTGGCCACGGTGGTGGTGTTGTTTTGCTGGGCCACCTCTTCCGTGGCGGCAGCCACCGCCATATAGGAGGTGTTCTCCCCCTTGTAAGAGCTGTCCAGCAGGGCCTGGAAATAGCCGGAGACATCGTAATCCGCAAAGCCCGTCATGGGCAAGGAGCACCCCGCCAGGGCCAGGGAGAGCCCTGCCGCCGCAGCCGCCAGGGCCGCCCGCTTCCATCCTTTTTTCACGTCACGCCCTCCTTGGCGGCTCACTCGTTGCGGCCGCAGCATTTCTTGTACTTCAGCCCGCTGCCGCAGGGGCAGGGGTCGTTGCGGCCGGGTTTCTTCTGCTTTTTCACCGGCTGCTTCTGCACGGTGCTGTCTCCGGCAGCGGCGGCAGAGGAGGTGCCGGTCTCTTTGGCCACCTGCTCCCGCTGGGGGGCCTCCTCCTTCTTGCGCAGCCGCACGGTAAGCATCATCTTGGCGGTGTTCTCCCGGATGGCGGCGATCATGCTGTCGAACATGTCGAAGCCCTCCAGACGGTACTCCACCACCGGGTCCTGCTGGGCGTAAGCCCGCAGGCGGATGCCGTCCTGCAGCTGTTCCATGGCGTCGATGTGGTCCATCCACTCCTGGTCCACGTTGCGCAGCAGCACCACGCGCTCCACCTCCCGCATAATGGGGGGCGTGAACTCCTTCTCCTTGGCGGCGTAAATGGCGTCGGCCCGGTTCTTCAGCTCGGTGACCACATGCTCCGGCTCCAGGGCCTCCACCTCAGACTTGGTAAAGCGCAGCTCCTCCGGCCCAATCAGCCAGCCCATATAGTGCTCCCGTAGGCCGGGCAGGTCCCACTCCTCGTGGGGGACGTTCTCCGGCAGGTAGCGCTTCACGTTGTCCTCAATGGCGCCGTAGATCATCTTTTGGATCTGTTCCTTCATGTTCTCGCCGTTTAAGACCTGATCCCGCTGGCTGTAGATGATCTGCCGCTGGCTGTTCATCACCTCGTCATACTGGAGCACGTTCTTCCGGATGGCGAAGTTGCGGCTCTCCACCTTGCGCTGGGCGCCCTCGATGGAGTTGGAGACAATGCCCGCCTCGATGGGGGTGTCGTCGTCAATTTTCATCTTGTCCATAAAGCCCTGGAGCCGCTCGCCGCCGAAGAGGCGCATCAGGTCATCCTCCAGGGAGATGTAGAACCGGCTCTTGCCGGGGTCGCCCTGGCGGCCGGCGCGGCCCCGCAGCTGGTTGTCGATGCGGCGGGACTCGTGGCGCTCTGTGCCGATGATATACAGGCCGCCCAGCGCGCGGACCTCCTCTGCCTCGGGGGCAATCTCATCCTTATACTTTTTGTTCAGCTCCGCAAAGGTCTTGCGGGCCTCCAGGATGGCCTCGTCCTCGGTGTGGCTGTAGGCAGAGGCCTCCGCCAGCATCTCCTCGTCATAGCCCATCTTGCGCATTTCGGCCTTGGCCATGAACTCCGCGTTGCCGCCCAGCAGGATGTCGGTGCCGCGGCCCGCCATGTTGGTGGCGATGGTCACGGCACCCTTGCGGCCGGCCTGGGCCACAATCTGGGCCTCCTTCTCATGGAACTTGGCGTTCAAGACCTCGTGCTTGACGCCCCGGGCCTTCAGCAGCTTGGAGAGCAGCTCGCTCTTTTCAATGGTGATGGTGCCCACCAGCACGGGCTGGCCCTTCTGGTGGTGCTCCACAATGTCGTTGATGACGGCCTGGAACTTGGCCTGCTGGGTCTTATAGACCACGTCGGGGCAGTCCTCCCGGATCATGGGCCGGTTGGTGGGGATCTCCACCACGTCCAGCTTGTAGATCTCCGAGAACTCCTCCTGCTCGGTCATGGCGGTACCCGTCATGCCGGAGAGCTTGTCGTACAGGCGGAAGTAGTTCTGGAAGGTGATGGTGGCAAGCGTCCGGCTTTCCCGGGCCACCTCCACGCCCTCCTTGGCCTCAATGGCCTGGTGCAGGCCCTCGTTGTAGCGGCGGCCGTACATCAGGCGGCCGGTGAACTCATCCACAATGATGACCTCGCCGTCCTTCACCACATAGTCCTGGTCCCGGTGCATGATGCCCCAGGCCTTGATGGCCTGGTCCACATGGTGCTGGATCTTCAGGTTGTCCGGGTCGGTCAGGTTCTCGATGCCGAAGAACTCCTCGGCCTTTTTCACGCCCCGGCGGGTGAGGGAACAGGTCTTCCGCTTCTCGTTGACGATGTAGTCGTAGTCCTTATAGAGCTCGTCGTTGTCCTCTTTCTCATCGGTCTCTTTGACGCGGATGGGCTTCAAAGACCGGGCAAAGGCGTTGGCCCGGCCGTAGAGGTCATCGGCCTTGGCGCCCTGACCCGAGATGATGAGGGGGGTGCGGGCCTCGTCGATGAGGATGGAGTCCACCTCGTCCACAATGGCGTAATAGTGGCCCCGCTGCACCTTGCGCTCCTTGTAGGTGACCATGTTGTCCCGCAGGTAGTCAAAGCCCATCTCGTTGTTGGTGCCGTAGGTGATGTCGCAGGCGTAAGCCGCCTTCTTCTCCTGGGAGGACATGCCGTTGAGGGCCAGGCCCACGGTCATCCCCATAAAGTTGAACACCCGGGCCATCATCTCACCCTGGTACTTGGCCAGGTACTCGTTGACCGTGACCACATGGACGCCCTTCCCCGTCAGGGCGTTGAGATAGGCGGGCAGGGCCAGGGTGAAGGTCTTGCCCTCACCGGTCTTCATCTCGGCGATGCGGCCCTGGTGCAGGATGATGCCGCCCTGCACCTGCACCGGGAACAGCCGGATGGAGAGCACCCGGGCCATGGCCTCCCGGCAGGCGGCAAAGGCGTCGGTGAGGATATCGTCCAGGGTCTCGCCCTTTTCCAGCCGCTCCTTGAGAAGGCCGGTCTGGGCCTTCAGCTCCTCATCGCTCAACTGCTTATATTTGTCTTCCAAGCCCAGCACCTGGTCCACCAGGGGCTGGATGCGCTTTAATTCCCGTTTGCTGTAATTTCCAAACAGCTTCGTCAAAAGTCCGTTAGCCATACAAGCCACCCTTTCTTGTGAAGAACGGCGCCGGGCCGTCCTCCCACAGAGGTCGTTCCGCCGCGGGAAAAAGCCCTGGCCTTGCGGGCCGGGCGCCCTTCTGGGCCCTCTGCGGCGCATATTCTTGATTATTATACCACGCAAGGCCGGCCTATTGCAAGGAAAGCCACAGTTTGTTTACAAAATCAGCCGCCGCGCCAAAGGCCCGGTCCAAAAGGCCCCCTCAAACAGGAAAAAGCCCCGGTTTCCCAGGGCTTTTCTCTCATCTTCCGCTGTCCGCGCTCCACTCTAAAAAGCTGCCGGTGGAAGCGTCAATCTCAAATTCATACTCGGTCCGGTCGTAGTAGAGCTCCCCTTCATAGACCTCTCTGCCGTCGTCCCGGTCCAGCCGGATGCGCACATCGCTCTCCGTGGCGCCGGGCACCCGGTCCAGCACCAGCTGGGTGGCCTCCTCTTGGGAGACCGGCCCCGCCCCTTGGCTGGAAGTCTGGTTTTCCCCTGAAACAGGGGTCCAGCCCTCCACATCGGAGTCATAGGAGAGGACTGCGCCGTCCTCCTGGGCAATCTCATAGTCGTATTCCGTGGCCCCCACCGCAAACTCTACATCGTAAACCGCCCGGCCGTCCTCGTAATCCGCTTTAACCCGGTAGACCGTGGCCTCCTCTGCAGTGACGCCGGCGTGCTCTAGGGCGATGGACGTGGCCTCATCCTCCGTAATCCCGGCGCCGCTTTGAGAGGACTGGGACGGCGCGGGGGTGGCCTCCTGGGCGGTTGTGCCGGATTCCTGGCCATCATCCCCCTGGGCTTCCCTGGAAGAAGCGGCGTTGGCCGTATCGTAGTGATAGTTGATGATCTCCCCGTTGTTCCGGGCCACGTCGTAATGATACTCGGTGTCCTGGGTGGAAAAATCAATCTCATAGACCTTCCGCCCCTCCTCGGTTGTGTCCTGCTGGACGGAAAGGGAGGACGTTTCCTCTTGGGTGACACCCGCGTGCTCCAGGGCAATCTCTGTTGCCTGCGCCTGGGTGATGCTCTCAGCGGAACAGCCCGCCAGCAGGGCCGCCAGCGCCAAAGCGCCCGCCGCCCCGCGCACCGTTCTCTTTCTCATCTCGATTTCCTCCGTTTTCAGAATTTCATAGGGGCCAGGGCCCTTTGTTCCCTCTTTCTCCCTCCGCGGGGGAACCCGCGGGCGCGCCCTGGCATAGGATGGGGCAAGCGAAGAAAAAGGAGGCGTCTCTACATGCCCATCCGCGTTTTTATCGACCAAGGGCACAACCCCAGCGGAGCCAATGCCGGGGCCGAGGGCTATGGCCTGCGGGAACAGGACATCACCTATGCCGTGGGGATGGACCTGGCCCGGCTTTTAAACGGCGACCCCCGGTTCACTGCCCGGGTCTCCCGCACCACCCCCACCGAGTCCCTGGGCGCCAGCAATGCCGCCAGCCTACAGCGCCGGGTCTACCTGGCCAATTCCTGGCCGGCAGACTACTTTGTCAGCATTCACTGCAACGCCAACACCAACCCGGCCATCAACGGCACAGAGGTCTATGTTTACCAGCAGAACACCCAGGCCTATTGGCTGGCCCAGCATGTGCTGGGGGGAATTGTGGAAGAGGTGGGCACCCGGGATAACGGGGTGCGCCTGAACCCCACCCTTCATGTGCTGCGCCGCACTGCCATGCCCGCCATCCTGGTGGAACTGGCCTATCTGACCAACGGCGGCGATGCCCTGAAGCTGCGGGATGAGCAGCCCGCCTTTGCCCAGGGCATTTACAGCGGCCTGCTGGGGTATTTTGGAATGGCGCCCCTGTAGGGGCGTTTTCCCCTGTTACGCAGAGGCTGCCGGGACATTCTCCTTCTTGTGCACAGCCTCTGTCCCCGCCTCCAGGGCGGTCTTATAGTACCAGCACTTGTATTCGATGACCTCCATGGTGCGGCGCAGCTGCTCCATCTGGGCCTCTACCGCGGCCTTCCGCTCCAGAAACATCTGGTAGCGCTGGGAAAGGCTCTCATCCCCCAGGGCACACCAGTGCAGGAATTCCCGAATGTCCTTGATGGGCATTCCCGAGGCCTTCAGGCAGCTGATGATCCGCAGGTTCTCCAAATCCTGGTCCGTAAACACCCGCGCCCCGCCCTGGCTGCGGCCCACAAAGGGCAGCAGGCCCTCTTTGTCATAGTACCGCAGGGTATAGGCGGTGACCCCCAGCCTTTCCGCCGCCTGGCTGATGGTATAGGTTCCGCCCTCAGCCGCCATAGGTCAGCACCGCAACGTGGCGGCTCATGCCGCCGTGGATCTCCAGGGTGTCGGTGTCATACCGCATCCAGTGGCCGGCGTTCAAATCCAGGAATTTTTCCACCGGCGCCAGCACGTCGAACCCAAACCGGTCCGACCGGTAGTGCATGGGGATGACCACCCGGGGATGGATGGCCTCCACAATGGCCTGGGCCTCTTCCGGGCCCACGGTGTAATAGCCCCCCACCGGAAGCATCACGGCGTCCAACTCCTGAAGCCGCTCCAGAATCTCCGGGGAGGGCATGCAGCCAGCGTCCCCCATGTGGGCCACCCGCAGGCCTCCGGCCTCCAGCAGGTGGATGGTGTTGGGCCCCCGCTTTTCCCCGCCGCAGTCGTCGTGGAAAGAGGGGAAGGCCGTGATGGCGAAGGGGTTTTCCGCCCCTGTCTCCCGCAGGGCAACCCCTGCCCGGTAGTTGTGGTCATGGTGTTCATGGCTGCAAAGCACCTGGTCCGCCGTCTGTTGGATATCCCTCAGGCCGGGAACGCTGCCGGGTTCAAAGGGATCCAGCACAATGGCGTAGCCCTGGCACTCCACTCGAAAGCAAGAGTGGCCCAGCCACTGAATCTGTATCTCTGCCATTGCATAACATCCTTTCCATTTCACAGAGCTTCCAGAAAGCTTGTTTCTGTGGAAAGTATTATAGCACAAATTTCCCAGTTTGCCTACTCCCCGCGGAAGCTTCCCCAAAAAGGAAAGGCCCCGGCCTGGCCGGGACCCCTTCCATGGACTGGGCTACCGCCTCTCCTCCCGGCGGGAGGCCGCCCCCGGGCACTTTTTTTCGCGGGCTCCGCTTTCCGGCTCCCGCCGGGGGATGGCCATGGGGGACAGCTGCTGGTAAGCCTCCAGCTGGGCGGCGTCCTCCGGCGGGGTGAACATCAAGCCCGTGCACTCGTTGGCCGAGGCCACGGCGGGGCTTTCTGGCAGGGCCCCCTGAGGAAGGGGGTCGTGCTCGTGATAAGGGGAGGTCTGGGGCTTCTGGCTGGTCCGGTCCTTCTGTTCCATTTCACCGCATCCTTTCCGAGGTACTTGGGCTTAGTTTCCCTCTTTCCAGGCGGTCTATACACAAGGGCCGGATTTCTCCCCCCGGGAGAGGATCTCCTTCACAGCCTGTTCCACCGTCATATGGGAGTTGTCCAGCCAAAGGCCCGCGCGGGGCGTCTCCCGCATAAAGCTGTGCCACAGGGCCTCTGGGGAAAAGCCCACATAGCCCCTCTTCCCCCGGGAAGCCTCCCGGGCCCTGACCGTCTCTACAGAAGGGCAGAGGACCACCAGGCGCAGGGGGATGCCCCGCAAAAGAGAGGCCATCTCCTCCAGGGCCGGGCCGTAATAATTATCCTGCAGCACCACGGAAAACCCGGCCTCCCAATAGCCCCGCGCAGCCTGGGCCGCCAGCCGGAAGCGGAGGTGCAGCTGCCGCAGCGCCTCTTCGGTGGGCGGGTCGGCCATCTCTTCCCGGCCGGTGACAATCATGCGCCGGAACAGGTCGCCCCGCAGGTGGACGCACCGGGGCAGCGCCTGGGCCAGGGCCTGGGCTGTGGTGGATTTTCCCGAGGCCATTACCCCGGTAATCAGGTAGAATCGCTGCTCCATGGCAGCCCCTCCTCATAGATAAGATAAGAGCCGCAAGGGCTTTCCCCCGCGGCTCTTTTGTTTGCATGGTAAACGGGAAATCCCGCCGTTAGGCCTTCTGCTTGGCGGCATCCATCTGCTTGCGCTTGTGGATCTGCCACATGCAGAACAGGTTGGGGGCAATGAACTGGCTGCTGAAGCAGCCTGCCGCCACGCCCGCCATCATCGGCAGCGCAAAGGAAACCACCGTGTCGATGTTGTAAATCATCGCCACAATAAGCACCACCACCAGGGAAAGGAACGTGCACAGAGAGGTAAGCACCGTGCGGCCCAGGGTCTGGTTCATGCTCAGGTTCATAACCTCATCATAGCTCACCCGGGGGCCCATCTTCCGGCGGTTTTCACGGACACGGTCGTATACCACGATGGTGGCGTTCAGGGAGTAACCCAGAATGGTGAGGATAACCGCGATAAAGATATCGTCAATGTCCAGCCCGCAGACCACAAACACGCAGAAAGCGATGAGCACATCGTGCATCAGCGCGATTACAGCGGTAATGCCCGCGGCCAGGCCGCCAATCTTGCGGAAGCGCAGGGCGATGTAAACCAGCAGGAACACCGCCGTGATGGCAAAGCACACCAGGCACTTCTGGAAGAACCGGGCGCCCATGCTGGCCTCCACCGAGCTGGAGGAGAGCAGCTCAAATCCCAGGTCCGGGTAGGCGCTCTGCAGGGCGCTTGTAACGGCGGCCTGCTCCTCCGGCGTCATAGCCTGGTTGCCGGAAAAAGACACGGTCACCTGCTCGCCGCCCGTGGTGATATCCTGGCTGATGGCCACCTCGCAGTTCCGGCCGGTGCTCTCGCTGACGGCGGCCTCTACGCCGCTGGCGTCCGCCTGGCCGCCCTCCACAGAGTAGAGGATCATCGAGCCGCCGGCAAACTGAATGTCCAGGTGGGGCCCAATGATGACGCTGGCAAGGATGCCCACCACCAGCAGCACAATGGAAATGCCGAAATAAATCTTTTTGTTCTGGTAAAAGTGGAAACGGTATGTCTTCTCATTCATCGCCGCGAGCACCTCCAAACAGCCATTTTTTATGCAGGCCCTTGAAGCCGGCCAGAGAGAGGGTCATCAGCCGGGTGGCTGTCATGCCCATGATAAAGTTGCCGATGATGCCCACCAGCAGGGTAAAGCCAAAGGAGAAAATGGCGCCGGTGGTGGACTCGCCAAAGATGATGGACAAAATATTGCTGGGCCCGAACACACCCATCAGCATAACGGCCACAATCAGGGTGGTGATGTTGCCGTCGAAGATGGCCCAGAAACTCTCAGAGAAGCCCAGCTTCAGGGCGCCGTCCAGGCTCTTGCCGTTGCGCAGCTCCTCGCGGATGCGGCTGGCAGAGATCACGTTGGCGTCCACGCCCATGCCAATGGAGAGCACAATGCCCGCCAGGCCCGGCAGGGTGGTGGTGTAAGAGTTGAGGAAGGGGAAGTAGCCAGAGATGGCGGCCATACACAGGCCCACCTGGCCGGCCAGGCTGATAACCGCCACAACGCCCGGCAGCCGGAACAGCACGATCATCAGCACGGAAATGACCACAAAGGCCAGAATGCCCGCCAGCATCATGGCGTTCAGCGCCTGGGTGCCCAGGGTGGGCGGCATAGAGCTGAAGCTGGAGACCTGCAGGGCAAAGGGCAGGGCGCCCGCCTGGATCTGGTTGGCCAGCTGGGTGGCTTCCTCGCTGGTAAAGTCACCCGTGATGGAGCACTCGCCGTTGGTGATGGCCTCGTTGACCGTGGGGTAAGAAATCATCACGTCATCCATCCAGATGGAGATGGTGCTGCCCACCAGCTCGCTGGTGGCCTCGGCAAACTTTTCGGCCCCCGCCTCCGAGAGCTTCAGGCTGACAATGTACTGGTACTCGCCCGTGGTCTCGTCCTGGGTCATGGCCGGAGTGGCGCTGACCACATCAGCGCCCTCCAGGATGATGTTTTCCGCCGTGGTGCCCGTGGGGGTGCGGTAGACAACGCTGCCGTCCTCGGCGTACTCCATGGACTCATATTCCATCCCCTCGCGGAAGGTGAGCTGGGCGGTGGCCGCCAGCTCGTTGATGGCCTCCTCGGGGTCGAAATTCTCCTCGTCGCTGCGCCAGGGGAACCGGACGATAATCCGGTTGTTGGTGGGGTCGGTGTAGATCTCATAGTCGGTAATGCTGCCCGACACCATTCGGGTCTCGATGATCTCCTTGGCCGCGTTAAGCTCTTCGGTGGTGGCCTCCACCCCGTCCGCCGGGCTGAAGGTGGCCTCTACGCCGCCCCGGATATCAATGCCCCAACGGATATCACCGGCGCCTTTTATGTAGGTGACCTTAAAGTCCCCGTTCTGGCCGTACACGCCGAACAGAGACGTGAACACCAGGGCGAGGATGAGAAGCGCCACTACAAAAAACACAGGCTTTTTTACTCGCTTCATGGGTTTCTTTCCTCCAGTCGGGGCCGGCCCTGCGCAAAGGGCTGCCCCAGGATTTTTATGACGTTCGCCGCGCGGGGCGCAAAAGGCCCGTTCACGCAAAGCAGGGCAGCACCCGGGCGGGCGCTCCCGTGCCCCGGCCGGTCAAAACGGCCAGGCCACCGGGAAGCCCCGGGACAGGCGCGCCTGTCCCCCCCTTGCTACCCCGCTTAAGTACCTTCAAAAATTATTCCTGCTCCTCAGCGGCAGGCTCTTCCTCCTGGGCAGGAGCCTCGGTGGAGTACACAACTTCCTCCGCAGGGGCCTGCGCGGCCTCCTCGTCCTCCTGGGCCTTCTGCTCTTCCAGCAGGGCGCGGATGGACAGGGACACGCGGTGGCGGTCAAAGTCGATATCGGTGATCTTCACCTTCACCTCGTCGCCGATCTTCAAAACATCCTGGGGCTTCTCAATGCGGTGGTCCGCAATTTGAGAAATGTGGATCAGGCCGTCAATGCCGGGGATGACGCTGGCAAAGGCGCCAAACTGGGTCATGCCCACAATCTTGGCGTCGCACACCGTGCCCACGGGATACTCCCGCTCCAGCTTGACCCAGGGGTTGTCCTCAGGCCGCTTGTAGCCCAGGGAGATCTTGCCGTTCTCCCGGTCCAGGCCCTTTACGTACACCTCCACGGTGTCGCCCACGCTGAGCACCTCGCTGGGGTGCTTGATGCGGTTCCAAGAGAGCTCGGAGATGTGGACCATGCCGTCCACGCCGCCCAAATCCACAAAGGCGCCAAAGCTGGTGAGGGACTTCACCTTGCCGGTGTAGTGCTGGCCCTCTTCCACCTGCTCCCAGAACTTCTCCTGGGCGGCCTTGCGCTCCTCCCGCAGCACGCTGCGGATGGAACCCACGGCCCGGCGGCGCTGGCGGTTGACCTCGATAATGCGGAAGCGGACCTCCTGGCCCATCAGCTCGTTCAGGTCCTCCCCGCGGGAAGCGGTGGCCTGAGAGGCGGGCACAAAGATGCGCATGGCCTTGTACAGGACGATGACGCCGCCCTTGACAACCTCGATGACCTTGCCCTCCAGGATCTCGTTGTTCTCCTGGGCCTCGGTAATCTCATCCCAGCCCTTCATGGCGTCCACGCGGCGCTTAGAGAGCATGATGGTGCCTTCCTGGTCGTTGGTCTTCATAATCAGCAGGTCCATCTCGTCGCCGATCTTCACCACGTCCTCGGGCTTGACGTTGGGGTCGTTGGAAAGCTCGCCCGCGGGGATGAAGCCGGCCTGCTTGCGGCCCACATCCACATACACCTCGGTGGGGGAGATCCCTACGACAACGCCGTGCACCTTCTCATCTGTATTTAATTTTTTGAGGGACTCCTCAAGCATCTCCTCAAAATTCTGTTCGTTGTTTGTCACTTCTGCCATGGTAGCAAGTACCTCCTTTATAATGCTTGCGGGCGTAGATGCCCCCGCAGTGATGCCAACGCTCAGCCCGGCCGAAAACACAGGCAGCTCGTCCGCCCTTTCGATGAGGTACGTCTCGCAGTACTCTGCGCAGATTTCGCGCAGCTTTGCCGTGTTTGAACTGTCCCTTCCCCCCACCACAACCATCCGGTCGCAGCGCTGGGCCAGGGTTTTTGCCTCTTTCTGCCGTCTCGCAGTCGCATTACATATTGTAGCAAAAACTGCGGCGTTTGTACATAGTTTTTTCAGAGTTTCCGCGCATTTTTCCCATTCGCCGGCGTGAAAGGTGGTCTGAGCCGCAAAAGCCAGGGGTTTCTTTTCCAATTCCGGATGGTTTTTCAGCAGTTCCACCAATTCTTCGCTGCTCTTTATAACAAAATTCTCCCCTTTGCAGTGGCCTACAATCCCCTGCACCTCGGGGTGATTCTTGTCCCCAGCCAGCAGGAAGACCTGTCCCTGCTCTCCGGCGCGCTCCGCCAAGTTGTGAATTTTTTTCACAAAAGGGCAGGTGGCGTCCACATAAGAGAGGCCCAGCGACCGCACTTTTTCCTCCACCTCCCGGGGCACCCCGTGGGAGCGGATGACCAGCGTATAGCCCGGGGGCGTCTCCTCTGGCCGGCTGACAACCCGCACCCCCCGGGCGGCCAAATCCCCCGTCACCTGGGGGTTGTGGATGATGGGCCCCAGGGTGGCGGCCTTTTTGCCCTCTTCCAGCAGCCGGTACACCGTGCTCACCGCCCGGTCCACGCCAAAGCAGAACCCGGCGGTCTGGGCCACCTCAACCCGCATGGGGGGCCTCCTTTTCCTCTGGCGGCTCCAGCTGAGAGGGCAGGCCCAGCTCCTTGCAGGCCTCCTCCCGCAGCAGGGCAATCTGGGCCATAATGGTCCGGCTGGCCCGGCGCAGCTGCAGGCTGGAGTCATCCTGGATGTTCAGCTCCCCGGCGGAGATGGGCTTGCCAAAGCGGATGAGGGTGCGCTTGAACATGCCGGGCTGCTTGCCGTCCCCCGCGGTGATGCACACCGGCACCACCGGGGCCTTGGTCTCATAGGCCAGCAGGGCGGCGCCGGTTTTGGGCTTGCGCAGCAGCCCGTCTTTCGAGCGGTGCCCCTCGATAAACACCCCCACCACGGCGTTCTGCTTTAACAGGGCATAGGCGTCTTCCAGCGCGTCCGAGCCGCCGGTGCCCCGCTTCACGGGGAAGGCCCCCAGCATGCGGAACAGCCTCCCCAGAAACTTGCTTTGGAACAGCTCCTCCTTGGCCATGTAAAACACCTGGCGCTTTTGGCAGAGCCCCAGCAGCACCGGGTCCCGCTTGGCCAGGTGGTTGCTGCACAGCAGCACCGGGCCCTCTTTGGGGACATTCTCCGCCCCCTCCACCTTCATGCGGAAGACCAGGTGGAAATACCACCACAGAATGATCTGCCCCACCAGGTACAGCCAGGTCTTTTTTTTCGGCGTCAAATCCCGAATCTCTTTTTCCACAGGCAACGGCCCCTTCCTTCACACATTTTCCCATATTTTCCAAGGGCAGCGGCTTACAGCCGTTCCCGTACCAGGCCCACCAGCCGCTCTACCGAGCGCGCAAAGCTGTCCTGGCTGGTGTCCACCAGCACCGCGTCCTCCGCAGGGCGCAGGGGGGCCACCTCCCGGTGGGAATCCTGGTAGTCCCGCTGCTGGATATCCCGGAGGATGGCCTCGTAGTCCGCCGCCTGGCCGGACTCCTCCAGCTGGCGCACCCGCCGCCGGGCCCGCTCCTGGGCCGAAGCGGTGAGGAACACCTTCAGCTGGGCGTGGGGCAGCACCACCGTGCCGATGTCCCGGCCGTCCATAAGCACGTTGTTCTTCTCCGCCAAATCCCGCTGCAATTGCAGCAGGAAGGCACGCACCGCCGGGATGGCCGAACAGGCCGAGGTGGCCATAGAGACCTCTGGCGTGCGGATGAGGGAGGTGACGTCCTCCCCGTTTAAGCGCATGACCTGGCCCTCCGGCGTGTACTCCAGCCCCACCTGGATGGCGGGCAGCAGGGCCTCCACCGCCGGGGCGTCGTGGGGGTCCACCCCCTGGCGCAGCACATGCAGGGCAATGGTGCGGTAGATGGCGCCGGTGTCCACATAGACAAAGCCCAGCTCCTGGGCCGCGGCCTTGGCCACGCTGCTCTTCCCTGCCCCGGCGGGGCCGTCGATAGCGACTGCAAACATTCTAACTCCTCTTTTCCGATGGATTCTAGAACCTGCCAGCGGGAGCTCTCCCCACTGGTCCGGGCGGCATTTCCCTTTGCCCTACTTGAGATCACAAAATGATTCAGAGCGCTGAAAAAGCTAGGAAATACCTGGGTTTTCCGCACTTCATCATATGATGAAGTGCGAAGTGTTTTTGGCCCGCTCTGCATCATATGATGAAGTGCGCAAGCCCGCATAAAACCTGGCTTTTTGCCGCATTTCATCATTTTGATTTCTCAAGCCCCTACTTGAGATAAGAAAGTGAACGAATCATCGAAAAATCCAGGTTTTATGCGGGTTCTATGATTTGTACACATGTACAAATCACAACTCTGTTTTTCCAGCTTTGAAAGTGATTCGTGCACCTGCACAAGTCATAAAAATGGCTTGTTTCCTGGGTTTTCGGGGTGATTCGTCCATTTCCATTTCGCAAGCCCTGGGGCAACGGCTTTTGTGCTATCCCAAGAAGGGGACATTCGTCCCCCTTTTTTGGAAGTAGGGGAAGGCAGGGCGCTGGTGCCCAGTGGGCACCGTCCAGCGCCGACCGAGCCGGCAGGCGAGACCTGCGCCCCTTGCAACCCCGAGACCTTGGGGCGCTGCCCCAAACCCCGCAGCTTTTGAAAAAGCTGGCAAAACTTTTACTTGTCTCCACCCAACTCAAGCGCGGGCTTTTGGGCTAGCGTCTCTCATCCAGCTCCGCCGCCTTAAAGCGGCGTGCGCGACTCGTCCTGCGCGGCCACGCGCCGCGACTTGTCCAGTCCGGCCACGGACCCGGATAGCCTGCCGGTGGCAAAGGCGATCTGCAAGTTGTAGCCGCCGGTGTAGGCGTCGGCGTCGATCATCTCCCCGGCAAAGTACAGGCCCTTCACCCGCTTGGATTCCATGGTCCGGGGGTCGATCTCCTTCAGGCTCACGCCCCCGCTGGTGACGATGGCCTCGGCAATAGGCCGAAAGCCCTCGATCTCCACGGAAAAGTCCTTCAGCAGGGCCAGCAGGGCCCGGCGCTGCTCCTTGGTGACCGAGTGGCACCGGGTCTCCCCCGGGATGCCGCTGCGCTCCACCGCCACAGGAATGAGCTTTTGGGGCAGCAGCTCTTCCAGAGAATTGGCAAAAATCTTATTTTTATGCGCCTCCAGCTCCCGCAGCAGCCGGGCGTCCAGCTGCTGCTCGCTCAAAGCGGGCTTCAAGTCTACGTGGACGGTGTACTTTCCCGGCTCCATAGGGTGCAGGTGGGCCGAGGCGCTTAAAATGGTGGGCCCCGAAAGCCCAAAATGGGTGAACAGCAGCTCGCCGAAGTCCTCGTAGACGGGCTTCTTCTTGCCCTGCTGGGTCACCTTTACCCCGCAGTTGCGCAGGGAAAGGCCCATCAGCTGGCGGCACCAGGGGCCCCGCTCCACCAGGGGCACCAGGGAGGGCGTGGGCTTTACGATGGTGTGGCCCAACGCCGCGGCCAGCTTGTAGCCGTCCCCGTTGGAGCCCGTCCCCGGGTAGGAGGCGCCCCCGCAGCAGAGGATGACGCCGCGCCCCCGGTACTCCCCGGCGGCAGTGCGCACCCCCACGGCTTCGCCGTTTTCCACCAGGACGGCCGTCACCGCCTCCCGGACAATCGCGGCCCCGGCGGCATACCGCTCTAAGGCATCCGCAATGTCGTGGGCGCTGTCCGAGACAGGGAATACCCGGCGGCCCCGCTCCGTCTTCAGGGGGACGCCCAGCCCCTCGAAAAAGGCCATGGTGTCCTGGGGGGAAAAGGCGGAAAACGCCCCGTAAAGGAACTTTCCCCCCCGGGGGCAGGCGGCCACCGCCTCTTCCACCGGGCAGTTGTTGGTCACGTTGCAGCGGCCTTTGCCGGTGATGCGCAGCTTGCGGCCCAGCTGCCGGTTTTTGTCCAACAGGCACACGGAAAGCCCCCGGCCCAGGGCCGTCCCCGCGGCCATCAGCCCCGCCGGGCCTCCGCCCACAATCAGCACGTCATACGTCTTCAAAACCTCAGCTGCCCTTCTCGTCCACCTTTTCGTAGACGCTGTATTCATCCCAAATGCCCTCAATCTTCCGCAGGGTGTCCGCCACCTCGTCCTTTTTCTTGATGGCCACCGTGACAATGAGGGCGTTAATAATGCTCAGGGGCCCCACCAGGGAGTCCACAAAGGAGACCATGTCGCTGCGGGCCAGCAGCACGTGAGAGGCGTGCTGGGCCAGGGGGGACAGGGGGCTGTCGGTGATGGCCACGGTGGTGGCCTTTTGGGCCGAGGCGTACTTCATGGTCTTTACTGCCTTTTTGGAGTAGCGGGGGAAACTGATGGCGATAACCGCGTCCCCCTCTCCCACCCGGACCATCTGCTGCAGGATGGTGGCCTCGCTGGTGGCCTCTACCAGGTGCACGGTGTCGAACACCAGGCGCAAATAGTGGGCCAAAAAGGTGGCCAGCGCCAAAGAGCTGCCCGCCCCCAGTACATACACCTTTTTCGCCCCCACCAGGGCGTCTGCCGTTCTGTAAAAGGCCTCCCGGTCCAAATTCTCCTTGGTGCGCTTGAGAATGTCGATATCCTGGTCCAGCACCTCGTCCAGCAGCCGGTCTGCCGGAATGTTGCGAGAGGTGCGCTCTAACCGCTGCACACTGGTCATCTTGCTACGGATCATCTCCTGCATGGCCTGCTGCAGCGCCGGATAACCGGAATAGCCGATCTCCGTGGCAAAGCGCACCACGGTGGACTCGCTGACGCCCACAGTCTGCCCCAGCCGGGAGGCCGTCATAAAGGCCACCTGGTCAGAGTGCTCTTCAATGTACCGGGCAATCATCCGCTGGCCCTTGGAAAAGCTGCCGCTTTTCTGGCGGATGCGCTCGGAAAGCTGGCTGTTCATGTTCTTCCTTCCTTCCTTCTTTCCCTCTGGGGCGCCGCGGCTGCGCAAAACCCCAGGCAATTTCAAATTCATTTTACGGCTTTCTCCTGCAAAAAGCAAGGAAAAAATCCGGATATTCCCCAAAGCCCAGGCGCTTTTTGCAGGAATGCCGCCCGCCAGCTTCAGAAAAGAAGGCGTGAAAAAGGCAGGCCGCAGCCTGCCCATATCCTTCACTTGCCCCGCAGCAGCCTGCCCAGCCGGTCGTGGAAGCGCCGCAGGTATTGGACGATCAGCCCGTCCATGGCAAAGTCGTAGAGGAGGAACACCAGGTTGGCCAGCACCAGAAGCACGGCCGGGCCCCAGGGCCCCAAAATGGAAAGGCTCTCAAAGGGGATTCCCAGCACATAGACAGAGAGGAGCACCTCCAGCACTGCGGCCGCGTTGAACACCAGCAGCTTGGCCCCATAGCGCAGCACCCGGCTTTGAATCCGCCCCAGGGGGGCGTACAGCACCGGGTAATACCCAAAGAACAGCGCGTAAAACAGGAACGCCTCCCGGTCTGGCACCAGCAAAAAAGCCAGCACGCTGCACACACCGTACACGCCAAAGCCCCAGGCAAGGCCGGCCTCCACCACCACGGGGATGAGCAGGCACCCGGCAACCGCCGGCAGGGCAATGGTGGCCACAGGCACCACCCCCGCCAAAAGCATCACCACCAGCGAGAGCGCCGCCATCACACCGCAGAAAGCCACTTTCATGGAATTTTTCACGGAACCAGCTTCAGCTCCTTTCCCGGCCCGCTCAACAGCAGGAGATCAGGTCGCCGCCCATGCACTCGCAGCAGCAGTCGGCACAGATCAGAGAAGAGCACAGGTCGCAGGAATTGCACCCGCCCGCGTTCATATTCGTATTGGGCCGGTAGCCGCCGTAGACGCCGCTGCCCTGGTTCATGGCCTGGTTCAGGGCCGCGCTGTACTCTGGGTTGCCGGGGTCCATCTGACAGGCCCGGGAGAAGTGGTCCTTGGCCTCCTCCAGCCAGCCCCGGCGGTAGAGCACAGAGCCCTTGAGGAAATACCACTCGGCGTTGCGCCGCTCGGGGGGCACGCCGTTGAGGATCTGCTCCGCGTCGGCAATGCGGCCGGACATAATCAGGCTGCGCACGTCGTTAAAGCCGGAGCTGCCATTTGCCCCCACGTTGTTGTAAGCGCCGTTGTAGCCCCGTCCGGCGCCGCCGCCCTTGCGCTGGGCGGTGATGGCGTCGTAGGCCTCGTTAATCTCCTTCATCTTTTCGTCCGCCAGGTCTTTCAAGGGGCTGTCGGCGTACTGGTCGGGGTGGTACTTTTTGGCCAGCTTGCGGTAGGCGTCCTTTACTTCGTCATCCGTGGCAGAGGGGGATACCCCCAGCACCTTATAAGGGTCTGTCATACTCTGGTCTCCTTTTGCCTCGATAGTCCTTTCGCGGCGCCTTCCCGCCCGGGGCCGGCGCCTTCCCTCGTCATCTATCCCAATCAAGCCCCGTCCGCCTCAGCGCAGGTCCTCAGGCTCGGGGCGCTTTTTCTTTTTCTCCCGAATATGCAGAAACAAAATCTCCCGCTGGAGCTCTGGCAGGCCCTTTTCCACCACGTTCTCCAAAATGGGCCCAAAGTTCCGCAAGTCAATCAGCTGGAAGGCCAGCAGCATTTGGGCCGCCGTGGCGTTCAAGGTCCGGTTCATGGCCTCATCCGCCGCCTTGCGCTCCTCTGGGGAGAGCCCTTTTTTCCCAGAGAGCCCCAGCCGGGGGATAAAGGGGTTGAAAGCGTCTTCCGCCAGGTCCTCCATCAGGTCGTCGGCGGCGTCCATCAAATAGACCCACCGGCCCAAAAAGTACCCGAACCGCTCCAGGGCCGCCGCCTGCATCTCGTTGCAGCCGGCCAGCTCTTTGAACAGGGCCGCCAGCAGGTTGGCCGTGGGCTCGGCGCAGGCGTCCACGCCGCCGCCGCTTTTCTCCGCCTCCTGCTGGCCGTCCATGGCCCTTTGGGCCTCTTTGGCCAGGAAGGGGAACTCTTCCGCCGCTTTGCGCGCCTTGCGGGAGAGCAGGCGCAAAAGCACCCGGCTGCCCAGGGACTTTGCGAAGCTGTCATCCTCCACGTTGTCCCGCAGCTTGTGGTAGGTCAGCAGCACGGAAAGGGCCGCCGCCTTGTGATAGGCTTCCCCATCGCTGCGCAGAAAATCGCATTTCTTCAGGGGGTTCACCACACACCTGCCGTGGTGCAGGCTCAGCTTGGCCTCTTGGGTGGAGAGCGCCAGCAGGGCGTAGAAGGTGCAGTCATAGCTCAGGGTGAAGGAGGCCGCCCTGCCGTAGTGGTCTTTCAGGGCCCGGCACAGCTGGCAGTAAGCCGCCTTATACTGGTCGTATTCCCGCACCAAAAGCTCTGATTTGAAAGGGCGCACATAGCCAAACATACCTCACCGCGCCCCAAAGGGCTTCCTTTCTGGCGGCGCGCCGCCGTGTTTTCCCGCCCAGCGGGCAGGAAAAATGGGCCCAACTGCCCTTTCGCGGAATTATTGTATCCTATTCCTGCGGCCAGGTGTTGAACACATTGTAAACAATTATAGTCGAAATCCTTAGAAAAGGCAAGAAAAACCGGGGTTTCAGGGACATAAAAGAACGGGGAGAGGAAAACCGTTTCCCTCTCCCCATTTTGTACAAATGTGTTTTTTACAGGGCCAGCTCTGCCCAGATGACGAACACGGCCATGCCCAGGGCCACTGCCGCCACCAAGGCCCACATCAGCGCGGTGGCCCACTTTTTGCCCTTTTTGGGGGCGGGCCGGGGCATCCCCTTGTGATACCGGGGGTCCGCGTCCTTCAGGGCGATGGGAAGGCACCCATCTTTCAGGGGCAAACGGGGGTTAAAGTTTATCATCATAACAATAACCTCCTTACCGGGGGACACAGGGTCTCAGGGCGGGGTTCCCTCAGTTGTTGCACAGCCACACACAGGCCAGCACAAGCAAAACCAAGGCTGCCACTGCCACCACGATCCCCACGTTCAGCCATTTGCCGCTCTTCTTGGGCTTGTGGCCAGAACCTGGCGCGCCGCCCCCCTTCAGCAGGGCGGGGTTCAGCAAGCCGTTGGGCGGCGGGCCGTGGGGATTGGCGGCAATGAATTGGAACACACCGCCATCTGCCAAGGCCAAGGGCGCTCCCAGCAGGCAGAACAGCAGCCGCCGGAATGCCCGTTCCCATCTACTCATAACCACACCTCCTCTTTCAACTGAAAAACAGTCTACCTCTGTATTTATAGCATACCACAGTTCCTGAGAATATAATTCCAAAAAAACATATTCCTGAGTTAAATTTCTATTACAAATGTATTACAAATTGACGGCCCACAACAGAAAAACAGGCCGGAAAATTTCCAGCCTGTTCTTTGGTCATTTCTCCAAAAGGGGCCGCAAATACTGCCCGGTGTAGGAGCCCTCCACCCGGGCCACCTGCTCCGGGGTGCCCTGGGCCACAATGGTGCCCCCCCGGTTGCCGCCCTCGGGCCCCAGGTCGATGATGTGGTCAGCGGTTTTAATCAAATCCAGGTTGTGCTCGATGACCACCACGGTGTTTCCCCCGTCCACCAGGCGCTGGAGCACGTCGATAAGCCGGTGCACGTCGGCGATATGCAGGCCGGTGGTGGGCTCGTCCAGGATATAGATGGTGCGGCCGGTGGAGCGCTTGGAGAGCTCGGTGGCCAGCTTCACCCGCTGGGCCTCGCCGCCGGAGAGGGTGGTGGCGGGCTGGC
>UQRL01000019.1 GCA_900543555.1 uncultured Oscillospiraceae bacterium | reverse complement strand
ACTCCAGCGTGAAGGGCTGCATGGTCATCGAGCCGTATGGCTATGCCCTGTGGGAAAATATGCAGCACGATCTGGACGCCCGCTTCAAAAAAGTGGGGGTGCAGAATGTGTATATGCCCATGTTTATCCCCGAGAGCCTTCTGCAAAAGGAAAAGGACCATGTAGAGGGCTTTGCCCCCGAATGCGCCATCGTCACCGAGGGCGGCGGCGAAAAGCTGGCGGAGCGGCTGTATGTGCGCCCTACCAGCGAGACCCTGTTTTGTGAGCACTACCAAAAGATCATCCATTCCTATCGGGATCTGCCCAAGCTGTACAACCAGTGGTGCAGCGTGGTGCGCTGGGAAAAGACCACCCGCCCCTTCCTGCGCTCTTCCGAGTTTTTGTGGCAGGAAGGCCACACCATGCACGAGACCGCCGAGGAAGCCCAGGAGTTCACCCTGACCATGCTGAAGGTTTATGAGGACTTCTACCGGGACACCCTGGCCATTCCCGCTGTGGTGGGGAAGAAGACGGAAAAGGAGAAGTTTGCCGGGGCTGAGGCCACCTATACCATTGAACCCATGATGCACAACGGCGTTGCCCTGCAGGGCGGCACCAGCCACTACTTTGGAGATGGCTTTACAAAGGCTTTCGATATCACCTTCACGGACCGGGAAAATAAGCTGCGCCATCCCCACCAGACTTCCTGGGGTGTCTCCACCCGGATGATCGGTGCTGTCATCATGGTTCATGGGGATGACAACGGCCTGGTGTTGCCCCCCAAGATCGCCCCCATCCAAGTGGTGATTGTGCCGGTGGCCCAGCACAAGCCCGGCGTGCTGGAAAAGGCCCAGGAGCTTCAGGAGCGGCTCTCCGAGAAGTTCCGGGTAAAGCTGGATGCCAGCGACAACTCCCCCGGCTGGAAATTTGCCCAGTATGAGATGCAGGGCGTGCCCCTGCGGCTGGAGATCGGTCCCAAGGATATTGAGAACGGCCAGTGTGTGCTGGTGCGCCGGGATAACCGGGAAAAGCAGTTCGTCTCTTTGGAAAACCTGGAGGGGGCCATTGAAAGCGCGCTCTCTGCCCTGCATGACGCCATGTACCAGCGCGCGTTGGAAAATTTGAAACAAAAGACCTTTACTGCCACAACATATGAGGAATTCCTGGACACCGCGGAGAACCGCCCCGGTTTTATCAAGGCCATGTGGTGCGGCGACAGCGCCTGCGAGGAGAAAATTAAAGAGGAGACCGGCGGCGTGAAGAGCCGGTGCATCCCCTTTGAAGAGGAGCACCTGTCGGACGTGTGCGTCTGCTGCGGAAAACCTGCCAAGCATATGGTCTACTGGGGCAAACAGTATTAAGGCTTTTGCGGCCTTTTGCACCGGGGAAGGGAAATTCCCCAAAATTGTTGAGAAAAAATTTCTGATGGCTTCTTTCGATCCAAGCAGGAAATCCCTTTACTTTTATCGGAAATTATTATAAAATATGAGCCGTAATAACATGCGCTTCCGGCGCATGAGATATTAGGAGGAGATCCCAATGGCAAAATTGAAGATCGGCTTTATTGGTTGCGGCGGCATCGCCAACGGCAAACACTTCCCTGGCATGGCCCAGCAGAAGGAATATGTGGACATGGTGGCTTTCTGCGACCTGATCCCCGAGCGCGCTGAGAAGGCCGCCAAGGAGTATGGCACTCCGGACGCCAAGGTTTACACGGATTATCACGACCTGCTGGCTGATCCCACCATTGACGCTGTGCATGTGCTGACCCCCAACGTGGCTCACTGCGAGATCACTGTGGCCGCTCTGGAAGCCGGCAAGCATGTGCTGTGCGAGAAGCCCATGGCTGCCACCCCCGCCGACGCCCAGAAGATGCTGGACGCCCGGGACCGCACCGGCAAGATGCTGACCATCGGCTATCAGTACCGTCACTTCCCTGTGAACCAGGTTGCCAAGAAGGTTGTGGACGACGGCTGGCTGGGCGATATCTACTACGCTGAGGCCACCTATCTGCGCCGCCGCGGCGTTCCCACCTGGGGCGTGTTTACCGACAAGTCCAAGCAGGGCGGCGGTCCTCTGATTGACATTGGCACCCATGCGCTGGACCTGACCCTGTTTATGATGAACAACTACGATGTGGACTATGTGGTCGGCACCTCTTTTGAGAAGCTGGGCACTCTGCTGGATCCTGAGCATCAGGGCCAGATCAATTCCCGCGGTGAGCAGGACAGCTGGAACAACAAGACCTACGACGTGGAAGACTCCGCGATTGGCCACATCAAGATGAAGAACGGCGCTGTGATCAACCTGCGCGCTTCTTGGGCCATGAATATGCTGCCTGAGTCCGGCTGCAACGACAAGGCTCATGTGATGCTGGCTGGTACCAAGGGCGGCTTGGACACCCTGTCCGACCAGGTCCGCTTGAACCACATCGTGGCTGGCCAGCCCGCTGTGACCATGGTGGGCAACAAGATTGCCTCTTACATCCCCGGCTTCAGCCAGGGCCCCGCTCCCGTTTCCAAGGAGCATGAGATCTGGGTGAAAGCCCTGCGCGGCGAAGGCGAGCTGTTCGTCACTGCCGACCAGGCTTTCGTGGTCACCAAGATTCTGGACGCCATCTATCAGTCCTCCAAGACCGGCAAGCCCGTCTACTTCTAAGAGACGGCTGTTCGGGACCTTGCTAGGCTAGAAATGTGCGCCTGAGATGAACAATATCAATTTGCAGCTGTATTCCTTTGGCTTTGAAAACGAGCTCTCCCTGCTGGACAAGATCAAGTGCGCGGGAGAGATGGGGTATTCCGGCGTGGAATTTGCCCGCGGCTATGAGGAGCTCCCTGTGGAGGACGTGCAGAAGGCTTTGGAGGAGGCCGGCGTAAAGGCCGTTTCCGCCCATGTCGCCTTCGAGTTCATGGAACAGGACCTCCCCTACCTTGCCAAACTGGGCGTGAAGTTCGTGGCCTGCCCCATGACCGCCTTCAACACGGCGGAAGAGGCCAAGGAAGTGGCTGAGGAGCTGAACAAATTCGGTCAGCTGGCCAAGCAGTACGGCATCACCATTGGGTACCACAACCACACGGGCGAGTTCTATGTGGATGAGGGCAAATACCTGATGGACTGGGTCATTGAAAATACGGACCCTGAGACCGTTGCCTTCGAGATCGACTGCGGCTGGGCTTCCGCCGCGGGTATCGACCCTGTGGAGTACATTCAGAAGCATGCCGGACGCATTGCCGCTATCCATATCAAGGAGAACGGCGGGATCATCGGCGCGGACAAGCCGGAGTCCCGGCACGCCCCTGCGCAGCATCCCAAGTTCGAGCTGGATGAGAACGGCAAGCCCATCTTCCCGCCGGAGGTCTTGAAGATGTTCGAGGAGCGGGACAAGCTGAATGTGGCCCAGGGCACTGGCATTGTGGACTGGAAAGCCGTAAAGGCCGCCGCAGACGCCCAGCGGGACGACGTCCTGTATGTGGTGGAGCGGGAGGCCAACTACGGCGGGAAAGACCGCATTACCTGCCTGAAGGAAGACATTGCCTGGTTGAAAGAGAATCTGTAATGCAAGAGGCCCTCCGCGGATGAAGCGGGGGGCCTTTTTGTATCCCCTCTCCCCCATTCCTGCGTGGGCGGAGAGACTTTTTCCTGAAGAGACAGTTTTTTTGCGATTTCGCGTAACTTTTCGCGCCGCCGCCCGACTAATAAGTGAACGAGAAAGGAGGGAGACCGAAATGACGGACCTTATCAAACGGTCGAAGAAAGGAGACAAAGAGGCCTTCGCCCTGCTGATGGACATGCACCGGCAGATGCTCTACAACACGGCCCTGCTGGTGCTCCACCAGGAGGACGACGCCCTGGATGCCATTCAAGACGCCATTCTGGCCTGCTGGGAAAACCTGCCCACCCTGCGGAAGGACCAGTACTTCAAGACGTGGCTGGTGAAGATCCTGCTGAACAAGTGCAGGGATATCCAGCGGAGCCAGAGCCACTACGCCTTTGTGGAGGAGCTTCCCGAGTCCGGGGACGAGCCGGACTGGGACACCCACATGGACGTGGGCCGGGCCATGGGCCGCCTGGGCGACCAGGACCAGCTGATTTTGTCCCTTTTCTACTACGACGACCTGAATATACGGCAGATCGCCGAGGCACTGTCCATTTCGGAGGGCGCGGTGCGCACCCGGCTCACACGGAGCCGGGAACGCTTTAAGAAGATCTACTTGCAGGAGAAAGGAGAATGTTTATGAAAGACGCGGCTTTTTTGGAGCAGCTGCAGCAGGAGCTGCCCCGCCGGAACCTGACCCCCAAGGCCATGCAGCGCTTTGAGGACACCTACCGCATGCTGGGGGTGCAGAAAGAGGCCCCCGCCCGCAAGCGCCGCCACAAGGGGCTGTGGGTCACCGCCACCGCCGCCTGCCTTTGCTGCGGCATGCTGTTTGGGGTGAACGCCGCTTTCCCGGCCTTTGCGGAGAGCCTGCCGGGGGTGGGACAATTTTTTGAAGCCCTCAATGGGAATTTTACCTCTGCCAGGGGGAACAAAACCACCCATGGCGCCAACCTGGACACCTATGACCCCCAGGAGGTGGACGTGTCCGCCGTGGCTCAGGATGGCTCGGCCCAACTGGAAATCTCCCAGGCATACAGCGACGGAAAGATGCTCTCCTTCACGCTGGACGTGACTCTCCCTGTGGAGCAGTCTGACAACTTTGCCTATATTTGTACCAGGGAGTATGCCACAGTGACAGTGAACGGAGAGACCCTCCCCCCTGTAACAGTCACAGGCCTTTCTTCCACAGGAGACGGCCATTTCTCTGGGATGATTTCCTGTGCTTTGAATACTCCTTTGGAAGACGGGGAGACCGCCCAAGTGGAGTTCTCCCTGCCCGATTTAAGCGGTTATCCCCGCACCAACGACTATGAAACAAAAGGGGATTTGGTGGACTTGCCCGGCACCAGTTTCCAATCCAGCTTCTCTGTGACGGCGGACACCAGCCACAATATCTCCGGCGCCATTGACGGAGAAGCTGTGGATGGGGCCCAAGTAGTATCCATTGACGCCACGCCCACCCAGACACTTATCACTATGAACCTTCCCGAGTATTATGTTCATCCCAAGCTATATACCATGGACGGCTTGGAGGTCAAATTCAACCTGGCTGAATCTGGCGAAAAAGGGGAATTTTGGCCCACATCTGACCTGCGTTCTTCCACCAGCACCCTGTATTTTGACGGCGTACCCGCCGGGAATGACCAAATCGTCCTGCGGCTGTACCCTGATGACTTGGAGGAATCTGTGCAGGCGGAATTCACCATCGACCTGACCACTCAGACCGCCACTCCCTCCACCACCTATGACGATGGGGGTCTACTGGATTTGGATGGTCCCTTCCATTACTACTCCATTTGGTGGGCCGGCGAAGATGAGCCCTTTACCACCCAGAACACGCAAATGGAGCTGGGCAGCCTGACCTTTACCCGCTCGGAAAACTGGTTCCGGATCTACGTCGCCACCCCAGACGAATACCGGGAAGTGGAAGCGTCTATTTACACGGCGGACGGCACGCTGCTGGGAACCACCATCTCCACCAAGGATGTTCCCGACGGCATGGGCAACGGCTTCTTTGACGAGGACGTATATTTCTGGAGCGCCAGAGAGAACCCCGTACGCTCCTACGACCTGTATATTCCCTCGGAAACGTATCTGCCCGCCTGGAATGAGGCGTTCACCGTGGTGGTTACTGACACCGCCACAGGGGAAGAGCTCATCCACCAAACCGTGCAGCTGACAGAACGCTATATCCAGTGAACCTTAGCCCATACAAAAAAGAGAGAGGTCTCCCCTCTCTCTTTTCTGTTGCCCATTTTACTTCAGCTTCTGGGCCATGGGGCCACCCAGCCCTTTTCCTCCAGGGGAGGAAGGGGGCCCGTTTATTTCAGCTTCAACGCCATAGCTACCCAGCCCTTTTCCTCCCGGCGCTCGATGACCTGGAAGGTGTCCTGGATGGCGGCGAGGACGTCCTGCTCCCGGGTGTCGATGATGCCGCTGACGATATAGGTGCTGTCCGGGGTGAGGAAGCGGGGGGCGTCTTTGCTCAAGAGGATGACGATATCCGCCACGATGTTGGCGGCCACCACCTGGAACTTGCCGGTGACCTTCTCCGCTAGGTTGCCGCAGATGCCGGTGAAGCGGTCCGCCACGCCGTTGGTTTCGGCGTTCTCCACGGCGGTTTTCACGGCTAAGGGGTCGATATCCACCCCCACGGCGGACTTGGCCCCCAGCAGCAGGGCCGCCACCGACAGGATGCCGCTGCCGCAGCCCATGTCCAGGAAGTCGATGCCGGGGGTGACGTACTTCTCCAAGAGCTCCAGGCACAGGCGGGTGGTCTCGTGGGTGCCGGTGCCAAAGGCCAGGCCGGGCTCCAGGTGGAGCACCGTGCGGCCCTGGGCGTCGTAGTCATCCTCCCACAGGGGGCGGATGAGGAGCTTCTCCCCCACGGGGATGGGGTGGAAGTACTTCTTCCAGTTGTTGATCCAGTCCTCCTCCACGCAGGAGTCCCGGTCGATTTCATAGGGGATATTTTCCGCCTGGAAACGCTCCTCCAGGAAGGAGACAGCCTCGGCGGGGTTGGCCTCGGGGCTGATGTAGATGTGGATGATGGCGTGCTCCCGGTCCTTTTGGAGGAGCTCCTCGTCGATGAGGTCGATGTGGGCGATCTCCAGGGCCTCCTCTTCTAAATGGGAATAGTCCTCCATATAGATGCCGTAGGGCACCACCATGTTGGCGATAGCCCCGGCGATCTCCGCCTGGGGGGCCGGCACCTTGATCTTCAGTTCGGTCCAGTTCTCATTCATGGGTCTTCCCTCATTTCACGGTTTCTTTCCCGTATTATACCTGATTCCCCATCCCCTTGCAACCGGAGGCGCTATGACGAAGCGAAAATTTCTCATCCAGGGGGCCGCGCTCACGGCGATCTCCCTGCTGCTGCGCGTGACGAACATGGGCTACCGCTCCTTCCTCTCCCAGGAGATGGGTGCGGCGGGGATGGGGCTGTATCAGCTGATTTTCTCCATCTTTATGCTGACGGTGACACTTTCCACCTCGGGCATCAGCCTGGCGGTGACGCGGATGGTCACAGCAGCCATTGCCACAGGGAAGCGCCAAGTGGTGCGCTCCACCGTGGCACGATGCTTTGGGTTCTGCCTTTCCATCAGTCTGTCCATCGCCCTGCTGCTGTTCTTCCTGGCAAGGCCTGCGGCAGCCGTGTTTTTGGGAAACCCCCAGGCTGCCCCCTGTCTGCGGATTTTGGGGGTGGGACTGCCCTTTATGTCCCTGTGCACCTGCATGAAGGGATATTTTCTGGCGGTGGATGAATCTCTCTCCACAGCCTTTTCCGACGTGATGGAGCAGGCCCTGACCATTGGGGCCACGGTGTTCCTGTTTTGGAGGTTCGCCCCCAAAAGCCTGGAGGCCGCCTGCTTTGCCGCCATGCTGTCCTCCACCCTGGGGGAGGCGGTGTCCTTTTTGTGCAGCTGGGTTGCCTACCGCCGCAGCCTGCGCCGGAACACCCCCAAGGAGCGGGAAAGGGCCCAAGGGGTGCTGCGGGGGCTCAGCCACATCGCCCTGCCCTGCACCTTGAGCTCCGCCGCCCGCAGCGCTTTGAACACCGGGGAGAACCTGCTCATCCCCCGGGAGCTGCAAAAATTCGGGCTGGGATACAGCGCCTCCCTCTCCCAATACGGGCTGCTCCAGGGCATGGCGATGCCCATGCTGTACTTTCCCTCTTCCCTGCTGTCCTCCTTTGCCTCTCTGCTCATCCCCAAGATTGCCAAGGAACGGGAGCTGGACCACCGCCGGGCCGTGGCTCACATCACGGGAAAGGCAGTGCGGCTGGCACTGGCTTTTGGCACGTTCTTTGCCGGGGTGTTTTTCTGTTTTGGAGATGCCTGGGGCCAGGCTTTCTATCATAGCAGCGCCGCGGGAGCCTACCTGCGGGTGCTGGCTCCATTGGTTCCGCTGATCTATTTGGATGTGGTGGTAGACAGCCTGCTAAAGGGTATGGACGAACAGTTTAACTCCATGAAGTACAACTTTGCGGATTCCTTCCTGCGGGTGGCGCTGGTGCTGTGCCTGCTGCGCTTTTTCGGCATGGAGAGCTATGTATGCATCCTGTTTTTCAGCACCATCTTCAACGCAGCCCTCAGCCTTCACCGGCTGCTAAAGGTGACCCGTGTGCGGCTCTCCCTGCTGCGGCATGCGGCCCTCCCCTTGCTGTGTGCGGTGGTCTCTGTGATGGGAGGGCAGCTTCTCCTGGGAAGTCTTTCCTTTTCCCAGGCCCTATATCAAGCCGCTGCCCAGACCTTGGTCTCCGGCGGGCTGTTTGCCATCCTATATGCCGGCACATGCCGCGTTTTCGCCCCGCAGGAAGAGCGCCGGGAACGGGGAAAAAAGCCGGCCCGTAAAGGGCCGGCCCAAGAAACCAATTAAGATTTATAAACTTTCGCCAAGGCTTTGGCCTGCTCGCGAAATTGTTCGGCAGCCTTTTTGGGAGACACCAGCCGCAGTTCCGGCCCCAGGGTGAACAACAGGCTCATCAGCCAACCGTCCAAAGGGGCCTGGACAGCCGCCCGAATTTTGTTCTTTCCCATGGTTTCCAATTTAAGCTCTCCTTCAAAGGCCGCAGCCACCTGGCCCAGCAGACGGCTGGGGAACTCCAGAACCAGGCGCTCCGGCCCGGGAAGGGCCTGTTCCCCTTCCCGGGGAAGGGAAAGAAGCTCTAGCTGAGAGAGTTCCGCCACAGGAAACCAACGGCATTCCTTCGCCTGAGAATCATACGCCAGAAGATGCAGCGCACCCCCTTGCCTGCTCAGCTGCCAAGGACTGACCGCCACTGTCTTTTGCGCCTGCTTTAAAGTACCGCGGGAGGTGACGGACCATTCTTTCGCTTGGAAAACCACCTGTACATCCCGCTCCATGGCGCGGCGCAACAGCGCCTCTCCAGAAGGAGAGGGACTTTTTTCTGGCTGGGGAGGCTGAAGCTCTTGGGAAAGCCGCGGCATTTGGGCGTCTCCAGCGGCAGAAAGCAGGGCATCCGCCTGATGCTTTCCCCCCAGGGCAGCTACCTTCTTAACAAGCTGGGCTGCCCTTCGGCGGGAGAGAAACCCAGCGCTGCAAACCGCGTCAATCAGCAAGGCGAGTTCTTCCTGGGAAAAAGGCCGTTCTGAGAGAAAATATTCAAAATTTCGGGTCTTTCGTGTTGCAATGGGCAGCCCAAACTGCCGGAGGGTCTCCAGGTCATCGTAGAGGCTTTTCCGCTCCGCCTGAATTCCACGGGCCTCCAACCCCTCCAGCATTTGCGGAAGGGTAAGGGCGTGCTGGCTGTCCGTGCCCTCCCAGAGCATTTGCAGCAGATATAAGAGCTTTAATTTTCGGTCTGACACGTTGGGCACAGGCGCTCTCCCCTTCTCTTTTATTCCGCTGCCGCTGGGCCAGAACTGACCACAACCGTCACTGTGGCCCCATATTCCAGAGAATCTCCGGCCTCATGGTCCTGGTAGCGCAGCACATATCCGGCCTCCACATCCTCGCTGGCCTCATCCGCCCGCTGAGGAACAAAGCCGTTCTCCGTGAGGACCTGCTGTAGATTTTCATAGCTAACCCCGGCAAATTCCGGAAGGGCCCGCTGAGAACTGCCCCGGCTCACTGTAACGGTGATGGTGCCGTCCTCAGGCAGAGGTTCCCCCGCAAAGGGATTTTGGCTGCTGATGCAGCCTTCGGCCACCGTGTCGTTGAATTCCTGGGCTGTCACCTCCAGCTGAAAGCTGTATTCGCCGCTCTCTACCTTCTGCTGGACCTCCTCATAGTTGGCATTGACCAGATTGGGAACGGTCTCTGCCGCCTGGGAAGAGCTGCTCTGCTGGAACAGCTGGGTTAAGTCCTGAAACGACATGCCCCGGTCTCCCAGCCAAATAGAAGCAATGATTACCAACGCCACAAGGGTAACCACCGCTGAACCAATAAGCCATACAAAGGGGGGCATCCCACGTCCCTGGGGGATGCTGATATCCAAGGGAGGCAGGCGGCGAATCGCCTCTGTCTGGTCCACTTCTTCTACCAGCGCGGGGGCCGCGGACAGCTCTGCTTTAAACCGCTCGAAACTGGCCGTGCGCTGGGCAGGCCGAACCTGCAGCGCGTTGGCGATCGCCGTTACAGCAAAGGGCGGGAGGGAATGCAGCACCTCTTTGGAGATCATCAAGCGCGGGTCCTTCATCCGGCGGGGGGCTTCCTGCGGGACCTTGCCCGTCAACGCAAAGAAAAGTGTAGCGGCAAATCCGTATACATCGCTGATTTCCCCACAGGGGGCCTTTGTGCTGTACTGCTCCACGGCAGCACAGCCAGGGGCCAGTTCGGCTTCGAGGGATGTTCCTTCCCGCCGGGCCGCCTGGATCGAAAAGGACGTGATCAGCAAGCTGTTGTCCTGCGTGACACGCAGAGTATCCGGTGAAATGCCTAAATGGGAAATGCCCAGAGAGTTCATCAAGCCCAAGGCGGAAAGGACGGGCTGGAACATGCGGTTGGCCGTGTTCCAGGGGAGGGTTCCCCCGTGGTCCCCGGCCCAACGGCGAAGGGAGACGGAAGGCACATCTTCATAGACGGCATAGGCTGTATAATTCTCCTCAAATAAATCCAAAACCGAATGAACCACCGTCACTTCACGCAAACGGCTGACGTTTTTTGCCAAGGCGATAAACTCGTCCAGATAGCGGTCAAAGTCTGCCTCTTGGCCGGACGCAGGGGCAACGGAGCCATCCTCGTTCCGAACAGCCAGAGAACGTGGGAAGTATTCCCGCAGCTCCACCAGCTTTTTTGTAGTTAAATCCAGAGCAGTGTAAGTAATCCCCTCACCGTTGCTCTCTTTAACCCGGCCCACTTGGTACCGGGAGGCAACCACTCTATGGAAGCTGAGGGCCTCCGGCGGCTGCGGCTGGTTATTGTCCCAGCCGCAGACAGGGCAGGTGCCGCCGCCTGCCGGAAGGCCGGCAAAACAGTTTGTACACAGCTTGCTCTCCATCTTTTCCTCCATGCTTTGCCCAACAACGGGGCTTTTTCCCGTCTTTTGCCAGCCCCAAAGGCTGGTAAGCACAAAATAACAGATATAGTATAGCACAAAGGGTGGAAAAACACAAGAAATTTAGGCAAAACAGAAAGGGACAGTACGAAAAAACGTACCGTCCCATCTCTTTTTCGCCGTTTTCAGCAGTTTTTAGGCCTTGCCGACAGAGCCAAACAGCTCCATCTTCTCCTTGACAGTAGCCTTGATGGCCTCTGTGCCGGGAGCCAGCAGCTTGCGGGGGTCGAAGCCCTTGCCCTGCTGGTCCTTGCCCTCTTCGATGTACTTCCGGGTGGCGGCAGCAAAGGCCAGCTGGCACTCGGTATTCACGTTCACCTTAGAGACGCCCAGGGAAATGGCCTTCTTCACCATTTCGGCAGGAATGCCCGTGCCGCCGTGGAGCACCAGGGGCATGGTGCCGGTCTTCTCCTGGATTTTCTCCAGAACCTCAAAATTCAGGCCCTGCCAGTTCTCGGGATACACGCCGTGGATGTTGCCGATACCAGCAGCCAGCATGGTCACGCCCAAATCGGCAATGCGCTTGCACTCATCGGGATCGGCCACTTCGCCGCCGCCAACAACGCCGTCTTCCTCGCCGCCAATGGCACCGACCTCAGCCTCGACAGAGATGCCCTTTTCCGTGGCAATCCGGATGATTTCCTTGGTCTTCTCCACATTTTCCTCGATGGGGTAATGAGAGCCGTCAAACATGACGGAGGAGAAGCCGTCCTCCATGGCCTTCAGGGCGCCCTCGTAGGAGCCGTGGTCCAGATGCAGAGCCACAGGAACCGTGATGTTCAGGGTCTCGATCATGCCCTTGACCATGCCGGTGACGGTGTTGTAGCCGCACATATACTTGCCGGCACCCTCGGACACTCCGAGAATGACAGGAGAGTTGAGCTCTTGCGCGGTGAGCAGGATTGCCTTGGTCCACTCCAAGTTGTTGATGTTGAACTGGCCCACAGCGTATTTACCGGCCTTGGCCTTCTGAAGCATTTCTTTTGCGGAAACTAACATAAAGCGTGCCTCCCAAAATGGAAAGATTTTTGATTGATTTAATTATACCGGACATGCGTAGAAAAATCAACTCCCTCTGGGGGGAAACTTGTCCTTCCTTGGACAACACGCCGCCAAGACACATCTTTTTCAGGAAAAACGCCTGTGTCTTGACAGCGGTTTTTCGCCGTGATAGAGTAAGGAAAATAATCTGCGGGAGGCGAGTATCATGGAGGACACTTTTCCCAAGCGCGTTTATGAACTGGTCCGCTGTATCCCTGAGGGGCGCGTTGCCACCTACGGGCAGCTTGCCCTGCTGGCGGGAAGCCCCCGGGCGGCCCGCATTGTGGGAGCGGTGATGGCCAGGGCTCCGGCAGGGCTTCCCTGCCATCGCGTGCTTTACCGGGACGGCTCCCTCTGCTGTGAGAGGGCCTTTGGCGGGAAGGCGGTGCAGCGACAGCTTTTAGAGCGGGAGGGCGTTCCCTTCCTTCCGGACGGCCGGGTGGATTTGCGCCTTTGCCTGTGGCAGCCTGCTGCTCCAGGCTGTGAGTTTAGAGGGGAATAAACGCTTGCTTTTTTTCTTCGTTGCCGCTATACTGAAAGCAGAGGAGAGGAGGAGTTACGATGAACGACATGTCCTTGGGCCTTCGGGTATTTGGATGGGCTGTGCTTGCCCTTGGCGTACTGTGGGGGATTTTTTTGGCCTTTTCCGGCGGCGGGGCCATTGCGCTGCTTTGGTGCGCTTTTCTAGCAGGCATCGCTTGCGGCGTACTGCTGGGGCTTTCTGAAATCATCAAGCTGCTGGCCCAGCAGGTGGATTCCTCCCACCGCCTGGAAGAAAAGCTAAACCAGCTTTCCCCTTCCGAAGATACAGCACCAAAGGCGCCGCAGTTTTGCCACCGCTGCGGAACCCAACTCCCCCCTGGCGGAAAGACCTGTCCCACTTGCCACCATGTAAACGAATAAGCCTGACAGGGGAGCGCCTGGCCGCTCCCTTTCTTTTCACGATGGGGGCCCTTTACAGAAACGCCCTTTTGTGGGCGCGCTCCCGCGCGGGGATGCCGTATCCCTGCCAGGTTAAAAAAATTCAAAAATTTTGAAAAAAGGGCTTGCATTTTTCAAAATCATCCTGTATAATAGACCACGTTGTCCGGGTGTGGCGCAGTTGGTAGCGCGCTTGACTGGGGGTCAAGAGGCCGTGAGTTCAAGTCTCGCCACTCGGACCAAGGGTGAGTCCTTATGGGACTCACCTTTTTGTTTACTATAAAGGTTGAAATAAAAAAGACAGCTACGCATGTAGCTGTCTTTTTTATTTCAGATCCCCTTCACAAATTCCCGGAAGCGGGGCAGCATGCCGATCTTATCCGGGGTGTGGGGCGGCATTTGCAGGATGTCATAGCCGGGCAGGTTGTTGCCCTCCACGAACACAGGGCCGTTGGGCGTGATGGCCACGTCCCAGCCCACATAGCGCATCTGGGGCACCACCTGAGAGGCCTCCAGGCACATGGCCTTGGCCTCCTCCCAATAGGGGATGGCAAAGCCCTGGATCTTGGTGTGGGTGCGGGGATGCTCCGTATAGGTGTGGCGTGCCTTATCGTAGGCAGGGTACTGGATGACGCCCTTTTCCAGGTCAATGGGGGCGAACATACCGCCGGAGTGGAGGTTGTCCACAGGCCGGTCGCTGTTGCCGATGCGGATATGGGCATAGACGATGTGGGGGCCCGTCTCGTTGAGCACTGTGACCACCCGCAGGGTGTTGATGGCGTGAGGGTTCATCTTGTTCATGGTCTCGTGCTGCTGGAGCACGTCCTCCACCACGCCGATGCCCTCAGCCTTTAGCTGGTCATACATGGCGTCCAGGCTGGAAAAATCCTTTTTGAAGAGCTTGTTCACCCCAAAGCCGCCGCTGGAGGACTCCGGCTTGACCATCACCGCGTCCCGCGTCTCCATAAAGGCTTTGAAGTCCTCTTTGCTGGCCTTGGAAAAGTCCAGCCACTGGCGGCCGATGTACTTGGCGAAGGTGGTGTAGAACTCTGTTTTGTTGTCAAAGAAATGGTAGTAGTCCCGGTCATTCAGAATGCGCACCAGGTCGTTGTTCACCTTGCGGGTGATGTAGGTGGCCCGCTGAGCATCAGTGAGGTTGTAGAACTCACACAGTAGATAATCGTTGAAGCCAGCACCATATTTCAGACCGCACTGGATCACATCCGTCAAGATGGCGGCGGAGTTCTTCCCGGTCAGCTTGTGAACTTTCCCCACCGTGCGGAACAGCTCGGCGTAATCCATGTCTTTGACACAGCGCAGAAGGAATTGCAGCTTTCCCATGGTCCTCTCCCCCTTTACCTTTTTTTGCTGCTTCGGCCCGCGCCCTTTTGGCCCGGCTTTGCGCCTTCCTCATCCAGGCGGAGCTCCCCCTCGTCGGTGATGGTGAGCACGCTGCCAGCCTTGGCCCCTGCGGGCAGTTCTGGCAATTCGATGGCGAAGAACTTCTGGTCCTTATCGGTGCAGATGGCATATTTGCCCTCTAAACGGTCGATGACAAGCTGTTTCATGGCTTCTCTTCTGTCCTTTCCACTGTGTTGTAAAATTCGCTCCAAAGGGACAATTCTTCCCCGTCCCAGGAGAATACCAGGTCCCCATCGGTATCGGTTCGGTAAATCTCAGCTCCCACGCTTTCAAGGCGGAGAAGAGTCTCCTCCCGGGGCAGGTTGCTGTTATCCGGCCCCACGGAAATTGCCGCGTATGTGGGAGAAACCGCTTCCAGAAAACGCGGTGAGCTGGAGCCCGCGCTGCCATGATGGGCCACCTTGAGCAGGTCGGCGTCCAAATCCACGCTGGATTTGACCAGGTCCAACTCCGCTTGGTATTCAATATCTCCGCAAAACAAAGCAGAAAATCCCAAATAGTCCAGCCGCAGCACCAGGGAGCAATCGTTGGTTCCCTCATAGTCCCGCAGCGGGCCCAAGACTTCCAGCTTTGTGCCGCCCAGGGAAAAGCTTTCCCCAGGGCGAACCTGCCGCACTGGAACAGCAGAGGATCGAGCCGCGTCTTCTAGGGCCCTGTATTCCAGGGTGCGGCGCATGGCCTCTGGCCAGGGATAAACCACCAGCTCTCCCACAGGGACTTCCTCCAGCACTTGGGAGAGCCCGCCGGTGTGGTCACTGTCCGGATGGGAGGCGATGGCATAGTCCAAGCTCTCTATTCCCAGCCGGAGCAAGTAGTCCACCACCCGGTCCCCGGAGGCAGAGGTGCCCCCATCCAACAAGGCGGCATGCCCTTCACATTCCAGAAGGAGGGCGTCGGCCTTGCCCACGTCAATCACATGAAGGCGCAGGCCCGCCTCCCCTTGGGGGCCGCGAAAGCCGGAAAGCGTATAAGCCTTGGTCCAAAAGGACTGTCCCGCCGGGGCGGCAGAAAACACCAGCAAGCCGCACAATGCGCACAGCGCCGCACGGGAGGCCCAGGCACGGAACAGACGCCCCTTCCCTTTAACGCGTCTCTCCCCCATGGCGGTTTTTACTCCTCTTCGTGGGGGGAATCCCCCTTCTGCATGTTCTTTTCAAGCCACTGGGCGTAGGTCATCAGCACCTGCCGCGGTTTCGACCCCTCGTGGGGACCCACCACACCCAGTTGTTCCAGCTCGTCGATGAGCCGTCCGGCACGGGCATAGCCCAGGCGGAGCCTTCTTTGCAGCAATGAAGTGGAGGCTTGGCCTGCCTCTACTACTACCTTGATGGCCTCGTCGATCATGGGGTCTCCCCCGCCCTCGCTGTCCCCGTTGTCCTCAGACTTGGGATCGCTGGCAGCGTTGCGCTCGATCTCCTCGATGACCTTTTCATCATATTCGATGGACTTGGTCTGCTTGACAAACTCCACCACAGAAGAGATTTCCTCGTCGCTGACATAGCAGCCTTGAACGCGAAGGGGCTTCGTCACTCCCACCGGGGCGAAAAGCATATCGCCATTGCCCAGCAGCTTTTCTGCGCCGCCGGAATCCAAGATGGTGCGGGAATCTACGGCGTTGGAAACCGTCAAGGCGATACGGCTGGGGATATTGGCCTTGATCAAGCCGGTCACCACGTCCACAGAGGGGCGCTGGGTGGCCACCACCAGATGCATTCCGGCAGCGCGGGCCAGCTGGGCCAAACGGCAAATGGAGTCCTCCACCTCCTTGGGGGCGGCCATCATCAAGTCGGCCAACTCGTCGATTATAATGACGATCTGGGGCATGGCCGGCATGGGCTGGCCGTTTTCATCCTGATAGCTTTGGGAAGCCGCCAGGCTGTTATACCCCTTCAGGTTGCGGACGTTAAATTCAGAGAAGATCTTATAGCGCTTCATCATTTCAGAGACAGCCCACCCCAAAGCGCCAGAGGCTTTGCGGGGGTCGGTGACCACGGGCACCAGCATGTGGGGCATGCCGTTGTACTCTGTCAGTTCCACCGCCTTGGGGTCGATCATCAGGAAGCGCACCTCATCGGGGCTGGCCTTGTAAAGCATGCTGACGATGAGGGAGTTGATACACACGGATTTGCCAGAACCGGTGGTGCCTGCGATAAGCAGATGGGGCATTTTGGCCAGGTCCGCGATGACGGCCTGCCCGGCGATATCCCGGCCCAAGGCTACGGACAACTTGCTTTTGGAGGACTGGAAGGAGTTGGACTCGATCAGTTCCCGCATCCGCACGGTGCTGCGGCTCTTATTGGGCACCTCAATGCCTACGGCAGCTTTCCCGGGGATGGGCGCTTCAATGCGCACACCGGTGGCGGCCAGGTTCAGCGCCAGGTCATCAGAAAGGTTGGTAATCTTGCTGATCTTCACGCCGGCAGCGGGCTGGATCTCATACCGGGTGACAGAAGGGCCCCGGCAGATATCCAGGATCTTGGTCTGCACGCCAAAGCTTTTCAGGGTGTCCACCAAGATGCGGCCGTTCGTCTGCAGTTCCTCTGTCTCTTGAACAGGGTTGCCGTGGGGACTTACCGCCAGCATAGTCACCGGTGGAAAGCAGTACGCCTTCGCGGGCTCCGCCGTTTGGTACTGAAACTGCTGGGCAGGAGTAGCCTCCCTCCGGTCATTGCGCTCCTTCTGCTCCATGAATTTTTCCGTGAGCTCTTTCACGTCATCCGGAACAGCAGGGCCCTCCGGAACGGAAGCCGGGGCTTTGGCGCTTTCCTCCCCTGTTTCACCGGGGGGATCCAGATGGGGAGGATCGGAATGGACGGCTTCCACAGGCGGTGCAGGGATGTGGATTTCCCCAATCTCCTCCAATGCGCGCTCCAGGGCCTGTGTCCCCTCTTCCACCTGCTTCGCGGCAGCGGCCTCTGCAGGCCGTGTGCCGGATACCGCCTGTTCCACGGAGGGTTCCGCCTCCTCTGGGGAGTCCTCTACGCCAAAGACGGCCTTCAAGCGGTCCAGCTTCTCGTTCTTCTTGGGGGACTTCTTCTTTTCTGGAGGAGGCGGGAACAAACTGGCGGGAGAGTCAGAACGCACAGGGTGGGCGGGCAGCTGTTCCTCAAGGGGGACATCAATGCTGGTTTCCCGCTCCAAAATCAGGCGCTCCTCTTCCCGGCGCAGCCGGGCGCTCTCCAGGCCCTCGCTGACCATATCCACCGGTTTTTTAACCACTCGGAACAGGCCGATAAGCGTGGTGCCGGTGAGAATCATCACCGCCACAAAGAGAAGCAGCACAATGATGATGCGGGCGCCCACACCCCCTGCCGCCCGAAGCAGCGGAAGGCCTAAAAGCCCGCCTACCACGCCGCCGCTGGTCCCTGCATTTTGGGTGTAGAGATATACTATGTATTCCCAAAAGTTCAAACCGTCTGGAATGGACTTCCCTCCAAAGATGAAGCCGGTAGCGCAAAATAACACGATGACCAAGGCTGTCATCCAAACCTTGCCGCTGATAGAGCCGCGGGGCTTTTCCATGGCGGTGATGACTGCCACATAGATCATCAGCACGGGCCACAGCAGCGCCCAGCTGCCGAACAGCCCTAAAATCGCGTTGTGGACCCATCGCCAGAGATTGTCCCCTGGAATAAGTGCCAGGCAGCCCAGCAAAATGGCACAGGCAAACAGCACCACTGCCCGAATCTGGTTCTTCTGCCGGATGGCTTCCGCCGTAAGGGGCGGGCTCTGGGTTCCCCTTCCTCCCCGGGAAGTGCTTTTCGCCCCATTCCTTCCTGTGGCCTTCTTTTTGGCGGAAGAGGCTGGCGGGGTCCGCTTTTGCGCCGGCCTCTTCTTCGATGCGCTCTGCTTTGTTGGCAAAAGTCTCCCTCCTTCTCTTCCACAAGCTCACCGGTTTGCCGCCCTCAGGCGGCACGCTTTACAGGGGCAGGCCTGTAAAAAGGTTTTTTCCCACAATATGCTCCACGATGCCCAGAATCGTCACAATACCTCCTGCAATCAAGGTGTAGAACGCGAAGATCCGCAGCTTGTTGGTGGTGACGATCCACTTGAGCAGCTTAATGGCTAAAAAGCCAACCACAGCCGAGGTGACAATCCCCGCGATAAGCGGGCCGGCCCCCACAGCGCCGGCTTGGTCTCCCATATCCAGCAGGGACACCAGGGCGGCAGCCGCAATGGACGGGATGCCCAGCACAAAGGAATAGTCCAGCGCGGTTTGCTGATTGATGCCCCGCAGCAGCCCCACGGAAAGCGTAGATCCCGAGCGGGAAAGGCCGGGAAAGACGGCGGCCAGGCACTGGGTGACACCAATGCAGATGGCGTCCACGGTATGTATCTTTTTCCGGCCGCTGCTGGTGATCACGCGCCCCGAGGGATCCTTGCGGCGGTGCGTCTCTTTAACGCGCTTATTGGCATGGATGCCCGCAAAAAGCAGGGCGCTGGTGGCAAGCAGGGCCAGGCCCTCCACCAGGATATCGGAATCGGACCCCAGCAGGTCAGAAAGCCCCTTGATGTCCAAGCCAGTGCCGGGGATGGGCAGGAACAGCAAAAACAGGGGCAAAAGCCCAATGGCCAGCATGAAGAGCAGCCGCCGGTCATGATTCATCTCGCTCCACTTGAAATTGCGGTGAGCAATGTCCACGCAAAGGGAGCCAAACTCCTTAATGAGGCGCCAAATCAGCTGCCGGTAGACGAATACCACGGCAATCAGCGTGCCCAAGTGGAGCATAATATCGAACAGAATACCGGGAAGCTCGATGCCAAAAAGGTGTTTTGAAATAGACAGGTGGCCGCTGCTGGAAACTGGCAGGAACTCGGTAGCCCCTTGGATGATCCCCTGGATGATGGCTTCAAAAATAGTCATAAATCTCCTCCTTTTATGTAACGGCGGAAAAACCGCCGGTCTATCACTCTGCTTTCTTTCGTTTGGCGGAGCCTCTCTTCCGCCCTTTCCCCCGGTCGATCATTCGGCACAGACAGTCCATGGCGTCAGAGAGGGAGCCCAAAGAGTCAATCAAGCCCTCTTCCACAGCGTCGGGACCATCAAGCACCGTGCCCACATCCATGACCAGCTCCTGGGTGTTCATCGCCAGGCTCATAAAGCGCTCGGCGCTGATGTTGGAATTCTGTGTGACAAAATTTGTGATGCGGTCCTGCATGCGGCGGAAATACTCCAGAGTCTGGGGAATGCCCAGCACCAGGCCGTTCATCCGCACCGGATGGATAGTCATTGAGGCGGACTCCGCGATAAAAGACCGTTTGGCCGCTACAGCCAAGGGGACTCCGATGGAATGGCCCCCGCCCAGCACAAGGGAAACGGTGGGCTTTTTCATGCCCGCCACCAGCTCTGCCAAGGCCAGGCCCGCCTCCACATCGCCCCCCACCGTGTTGAGAAGCATCAGCAAGCCGTCAATCTGGGGGTCCTCCTCCACAGCCACAATCTGCGGGATCACATGCTCATATTTCGTGGTCTTGTTTTGAGAGGGCAGGATGTAATGCCCCTCAATCTGGCCGATAACTGTCAGGCAATGGATCGTTTTCCCATCACACCGGGTGGTGACAGAGCCGTCTCCTGCCAGGGCGTTCTGGGGTGCGGGCGCACTGATTTCTTCTTCTCCCGCCTCTTCTGCGGCGCTGGCCGCCAGGCGGCGAAGCCTCTTTTCCTCTTCCTTCTTCATGGCAGCATCCTCCTTTACAAAGGATAGTTTGCCAAAAAAGCCGGGGAAACATACTGGTCCTTCAAGAAAAAGGCAGGGCACAGCACGCCTATTTTGTTATTATAGCATTTGTTTCCCAGCAGGGCAAGGGAAAGCACCGTATTTCTTCTTTTGGGGAAGTTTCGTTTGCCTATCCTCTGCTTTAGTGCTATAATGAAATCAATCATTCTGGCAACGAGGAGCGTGGGCATTTTGCTGGACAGCCTGATTCTTTCCCTAGAGATCGTGCTGCCCTTGTTCCTGCTGATGGCGGTGGGCTACGGCATCAAACTCACGGGGATGATGAACGAGACGACCGTCAAGCAGGTGAACAAGGTCATCTTTAAGATATTCTTGCCCTTGCTGGTGTTTGTGAACATCTACGATACCGAGCTGGCAGAGAGCTTTAACTCACAGCTGCTTCTGTATGCGGTGGCAGGGGTATCCATCCAGTTCGTGCTCTCCTTGTGCCTGGCCATCCTGCTGGAAAAGGACAATTCCCGGCGGGGAGTAATGCTGCAGGGCATGTTCCGCAGCAATTTTGTGCTGTTCGGCATCCCGATCAGCACGGCCCTGTTCGGGGATACAGCCGCCGGGTTGGCTTCCATTTTAATTGCTGTGATTATCCCCCTGTACAATGTGCTGGCTGTAATTTCTCTGGAGATATTCAACGGCAAAAAGCCCAACTTCGGAAAGATCCTTCTGGGCATTGTCACCAACCCGCTGATTATCGGTTCGGTGCTGGGGGTGCTCTTTGTGGTGTTCCGCGTTCCCCTGCCCACGCCGGTTTATGACACTGTCTCTCAGATGAAGGAAATTGCCACGCCCCTGGCCTTTATTATTTTGGGCGCCTCTTTCAACTTTGGGGACGTGGGCCGCTACATCAAAGAAGTGCTGATCGTCCTGGGTGCCAAGCTGGTTGCCTTTCCAGCCCTGTTCTTGGGCATTGCCATCCTGCTGGGCTTCCGGGATGCGCCGCTGGCGGTGCTACTGACCGTGTTTGGAGCACCCATTGCGGTTTCCTCTTTCACCATGGCACAGCAGATGGGCGGCGATGACAAGCTGGCGGGACAGCTGGTGGTGTTCAGCTCCATCTTTTCCATTGGCACCATGTTTTTGCTGATCTTTTTCCTGCGGGAAATGGCTTTCCTGTGAGAAAAGCGCTGCTTTTTAGGAAGAATGATGGGAAAATGCATTGACAGAACTTTGCTTTTCGGCGATAATAGAGCACATAGCCCAAGAATGGAGGGCGGCCTTTTGCGTTGTTAGAGAAGGAAAATTATTCCATATCAAAATAATGCGGCAAAGGAGAAGATGGACCATGGCTGAGTTTCAAAAAATACCCATGAAAACACCGTTGGTGGAGATGGACGGCGACGAGATGACCCGTGTCATCTGGAAGATGATCAAGGAGATCCTGCTTCTTCCCTACATCGACCTGAACACGGAATACTATGACCTGGGCCTGGAAAACCGGGATAAGACCAATGACCAGGTGACGGTAGACTCTGCCATGGCCACCAAAAAATACGGCGTGGCGGTGAAATGTGCCACCATCACCCCCAACGCCGCCCGGATGGACGAATACCACCTGAAAGAGATGTGGAAGTCCCCCAACGGCACCATCCGCGCCATTTTGGATGGCACCGTGTTCCGCACCCCCATCCTGGTGCGGGGTATCACGCCCTTCATCCCCGGCTGGCGCAAGCCCATCACAATTGCGCGTCACGCCTATGGCGACGTGTATAAGAACGTAGAGGCGCAGGTACCCGCGGGCGCTAAAACAGAACTGCTGGTGACTAAGGCGGACGGCACAGAGGAAAAATACTTGATCCATCAGTTCGATGGCCCCGGGATCATTCAGGGGCTGCACAACACGGACAAGAGCATTGAGAGTTTTGCCCGCTCCTGCTTTAACTTTGCCCTGGACATGAAGCAGGATCTCTGGTTTGCGACCAAGGACACCATCTCTAAAAAGTATGACCACCGCTTCAAGGATATTTTCCAGGATATCTTCGACAGGGATTACGCCGGCAAATTCAAGGAGGCCGGCATCGAGTATTTCTACACCCTCATCGACGACGCCGTGGCCCGTGTGATCCGAAGCGAAGGCGGGTTCATCTGGGCTTGCAAGAACTATGACGGGGACGTGATGAGCGACATGGTGGCCACCGCCTTCGGCAGCCTGGCCATGATGACCTCTGTGCTGGTAGCCCCCGACGGCACCTGTGAGTATGAGGCCGCCCACGGCACGGTGCAGCGCCACTATTACAAGTACTTAAAGGGCGAGACCACTTCCACCAACTCTGTGGCCACGCTGTTCGCGTGGACCGGCGCCCTGCGCAAGCGGGGCGAGCTGGACGGCAACGAAGCGCTGATGACCTTTGCCGGAAAGCTGGAAGCCGCCACCCTCTCCACCATCGAGTCCGGCGTGATGACCGGCGACCTGGCCTCTATGTCCACTTTGCCCGAGATCAAAAAAGTGGACACGGAAGGGTTCCTCCGGGCGGTGGATGAAAAGCTGCGGGAGATGCTGTAAACTCTCTCCCAAAAAATCTGTTCCACAGGAAGTAACGACACATGAACCAGAAAAAGCAGAACGTCTCTATGTCTGTTATCCGGCGCCTGCCCCGGTATTACAGGTTCCTCAATGAACTGGGGAAAAAAGGTGTAACCCGCGTCTCCTCCAAGGAGCTTTCGGAAAAGATGGGCTTTACCGCCTCGCAGATCCGCCAGGATTTTAACTGTTTCGGCGGGTTTGGCCAGCAAGGGTATGGCTATAATGTGAGCCAACTCTGCGGAGAGATTGAGAAAATCCTGGGCATTCAAAAGCGCCATCCCTGCATCCTGGTGGGGGCAGGCAACCTGGGCAAGGCCATTGCCCGGCACATGCCCTTTGAGCAGCTGGGCTTCACTTTGATCGGCGTATTCGATACAGCGCCCAACGTGATTGGAGGAAAGATCAGCGGCCATGAGATTCTGGATTACGCTGGAATACAGGCTTTTTACCAGGAGAACAGCCCTTTGATGGCCATTCTCTGTATTCCCCAGGTCTATGTAGAGGCGGTATCTGACGAGCTGTATAGGCTGGGAATCCGCTCTTTCTGGAACTTCAGCCATTATGACATCACCATGAAGCATCCGGACGCCATTGTGGAAAACGTGCATATGAACGACAGCCTGATGACGCTTTCCTACAAGCTGGCACAGGCAGAGCAGAATAAGCCAACGGAAGCATAAAGACACAGAAATCCCCCAGACATGCGTTCTGGGGGATTTTTCTATCTTTTTTGTGCCAGGGGTTATTCCGCCTCGTAAGGGACAATTTCAACGGACTGGATGACCATATCCTCCAAGGGCTTATCATTATCATCAGTATCGGCCTGGGAGAGGGCATATACCTGATCCATCCCCTCAAAAACCTGGGCGAACACCGTGTGGCCGCGGCCTGTGGTGGAGTAATACCCATCCAGCGTGGGATTGCCCCCATGCTCCTCGTAAAGCTTTTTTACAGCGTCTGTCACCTTGTCCATATCCACCCAAGCGCCATAAGTAGAGGTAAAGGCCTCGGGGCTCTGCTCGTACACATCAAAGCCCTGCTGGTAGTAATCCCAATCGGCAGACATGCCTCCCGTGGCGTTGATGAAGAACTGGCTGCCATTGGTGTCGGCACCGGAGTTTGCCATGGAAACAGCCCCATCAATGTTCAGCAGATTGTCGTTGAATTCATCGGCAAACGGCTCTCCCCAGACGCTTTCCCCGCCGGTGCCGTCACCCTGGGGGTCGCCGCCCTGGATCATAAAGTTTTCAATAACCCGATGGAATGTCAGGCCGTCGTAGTAGCCCTCTAAGGCATGGACTTTAAAGTTGTAGACGGCTTTCGGGGCCTCATCCGGGAAAAAGCGAAGCTTAAAGACCTCTCCGGACTCCATGGTGATGACGGCGATCTCTTCCCCTTCCTCGGGCATGTCCAGCTGATATCCTACCTTTTTGCCGTTATCCTTGGGCTGCAAGGAAGTATCTCCCTGAGAGACCAGGCTCTCTGTAGTGCCGATGACAGTGGTAGCGGCGGTGGACTCAGCAGAACCGCAGCCCGCCAGCAGGCAGGCACACAGCAGGGCGGAAACCCCCGCAAAAAAAGTACGCTTCATTGTGTTTCTTCCTTTCTTTATCCATGCCGGAGCCATCCGGCGCAGAAAACTGATGCAAAAAATATTGTACTCTAAAAGCGGACAAGATGCAACCTTTCCCCGCGCATTTTCCCTCTCTTGGCTGCATAAACATGTTTGTATCACAGGAGGGGCAGGAGGCTGCGCCCGTTTTGGCGGCTTCCCGGGCCCTGGGACTCCCGGCGGCCCGCCCTTGCAGAGAAAGGAAGAACAGAAAATGCAGTTTCATCCGGAAGGCCATTTGATTGACACCTTTGAAAACAGGGCGGCACTTCAAACGCCTGCCTCCCTGGCAGAGGCTATGCGGGATCAAACCATCTTGGAAGCCAAGGCCATCATGTGCGATTCCAAGCACAACCTAATCGTAGACCTGAAATTTATGCGGGGGCTCATCCCTCGGGAGGAGGGGGCAATCGGCATTAAGGATGGCAGCGTGCGGGATATCGCCATCCTTTCCCGGGTAAACCGGCCGGTGTGTTTTTTGGTGCAGGACTTTATCCGGGATGAATACGGGCGTATTACGGCGCTGCTCTCTCGCCGGGCCGCCCAGGAGAAGTGCCGGGAAGAATTTGTCCGCAAGCTCTCCCCCGGCGACGTGATCGACGCACGGGTGACCCACATCGAGCCCTTCGGAGTCTTTGCAGACATTGGCTGCGGCATTGTTTCCCTGCTGCCCATCGACTCTATCTCGGTCTCCCGCATTGAGCACCCACGGGAGCGGTTCCTGGTGGGGATGGACATTCGCGCGGTGGTAAAGTGCCGTGAAAACGCGCGGGTGACGCTCTCTCACAAGGAACTTTTGGGAACCTGGGCGGAAAATGCCGCCAAGTTTAAGCCGGGAGAAACCGTGGGGGGGATTATCCGCAGCATTGAGAGCTACGGCGTATTTGTGGAGTTGGCCCCCAATCTGGCGGGATTAGCAGAAGTGAAGGAGAACATCTATCCCGGCCAGCAGGCCAGCGTGTTCATCAAAAGCATTCTGCCCACCCGCATGAAGGTGAAGCTCATCCTCATTGAGACCTTTGACCCAGACCCCAAAAAGCCCGGCCCTCCAGAATACTTTTTCCAAGGGGACCACATGGACGAATTTATTTACTCACCCCCTCAATGCGAAAAACATATTGCCACCTGCTTTGGCCCTCGAACCTAAAGCCATCCCTGCCGGAAAAGCCTCTGCACCGCCCAGCATGTATGGGCATTGCAAAAAGGCCCCTGATGTAGTCAGCATCCTACATCAGGGGCCTTTTATCTATGGTTCCTTTTTACCGGACTTGCCTCCATCCCAGGCAGTGATCTTTTATATGGGAATGGATCTTACTGCTGGCCTTCGGCTTCAACAGGCTCGAAGGTGAATTTCCCCTCCGCGTAATCGCAGCGGTAGGTCTTATTGGCTGTAACAGCCCCTTCCAGCATCTTCTCCGAGATGGGGTCCTCCACCACATTCTGAATGACGCGGCGCAGGGGACGAGCGCCGTAGGTGGGGTCATACCCCTTATCAGCCACGGCCTCTATGGCGGCATCAGTAAAGCTCATCTGGATATCCATATCCTTCAGCTTCTGCTCCAGGGTGGAGAGCATCTTCCGGGCAATCTGCTGGGTATCCTTCTTGGTGAGCTTGTGGAACACAATGATGTCGTCCACACGGTTGAGGAACTCTGGCCGGAACAGGGCTTTCAGTTCCCCCATGACCAGCTCCTTCGTCTTTTCAAAGTCCGCTTCGGCAGCGGCCTCTTGGGAGTCGTTTTGAGAGAATCCCAGGCTCTTTTGCTTGTCGGTGATCAGCCGGGCGCCCACATTGGAGGTCATAATGATGACGGTGTTTTTAAAGTCCACCGTTTTGCCCTGGGAGTCGGTGACACGGCCGTCCTCCAAAATTTGCAGCAGGATGTTGAACACATCCGGATGGGCCTTCTCGATCTCATCGAACAGCACCACGGAGTAGGGCTTGGTGCGCACAGCCTCTGTGAGCTGGCCGCCCTCGTCAAACCCCACATACCCGGGAGGGGAACCCACCAGGCGGGAGACAGTGTGCTTTTCCATATACTCGGACATGTCGAAGCGGATCATGGCCTTTTCATCGCCGAACATGGCTTCAGCCAGGGCCTTGCACAGCTCCGTTTTACCTACGCCGGTGGGGCCCAGGAAGATGAAGGACCCGATGGGCCGGTTTTTATCCTTCAGGCCCACGCGGCCCCGGCGGATGGCTTTTGAGATGGCGGTGACGGCTTCCTCCTGGCCGATAACACGCTTGTGCAGAGTTTCCTCCAGGCGCAGCAGCCGCTGGCTCTCCTCTTCCGTCAGCTGGGTGACGGGCACCCCGGTCCACATGGAGACAATATCCGCAATGTCGCCGGGAACCACCACGCTGTTGCTCCGCTCGTTTTTAGAGGCCCACTCATCCTTGGCGCGCTCCAGCTGCTCTTGCAGTTCTTTCTCTTTATCCCGCAGGGACGCGGCGCGTTCAAAGTCCTGGGCATTGACGGCGGCAGCCTTGTCGATCTCAATGTCCTTAATCCTCTTTTCCAGGTCTTGCAGGTCCTCCGGCGCGGTGAAGGTGCGCAGCCGCACCCGGGAGGCCGCCTCGTCGATCAGGTCGATGGCCTTGTCGGGGAGATACCGGTCCGCAATATACCGGGAGGAGAGCTTCACAGCAGCATCAATGGCCTCATCGGTGATGGTCACCTTGTGGTGGGCCTCATACCGGTCTTTCAGGCCCTTCAAAATCTGGACAGCCTCTTCCTCTGTGGGCTCCCCCACCATGACGGGCTGGAAGCGGCGCTCCAGGGCGGCGTCCTTTTCAATGTGCTTGCGGTACTCGTTGATGGTGGTGGCGCCGATGACCTGGAAATCACCCCGGGCCAGGGCGGGCTTCAAGATGTTGGCAGCATCCGCCGAGCCTTCGGCGGAACCAGCGCCGATGATGGTGTGTAGCTCGTCAATGAACAGGATGACATTGCCGTCCTGCTTCACCTCGTCAATGGCGCTCTTGATGCGTTCCTCAAAGTCGCCGCGGTACTTGGTGCCGGCCACCATGCCGGTCAAGTCCAGGGACACCAGGCGCTTGTTTTTCAGCAGTTCCGGCACTTCACCCGCTTGGATTTTCAAGGCCAAGCCCTCGGCCACAGCGGTTTTACCCACACCGGGCTCGCCGATGAGCACGGGGTTGTTTTTCGTGCGGCGGCACAAGATCTGGATGACCCGCTCGATCTCGTTCTGGCGGCCAATGACAGGGTCGATCTTGCCTTGGGCGGCCAGCTGGGTCAGATCCCGGCCGAATTGATCCAGGGCCCGGCCTCCCTGCTGCCCCTCTTCCCCATTGGCAGGATGGGACTGCCCCTGGCTGTGGAGGGAGGCGTTGTTCAGCATGGAAGAGAGCTCGGAGACGATGCGGTTGGGGTCGGCTCCCAAAATCTGCAGGAAGCGCATGGCGTAGCTCTGGCCATCCTCGATGATGGCGATGAGCAAGTGCTCCGTACCCACATACGCATTGTGGAGTTGCGCCCCTGCCACGGCCGCCACTTGCAGGATACGCTTGGTGCGGGGGGTGAACTCCTCTGTGGAAAGCGCAGTGGGCTCTCCTGTGCCAATGCGTTCCCGGATGAGCTTCTCGTAAGCCTCTGCCGTTACGCCCAGCTTATTCAGCACAGTGTAGGCCACGCCGGTTCCTTCCTTTAGCAGGCCTAGCATCACATGCTCGCTGCCCACATAATCGTGGCCCAGCTCCTCCGCAGAAGAGATGGCCAGGTTCATGGCATTGTTCGCCTTTTCAGTAAAACCATTGAAACGGTATTTCATAGCGTTCACTCCTTTATCTTCGCGCACACCTCTCGGGCCATATCCGCCCGAAGCACGTCGCGCTGTGTTTCATCCAATTGTTTGCCCGCCCTTGCCATCAGGGTGGCTGGCTGCGCATTCACCATCAGGGCGTTGAGCTCCTGGGTGGTGACGCCTTGCAGCACCCCGGTGGAAAGGCCCAGGCGTATATAGGAGAGCAGCTCCATAAACTCGCTGCTGGAAAGGACGCGGGCGCTTTTCAGGACACCCGCAGCCCGGTCTATCTTGTCCTGCCAGGCAATTTCCTCACTCATCTGCGCCCTGGCCTTACGCTCCTCTTCCATCAGCTGTACCGTGATAGATCGCAGGTTCTCAATAGCCTCATTCTCGCTGAGGCCCAAGGTGATCTGATTGGAAAGCTGATATAGCGCCCCTATGCTTTTGCTCCCCTCTCCGTAGGTGCCCCGGATGGTCAAGCCCAGCTTGGAGAGATTGGAGGCGATACGGGGCATTGCGCCGCTCTCTGTCAATCCCGGAAGGTGCAGCATCACGGAGGCACGCAGGCCAGTGCCAAGATTCGTAGGGCACTGGGTAAGGTAGCCCAGCTCTGGGTCGAAGGCAAAATCCAGGTTTTCACTGAGCAGGGTATCAATGCGGTCAGCAGTCTCGGCGGCCTCCTTCAGGGAAAACCCCTCCCGCAGGACCTGAATGCGCAGGTGGTCCTCCTCATTGACCATGATAGAGATGCTCTCATCCGCCGAGATGAGCACCGCTTTGCCCCGGCGGTCCGCAATAAACTCAGGGCTCACAATGTGGCGCTCCACCAGGGAAACGGCTTCCTCCTGGGTGGTATTCTCCAAGGGGATAAACCGAAACTCCTTTGAGAGGATGCTGTTCCCAGAAAGCAGGGCGTCTTTCACCTGCCGCTCCACAGCCTCCCGCTGGCTCGCCGAAGCCCGGGCCGGAAAGGGATACTGCTTGAGATTTCTGGCCAGGCGCACCCGGGTGCTGACCACCACGTCGCCGCAGCTGCCAGCCTTTTCATACCATTTTGCAGTCTCAGTCATGGCTTTCCATCTCCTTGATTTCATCCCGCAGAACAGCGGCGGTTTCAAAATCCTGCTTCTCAATGGCCTGTTTCAGCAGGCGCTTTTTTTCCTCCAGGGGAGATTCCTGCACAGGCATCATCTGGTGTCCCCCCGTTGTAATGCGCAGGGCAGAGCCGCCGGGGACTTTCCCCTTGTGGCGGGTGGTGCCGTGAATGCGCTGGATCAGGGGGATCAGCTGGCTGCGAAAGGTTTTATAGCAGCCGGCGCAGCCGATTTTCCCTGTGCGGGTGATCTCTTCAAAGCTGGCGCCGCAGGTGGGACACCGTGTTACCTGAGAGCCGCCTTGGGCATTTCCCCAAAAGCCCCCCAACAGGTTGCCCAAATCCATGCTCCAACCGGAAAACAGGTTGTTGTATCCCTTCTGCTTGGCGCAGTCCGGGCACAGGTGGAATTCCGTCAGCTTCCCATTGACAATCGTTTTAATATGAGTGGTAGCAGTCTTCTTTCCGCAGGCTTGACACAGCATATCCATCCCTCCTCATTGGGTTCTGGTGGTTAGCAGCATATTTTTGTAAATCGACGCCCGGACAGTGTCCCGGATTTCTTTGGGCACAACGGCCAAGGCGTGTTCCGAACAGGCAGCCCGGATAAGGCCTGCCGCGCTTTGGTCCAGCATGCCATTTTGCAGCAGATTGCTTGTCATTGCCCGTGCCGTGGCGGCGTCCAGGCTGTCCCCCACACTGTTGACAATGTGCATGATCATATCTGACCGGGAGAGCCGCATGCGGGTAATGCGGATATATCCTCCACCGCCCCGCCGGCTTTCGACAATGTACCCCTGCTCCGGGGTAAAGCGCGAGGTAAGCACATAGTTGATCTGGCTGGGGACACACCCCAAATAGCTAGCCAGCTCATTGCGCTGAATCTCTGCCGTTCCGTTCTCCTGGTTGAGCAGATCCAAAATATAGTTTGCCACGCTGTCGCTGATACGCATTTTCATTCACCCACCCTTACGCAGCCATTTCTTGTCTTTGACTTTCTTTGACTTTAATTATACCAACTTCCCGCTGGAAATCAAGGTCAAAGAAAGTCAATCCGGATCATTGAGGAGACTCATTCTCTTGTTTTCTCCCTATACCTCATGTTTTCTCTTGAAATCTCATTTTCAAAAATTTGATTTGGTAAAAAATGAAGGCTGTAACACTTTTCCCCGTACGCCATAAGATAGAGTGTAACTTGAAAGGAGGCTTTTCCATGTGTAACGGAAACTGCACTTGGCTCATCATCATCCTCATTCTGCTGTGCTGCTGCGGCGGCAACGGGTTTGGCTTTAACGGCAACAACGACTGCGGCTGCGGCAACTGCGGCGGCTGCGGCTGCTAAAGCTCCCTCTGGCTGAGAGGATGCCGGGCTTAACAGCGTAACGCCCGGCCTACAAAAAGCCCTTCCCCCTCGTTCTGAGGTGGGAAGGGCTTTTTCTTGTGGATTCACTTACAGGGTGATGCGGCCATCTTCTACGGCCTGAGAAAGGGCCTGCGCCAGCTGGTCCGGGCAAGAGGTGGGCCTAGCGCCGCAATGGATGCCCTGGCAGCGCTCCAAATACTCCTTGACCTTCATCCCTTTGGCTAGAGCTGCCACACCTTGGGTGTTTCCGCTGCAGCCGCCGGTGAACTTAACAGACTGGATCACGCCGTCCTCCACAATAATGTTGATTTGGCGGGAACATACGCCCTTGGGCGTGTACTGTATTTCCATAGCCTTCGCTTCCTTTCCTGTGTTTTTGCATGTCTTTATTTAATGTATCAAATTTAAAGCATGTTGTCAAGGAAACGCCTTGCGTTCCTCAAAGGGGTGTGCTAGAATGGGGCAAAAGAGAGGAGTTAAGAAAATGGATTCCATTTTGCTTTTGCTGATTGGCGTTTTGGGCATTGGCGGAGGCGTGATGAATTTTTTGGGATACATCACGGCCTCCCCAAAAGGCAGGCGCAAGGTCCCCGAAGAGTTTCGGCGGGTATATGGCCGCTGCGTGGGCACCGGAACCGCCTTGATCGGCGCTGCATTTTGCGCCGTGGGCATCCTGCGGTGGACCGCCTATTCGGAACAGATGGAGCTCATCATCCTCACCGTGGGGGTCATCGCAGGCGTGGCCCTGATCCTCTACGGGCAGCTGCGCTACAACCGAAGGTTCTAATTAAAGCCGCTGTAAAAGCGGCTTTTTCTATTCCTTCTCCAGAAAGGTCAGCTCGGTTCCATAGTGCTCGAAAAAGGCCCTCCCATCCAACACAACGGAGAAAAAGGGGGTGAATTTGTTGTAGGCCTCCCGATCCGTGGGCCGCTCTAAAGTGAGGAGCATGTGGCGGAAAGCGTCAGTCACCGGACCTTCCACCACAACGCCTCCCTCCCACTCCGCCGGTTTGAGGCTCCCATAGCCCAAGGCGAGCCGGGTCCAGGAGGACTCGTCCTTCCAGCAGTGGAGCTCGAAGCGCTGGGCACGCCCCAGGGCCTTTGAAAGCAGGGAGCGCCACTCCTGAAAGGTGAGCTGAGAGGCATCCTGATTCCAGACGTCCATGTCCTCAGCCCTCCGGGGAACGGGAAAGCAGGCGTTCCGGCTGGAACTGGCGGCTGGTCAAATTGAACAGGATGACGGAAAGCACTCCCAAACCTACCGCAATAGCGATCAGCAGCGGGGCCGTAACACGAAAGACACCTGTAAACTGAATCAGGTACAGCAGAAGCAGGGGCAGAAGCAGGTAACCCATGGTCTGCAAAGCCTCTCCCGCGCTGTGCACCCGGCAGAGCTCCCAGCTGACGAAAACCACCGAGAACAGCGCCACGGCAGGCATTACCAGCACCAAGCAAGCAATCCACTCCCAATTGAGGAAATAAGGCGCCCCCATAAAGAGATCCGCCACAGAGATGGCAATGGCAAAGGCAATAAACGAGAGCAGGGAAATCAAGATGGAGAGCAGAGTGCAGCAGGTTACTTTGGCATGCAGCAGAGAGCGCGTATCCATAGCAGAAAGCATCAGTGTCTCCAAGGTACCCCCTTCTTTTTCCCCCACCAACACCTGGGAGGCGGCCACTACGGAGCACATGACCGGCACACAGAGGAAAAGCATTGGGCACAGCAACGTGGTAAAAGCCGCCATCCACTGCTGGCGGGGGCCATGCCCTTCCAAGCCGTGGAGCATGGCAGCCAGCCGTTCCGGCATTGCCAAGGATTCCTCCGTGGGCAAAAAGCTGATGGCCACTGAGTAGAGAAGGGGCACCAGCACTACCAGTACTACCGGCAGGAGCATCAGCAGGGCACGGGTCCCTTTATTGCGCCAAATGGCCCCTAAATCCTTTCCCACCAGGACAATCTCTGCCGAGGAGAAGATGCGGTGCAGGTCAAACCTCCTCTTCGGAGCCGCCTGTTTCAAGGGCGCTTCCCTCCCCCGCTCCGGGGCGTTCTTCCGGTGTGCCGCTCCCCTGGGTGAGCTCTGCGCTTTCTTCTCCGGAGGCTCCGTCCTCAGGGGCCGTTTCTTCTGCCGTTCCATAGGGTTCCAACACCTTCCTTCTCCCGCCATCCAGCCAGGCGGAATAAATCTCTCGCAATGTGGGACGGAGAAGCCTGGCCTCGTAAAGGGGAATCCCCTCCCCCACCGCCTGGGCGATGATTTGGCACATGGCTTCCTCTGTCTCGATCTCCTTTTCCCAAACATTTCCTACGGGATGGAATCCCGCCGGAGCAGGATGCCCTTCTTGCGTGCGGAGCTGTGCCCGGTATCCCACCCCCGCACCTTTCCGCAGGGATTCCACATCGCCCTTTGCCAACAGGACGCCCTGTTTCAACAAGGCAAAGTTCTGGCAGAGTAGTTGTGCATACTCCATATTGGAGCAGCACAAAAACAGGGAGACGCCCTCTTCCTGGGCCACACAGCCCATCAGCGCCTGAATAGCCTCCAGGCTTTCCTGGTCCATGCTGCTGGGAGGCTCATCCGCCAGCAGGATTTGGGGACGGTGCATCAACGCACGGGCCAAGGAAGCGCGGCGGAGCACCCCTGTGGGGAGGCTCTCTACCAGCAGATCCCTCCCCTCCCAAATATCCAGCTTATGCAGAAGGAATGAGGAACGCTCCAGGGCGTCGTTGTCATCGAAGCCGTGGATCCCCGCAAAAAAACGCAGGTTCTCCCACAGGGTCATTTTTGCATAGAGCCGGGCGGAATCCAGCACGGTGCCCGCTATCGCGTGGAGCCTTTGGGGCTCGTATGTGGGTGAAAGCCCCAGCACCGTGCACTCTCCAGAGGTGGGATTGGCTAAGCCGGACAGCAGGCGGATCAGCGTGGTTTTCCCCCAGCCCCGCTGCCCCACACAGGCAAACGCCTGGCCCTGGGGCACCTGAAGGTTCAGGCTCTCCAGAACAGGGCGGCCTCCATATTCTTTTGTCAAATCGTAGGTGACGATGGCGTCCATAGAGCCTTCCTTTCCCGGCTCAGTGCCGGACCTCTGAGGTGCCGTGCTCCATCAGATAGGTTGCCTCCAAATCGGCAAGGTGAAGCTTCACCGCCAGGGGGTAGCGGTCGAACGCAGTGCTGATGGCAAAGCTTCCCCCTTTAACCGAGTCATCAAAGCCGCCCATGTGCCAGCGGATAGCCATGGCCTCGGCAGGCTTCAACCGCACGAAGCGCTCGATGAGGTAGACGGATTTCTCTCCGTGGCCATAGGGGAATGCGTCCTCGACTGTGTAGAAAGGCCGTTTCTCCCACTGGCCGGTCTCGTCGTTTTTCACGTTGCGGGTGGAGATTTTATAGAACTGGGCCTTGCAGATATCATGGAGCAGGCCGCACAGGGCGAAGCTCTCCTCGCTGTCCCCTTCCTCAAAATACTTTTCCCGCAGCACTTTATACACGTTCAAGCTGTGCATGACCAAGCCATATTCACAAGCGCAATGAAACTTAGTGCTGGCCGGCGCTGTAAAAAAATCCGTGTTCTCCAGCCACTCCAGCAATTGGTCGCCGCCCCGGCGGACGACATGCTCTTGAAAGATGGCCCGAAATTCCTCTTTATATTGATTTTCCATGCAGGTCCTCCATCCATTTCGGGCAGGGACAGGACCCTTCACCCTTTTCTACAAGGATACCATAAAAACCGCCAGTTTTCAATTTTTCTCAAAAGAAAAGCAGTTCCGCCCTCTTTCTCTGCGGCCCGCCGAAAAGGAAAGACAGCGCCTTGCTCAATCAAAAGCGCGGCGCTGTCTTTTATGATACTGCTATTTTTAGAAAACGGCCTTTGCGGGCGGCTCAGTCGGAGCGGAAGCCCTTGCCGATGATCTCGCTGGTATTGGTGATGAACATGAAGGAGTGAGGGTCGATTTGCTTGCACTTCTGGCGCAGGCGCACAGCCTCTCCCCTGCGGACCGCTGTGAGCACCACTTTCCGGTCTTGGTGGGAAAAAGCCCCCTCGCCATCTACCACGGTAGAGCTGTGGTGCAGCTCTTGGATGATGTAATCACAGATTTCCTGGGGCTTTGAGGTGACAATGGAGAAGAACTTGCACAGGTTGATGCTCTCGATGACGGAATCCACCACAAAAGCCTTGAGAAACAGGCCCAGGATGGAGAACATGCCCGTCTCCACGCCGAAGAAGAAAAAGGAGGCCAGAGCAATCACGCTGTCACTGGCAAAAAGAGCCTTGCCGATATCGGAAATGCCCGTGTACTTCTTTAAAATCATTGCCACAATATCCGTCCCGCCGGAGGAGGCGTTGTAGTTGAACATCAGCGCAGAGCCCACCGCAGGAAGCATCATGGCAAAGCACAGCTCCAGAAGGGGCTGGTTCGTGAAGGGCCCATTCATGGGAAACAGGCGCTCCAAGGCCCAAGTCTCAAAGGAGTACATCAGGCTGCAATAGGTCGTCCAAAAGCCGAACTGCCGGCCCAAAAACAGATATCCCAGCACCAGCAGCAAAATGTTGATCACAGCCATCAGGGTTGCCGTAGAGATGCCAGGAATGAGGCTTCCCAGAATAATGGAGATACCGCTGACACCGCCCGTGGAAAAATTGTTGGGCAGCTTAAAAAAGTATACTCCCGTTGTCAACAACAGGACTCCCAGATTTACCAGCAAAAACGCTTTCAAATTTGCCCTGGTCAGTATGGGTGGACGCTCCTTCGCCCCGGCATCTTTTGCCATATCCATCGCCTCCAAATTTCTGTTTTCCCCTTCAAACCCCTGCGATTCTACCACAGAGGAAGGGGTTTTTCAACCATTTTTACGAAAAAACACCTCCACCATTTTTTGCGGAGGTGTTTTTGCCAAAAATCAAGCCTGAAGCTGCTCCTGCAGGAAGCGGACGGCCAGGGCGATATCTGCCGCCGGGTCGTCGCCCACCTCCCTCTCGATGGTGAGGAAGCCGGTAAACCCAATGTCATCCAGCGCCTTCAGGTAACTGGGGAAATCCACATCCCCTTGGCCCAAAGGCAGCTCGATGTAGGAGGCGTCGTTGAGCATATCGCTCTCAACCATGCCGTAAAGGACCTCTGGGTCCACATAGTGGAGACGGCGTCCGTCCTTGGCGTGGGTGTGGACGATGTAGTCCTGCAAGGTGTACACCGCCTGCACCGGGTCGTCCCCTGTGACCATGACAAAATTGGCGGGGTCCAGGTTCACGGCTACGCCGGTGGAGTGGAGGCCGTCCAGAAAGCCCTTTAGGGTTAGGGCCTTCTCCGGGCCCGTTTCAATGGCGAAGTGGGCCTCCATGGAATCGGCATAGGCGGCCAGCACGCCGCAGGCCTCCTGCATAATGGCGTACCGGGGATGGGCCTTATCCTCCGGTACCACGCCAATGTGGGTGGTGACCACATCGGTTTCCAGGTCCTTGGCCAGGTCTAGAATCCGCTTGGACTCCTCAATGAGCTCTGGATTCTTTTCCGGGTCCCCAAAGCCGTGGCCCAGATCCCCGCACAGAGCGGAGACCGTAAGGCCATGATCCTTTACAGCTTGCAGGAACTCCCGGCGGCGGGCGGGGGTCATCTCTCGGGGGGACATCTCCCCGCGGGTGGCATAGACCTGGATGCCCCGGGCCCCCATGGCCTGGGCCTTATCCAGCGCGGTGTTCACATCGGTGCGGAAGGAATCCAGCATGACGCCAATGGGAAATGGATACATATTCCATACACTCCTTTATACAGTAAGATCACTCCAGCACAATCTCCCGGTGCTGCTCGGCGGAATCATAGATGGCCTGCATCATTTGAGCGGTGACGATGACCGTGTCGATGTGAGAGGGCAGCTTCTCCCCTGTTTTAATGCAGTTGATAAAGCCGTCGATCTCATTCTGGAACATGTCCCGGGTCTGGAATTTGGGGGTATAACTGACCAGGGCGTTGTTCTCCGTAGTGTAGACGGTGAAGTCCGCGCCGTACTGCAGGCGGATACCGCCCTTATCGCCCATAAAGTCGATGTAGCGGTCCTCTTCCCCGATGTTCTGGGCCCAGGCGCCGTTGATAGTGATGACGGGGCCGGAGGTGCGGACCATGCCGGTGACGGAATCGTCCACATCGTAGGTGCCGTCATACTGGGGAGGGCCGGCCCACATATCGGTGTAGACATAGTTTTCCATGTCCTTGCCCAGCTTGCAGAAGGTCTCTCCGGTGACGGTCTTGACCTTGGGGTCGCCGCAGCAGTACATGACGATATCCAGATAGTGGACACCCCAGTCGATGAGGGCGCCGCCGCCGGCGATGGCCTTGGTGGTAAAGGCGCCGCCCAGTCCAGGGATGGAACGATGGGCCCGGAAGCTGACGTACACATGGTGGATGTTGCCCAGCTTACCCTGGTCGATGTACTCCTTGATGCGGTTGACGCCGTCGTTGAAGCGGTTGACCACACCGATGTTCAGCACTTTGCCGGTCTCGTGCTGGACCTTCTGCATCTCCAGCGCCTCCCCGTAGGTGCGGGCGGCGGGCTTTTCGCACAGCACGTTCTTCCCGGCCCGGAGAGCGTCCATGGTGATGGTGGGATGGACGTTGTTGGGCGTGCAGACGGAGACGGCCTCCACCTCTGGGTCGGCCAGCACATCGTGGTAATCCGCCACGGCGGTGCCGCAGCCGTACTTCTCCACGGCGGCCTGGGCCCGCTCAGGGATGATATCACAGAAATACTTGATCTCCGCTTCGGGATTCTTCATATAGGAGGGGATGTGGGCGGCATTGGCAATGGTGCCGCAGCCGATAACAGCGACTTTCATGGTTTTCAATACACTCCTTTGCTTTGTAAAGCCTGTGGCTGAGGACATTATACCCCAGTCCCACGGGATTTGCAATTCACATTTCAAAAAAGCCAGAGGCTTTGCTGTTTACATTCCCTGGCGTTCCATGCTATACTTTACCCAGATAAAAGATTTTGGGAGGGACCGCCTATGAACGAGACGTTGGAACTGATGATGAAGCGCAAGTCCGTGCGGGTCTTTGAGGAAAAGCCCATCGGGCCGGAGGAAAAGCAGGCCATTTTAAACGCCGCCATGCGGGCTCCTACAGCGGGGAACTCTATGCTTTACTCCATTTTAGATGTGACGGACCAAACCTTAAAGGACAAGCTCTCTGAAACCTGCGACCACCAGCCCTTCATTGCCAAGGCCCCCATGGTGTGGGTATTCCTGGCGGACTACCGCCGGTGGGTGCGGAAATTCCAGCAGGCCGGATGTGAGAACATCCCCAACCCCCGCCTGAGCGATTTGATTCTGGCCACCAACGACACGGTGATCGCCGCCCACGCCGCCTGTATGGCCGCTGAAAGCCTGGGGATCGGCTCCTGCTATATCGGGTACATCATCGAGCAGTGGGAGGAACACCAAAAGATGTTCCAGCTGCCCCAGTTTGTGGCGCCGGTGTCCATGCTGGTGTTCGGCTATCCCACCCAGCAGCAGAAAGACCGGCCCCAGACCAGCCGCTTCCCCCAGAAGATGATCGTCATGGAGAACGGTTATCACGACCTGACGGAAGAGGAACTCCAGGAATTTTACTCGGACGACAAGGCGCGGGCTTTCTATAACAGAAAGTATATCTCCGACTTCGCCCTGGAGATGGTCCGGTCCGCCGAGGAGATCTTGAAAAACTGGGAAGGAAAATAAACGCAGAGCAGGAGTAAAAAGGACGCTGGTTTCGGCGTCCTTTTTTGTGGGATGCCCCGCCCTCTTTTCTCTTCCCCTCTTGACTTTTCCCCCAGGAGAGACTATACTATTGCCATACTATTTAGTATTGCTAAATAGTGAAAGAAAGGAGGTCTTCCATGGAGGGAAAGTATCTCCAGCAATTCAAAAAGGGCTCTTTGGAGATGATCCTTTTGTGCCTCATCGCCCAGAAGGAGACTTACGGTTATGAGCTGCTGACGCAGCTCAACGAGCACGGGGCCGGGGTACTGGGCTATGCCCGGGAGGGGACGATTTACCCCATCCTCTACCGCCTGCAGGAGCAGGGGCTGGTGCGGAGCCGCCTGGCCAAAGCGGAGGCCAATGGAGGCACAAAGAAGTATTACTCCCTGACCCCGAAAGGCAAAGAGACACTGAGGGAGCTGGTGGCGTTTTGGGAGGACTATGCCCAATGCGTTGATGGATTTATCAAAAGCTATAAGGAGGCGGAAGTGTGAAGCAGGAGTACATACGGCAGGTGGGGCGCAGGCTTCGCCTGCGCAGAAAGCAGAAAACCGCTGTGCTGCGGGACTTAGAGGAGATCTTTGCCTCCGCCTATGAGCACGGGGAGACAGAGGAACAGGTCATCCAGCGGCTGGGACCTCCCACGGAGTACGCCGCCAGCGTGGAAGGACAGCTGCCCTCCAAGGGGAACGGCCTTCTGTGGGCAGGGCTGGTAGTATGCCTGCTGGTGTGCCTTGTGTCCATGGGGCTGTTCGCCCTGGCGCGGCAGCCGTGGGTGCCGGAGGACGCCATCGGTTTTGCCCAGGGGGCCACGGGAATCCAGGTGGCCGGCGGGTTCGACCTCTCCCCTCTGCTGTTGGCCTTGGCAGGCCTTGCGCTGGTGCTGGCTGTGTTTTTCCTCTGGAGACTGGCTCGCAGAAAGAAGGGTGAGCGGTGAAAAAGAAAGCAGCTGTCCTGGGGTTGGCTCTCGCACTGGTGGTCCTGCTCTATAGTGCCCAGGCATCTCAGACGCTCCGCATCGAGGACCGCGCTTGGAATATGACGCTCCTTTTGAACGGGGAGGGCAACGTCTTGGCCTGTGGGCCGGACTTGGCGGAGATTTACCCGGACACGGAAGTGCTGGCCCTCTCTTGCCAAGCCAAAGACGGCCAGCTGCGGCTGGCCCGGACAGATTCCAGCGAAACAAATACGGGGGTCTACCGCCAGACAGATCGGACGCAAGCAGGCCGTCTCTACGAGGTGGAGGTGAAGGGTCTGGGATGGGGGTACGGCTCCTGTTCGTTCACAAACCCAAAAACCGGGGAAACCGCACCCACCTTGGTTCTCACTTTCCCACGGGACTACACCCTGTACTTTACTGGAACAGAACCATGAAAAAAGCCCTGGAGGAAGTCCCTCTAGGGCTTTCGCAATGGGGTCTCCCCCTTATGCTCCTGTGTGACCAGGCCTATAAGCCGGGTTCTGTCGTGGACAGTCATCTATCTTGGCCGGACGTTGCCGTCCGGCTCACGCCACCCCCTCGGAACGCGCAGGGCTACGCTGAATGTTCCTCCACGGTGTTGCTTCGGATAGGGTTTACAGGGCCCCGTGGTCTCCCACGGGCCGGTGAGCTCTTACCTCGCCTTTCCACCCTTACCGGGTAAAACCCGGCGGTATATCTCTGTTGCACTTTCCCTGGGGTCGCCCCCGGCGGCGGTTAGCCGTTATCCTTGCCCTGGGAAGCCCGGACTTTCCTCAGGCGGAGGGTTTCCCCCCTCGCCCGCGACTGTCCAGCCTGCTCACACGGTGACTATTGTAAAAGAACAGGAAGCTCCCTGTCAATAGTTTTTTTCAGAAAGCAGCCGGTTCTTCTCATCCCACAGCTTTTGAGACAGGTCCACATAATAGGTGTGAGGGTTCTCAAACCGGGTGACCTCTTCCCACAAATTGTCCACCTGAGCCATGCAATAGGCCTTGATGGCCTTCAGGGCACGGGGCGTATAGACACATTCGCCGTTTTTGAAGATAGGCTGCAGCAGGGAAACCGCTGTAAAGTTCTCCACGGTCTTGCGCTTCCAGGTGTGGTCGGGGTCGAAGATGGTATAGGGCTTCTCATCGTCGATGACCTCATCGTGCAGGGTGATCACATCGGCGATGGCCTTGTCGGTCTCCCGGTCGAAAAGCCGCCACACGCTCTTAAAGCAGGGGGTGGTGATTTTGGAGACGTTCTCGCTAATCTTGATCTTGGGGGTGATGTTGCCTTCCGGATCCTCCACGGCGGCCAGCTTGTACACCCCGCCGAACACAGGCTCGGAGGAAGAGGTGATGAGCCGCTCGCCCACACCGAAGGAGTCCACCTTGGCGCCCTGCATCAGCATATCGCGGATGATGTACTCATCCAGGGAGTTGGAGGCACAGATGGGGCAGTCCTCGAAGCCGGCGTCATCCAGCATTTTGCGCGCCTTGCGGGACAGGTAGGTGATATCACCGCTGTCGATGCGGATACCCGCGGGGCGGAAGCCCTGGGGCACTAGCACTTCGTTGAAAACCTTGATGGCGTTGGGCACGCCGGACTTCAGCACATTATAGGTGTCCACCAGCAGCACGCAGTTGCCAGGATAGGACTGGGCATAGGCTTTAAAAGCTTCGTACTCGCTGGGGAACAGCTGCACCCAGCTGTGGGCCATGGTGCCCAAAGCGGGAACACCAAACATTTGGTCGCTGATAGTGCAGGCGGTGCCGGCACAGCCGCCGATATAGGCAGCCCGGGCTCCATACATGGCGCCGTCGAATCCCTGGGCCCGGCGGGAGCCAAACTCCATCACCGCCCGGCCCTGGGCCGCCCGCACGATCCGGTTGGCCTTGGTGGCAATGAGGCTTTGATGGTTGACGCAGAGGAGCACCATGGTTTCTACAAACTGGGCCTGTATGGCCGGGCCCCGCACGGTGACAATGGGCTCGCCGGGGAAGATAGGCGTGCCCTCGGGGATGGCCCAAACATCACAGGAAAATTGAAAGTCCCGCAGATAGTCCAAAAACTCCCGGCTGAAGATATGCTTGGAATGGAGATACTGAATGTCCTCCTCTGTAAAGCGCAAGTTCTTCAAATAGTCCACCAGCTGCTCCACCCCTGCCATAATGGCAAAGCCGCCGTTATCCGGCACCTTGCGGAAGAACATGTCAAAATAGCAGATGGTGTCCTGATAGCCGTTGGCAAAGTATCCGTTCGCCATCGTCAGCTCGTAAAAATCGGTCAACATGGTCAAGTTGGGTTCCTGGTAGCTTTTGTTCATGTTCACACACCCTCTGTGTTCAGTCCGGCGTAAGAGGCCGTCTTTTTTCCCTTTTATTATAACATTTCCAGGCCAAAAGTACAGGGAAAGTTTTACTTTCCGTCTATAAGTAAAAAGATATTTCCTTTTATGAAAAAATTTGTGAAAGTTCTGGCGCTTTTTCCTGAGAAATTAAAAAATGGCATTGATTTTTTCCATGGCTTTTTTTATAATGTAGAAAAGATTTGCGTATTATGTATACTGCTGAGGGAGGTGGGAAATGGCATGCGGCTGCGTAATCAGCCCTTGGGCAACAAAAACCTAATCGGCGCCAGGGTGGAGGCGGCGCGGAAAGAACAGGGCATGAAGCAAAAAGAGCTGCTGGCTCAACTGCAGGTGCGGGGCGTGGACTTAAACGCCTCTGGGCTTTCCAAGCTGGAAGGGCAGATCCGCTTCGTCACGGATTTTGAGCTTTTGGCCCTCT
>UQRL01000018.1 GCA_900543555.1 uncultured Oscillospiraceae bacterium | reverse complement strand
CCCCCCGCACCCCTGTAAGGTCTTGGGGTTTCACCCCAAACCCCACCACCTTTGAAAAGGTGGACGAAACTTTTACTTGTCTCCACCCAACTTGCGTGGAGGGACCCGCCCTTGCGGAACGCAAGAAGGCGGCTTGTCCTGTCCGGTCACGGACCCTGAGCGCGGGCTTTTGAGCTAGCGGCTCTCAGCCAGCTCCGCCGCTCTAAAGCGGCGTTCGCGACTTGAGTGCCCAGGCACTGGGCGGCTTGAGAAAGGGAAATGAGGAAGTTGGCTGAAAACCCAGTGTTTATGCGGGTTTGGCAACTCCCCCAGGTGAGGGAATTGAAGCGTCAAGTCCCTCAAACCGGCTGGCAACTCCCTCATGTGAGGAAGTTCGGAAACCCGCATAAAACCTAGCTTTTTTGGCAACTTCCTCACAAACTTTTTTCAAGTGGTCAAATCCCTTGACTTCATCCGGTTAAAGTGATATAACTAAAAGTGCAAAGGCCCGGCGGCGGGAGCACCGCTGGGCTTTTTCTATAGGACAGAACGAAGGAGGAAATCTACCATGGAAATTTGTGGGAAGCGGGAAATGGAGCTGCTGGAAAAGATCGGCTTTACCCGCATTGCCGGCTCTCCTGAGGAGGAGAAAGCCGCCCAGATCTTGAAGGAAGAGTGCGATAAACTAGGCGTGCCCGCCATCATCCAACCCTTTGAGATTGAGCAGGGCATTGTGGAGGAGGCAACGCTGGAGATTCTGGAGCCCTTCCAGCAGGAGATCCCCGTCACGGGCTATCAGTGCGCCCAGAACACCCCGGAAGAGGGGCTGGAGGCCCCCTTCCTCTATGTGGAGAACGCCGACGACGTGAGCCTGAGCGATGCCCGGGGCAAGATCGTGCTGGTGAACGGCTACATGCGGGTGCCCCTGTTTCGGAAGCTGATGAAGGCCGGGGTGGCGGGCATCGTCACCATGGAGGGCCAGCTGCGGGACAGGCGGGAGGAGACCGACCTCTCCACCCGGAAGCTGCGCCGCACCCTGCGGGCCTTTGGCAACGTGCCCATGGTGCACATCCGGGTGCTGGACGCCATCGACATGGTGCGCAAGGGCGCCTGCAAGGCCCGCCTGGTGCTGAAGGGCCGCACCGAGGAGTGGACCTCTCACAACGTGATCGCCACGGTGCTGGGCACCGAGAAGCCCGAGGAGATCGTCTCCTTCGGCGCCCACTACGACTCGGTGGACTTTTCCAAGGGCGTGTACGACAACGGCGCGGGCAGCGTCATCAACATGGAGGTGCTGCGCTATTTCGCGGAGAATCCCCCCAAGCGCACTTTAAAGTTCGTGTGGTACGGCAGCGAGGAGATCGGCCTGGAGGGCAGCTGGGCCTATGTGAAGGCCCACAAGGAGGAGCTGGAAGCCCACAAGCTGATGATCAACGTGGACGTGGGCGGCCCGGTGCTGGGGGTGGACCGCATTACCGCCACGGCGGAGAAGGCCCTTGCCTCCTATCTGGAGTACTTTGTGAAGATCCACGGCTTTGCAGCCGAGGTGAAGCAGGGCATCTATTCCAGCGACAGCATCCCCTTTGCGGACAGCGGCGTGCCCGGGGTGAACTTCAGCCGGGACGGCGCCCCCGGGGCGGCCTACATACACGACCGGTTCGACACCCTCTCCTTCCTTTCGGCGGATATGCTGGAGAAGACCACCCGCATTGTGCTGGAGTTCGGCAAAGAGATGGCGAACGCCGCCCTGGTGCCCGTGGAGCGGAAGATTCCCCAGAACATCGTGGAGGATGTGGAGAAATACCTGTACAAGAAAGAGCTCTCTGAGGCGGCGGAAGAACAATAAACCCGGTTGACAAACGGGGCCTTCCGTGCTATCCTTAGTGCCAGAAACAAGCAAAGGAGTGGAAGGATGATCGTATAAGCCACAGATCACGGAAAGACGAGATTTGGCTTTCGGGCGTTGGCCCGGGGGCGGTTTCGCTTTGCCGGTTTTTGGCTTATCGCATCCTCTGCCTGTATCTTTGCGGCCGCTGGGGCTGTTTGCCCTGGCGTGCGTTCCCTGGGGATGATGGGGCCTGTTCCGGCTGCGGAACAGGCCCTTTTCGCGCTCTAAGGAGGGATCGCGCTTGCTTCAGATACGAGACCTTGACATCACCATGAAAAAAGACCTGCGCCAGCTGCTAAAAGGCTTCACCTTTGCCCTGCAGCCCGGCGACAAGGCCGCCCTCATCGGGGAGGAGGGCAACGGGAAATCCACCCTGCTCAAGCTGCTGTACGACCCCGCCCTGGTGGAGGGCTATGTGGAATACACAGGGGCCGTTCAAAAAGACGGCATGCTTCTGGGATATCTCTCCCAGGAGCTGCCCCCGGAGCAGGGGGAACTGACCGCTTATGAGTTCTGCTGCCGGGAGCCCGCCTTTTTGGAGAGCTCCCCCGGGGAGCTGGCCGCCGCGGCCAAGCGGCTGCGGTTTCCCCTGGAGTGGTTCTACGACGACCGGAAAATGAAGACCTTCTCCGGCGGGGAGAAGGTGAAGCTGCGCCTGGGGCTGCTGACCCTGGGTCAGCCCGACTGCTACCTGCTGGACGAGCCCTCCAACGACCTGGACATGGAGACCCTGGAGTGGCTGGAGGAGTTCATCCAAAAGTGCCCCCAGCCGGTGCTGTTCATCTCCCACGACGAGGTGCTGCTGGAAAACACCGCCAATGTCATCATCCACATGGAGCAGCTGCGGCGCAAGACCCTGCCCCGCTGGACCGTGGCCCGCATGGGCTACCGCCAGTATGTGGAGGAGCGGCTGCAGAAGTTTGCCCACCAGGAGCAGGTGGCCAAAAAGGAGCGGGAGGAGGAGCGCAAGCAGCAGGAACGCTTCCAGAAAATCCAGCAGAAGGTGGAGCACCAGCTGAACGCCATCTCCCGCCAGGACCCCCACGGAGGCCGGCTGCTGAAAAAGAAGATGAAGGCGGTCAAGTCTTTGGAGCACCGCTTCGACCGGGAGCGGGAGGACATGACCGAGTTCCCCGACAGCGAGGAGGCCATCCTGGTGGGCTTTGGGGAGGACACCGCGGTCCCCGCCGGGAAGACCGTGCTGGACTTCTCCCTGCCCCGGCTGGAGGTGTCAGGCCGGGCACTGAGCCAAAACCTGCGGCTGTATGTGCGTGGGCCGGAGCACGTGTGCATCCTGGGCCCCAACGGCGCGGGGAAGACCACCCTGCTACGGCAGATTGCCGGGGAGCTGATGAAGCGCCGGGACATCCGGGCGGCCTATATGCCCCAGGATTACGGGGAGACCGTGGACCAGGACTTGACCCCGGTGGAGTTTTTGGCCAAAAGCTGGGAAAAGGCGGAGCTTACCAAGGTGAAAACCTATCTGGGCAGCATGAAGTACACGGCGGAAGAGCAGGGCCACGCCGTCCGGGAGCTCTCCGGCGGGCAGAAGGCCAAGCTGTTCTTTTTGAAGATGATCTTGGACGGGTGCAACGTGCTGGTGCTGGATGAGCCCACCCGGAATTTCAGCCCCCTGTCCGGGCCGGTGATCCGGGGCATTTTAGAGGACTTCCCGGGCTGTATCATCAGCGTCAGCCACGACAGGAGGTATATCGGCCAGGTGTGCTCCACCCTGTACCGGCTGGAGCCTTCGGGCCTGGCGCCCATGGAAAACCTGTGGCGGGAGAGGCCGTGAGAGGAGGATTGGATATGGAAAGGAAACCCACCCTCACCCTGATGGTGGGGCTGCCCGGGGCGGGGAAAACCACCCGGGCCAAGGAGCTGGAGAGGGAGACCGGCGCCATCCGCTTTACCCCGGACGAGTGGCACCTGTTCCTGTTTGGGGACGACTTCCACGACCCCCGGGAGCACGCCCTCCACGACCAGCGCCACGACCGGGTGGAACAGCTGATGTGGGGCCTGGGCAAGCGGCTGCTGGCCCAGGGGGTCAGCGTGATTTTGGACTACGGCTTTTGGGCCAGGGAGCAGCGGGAGGAAAAGTTCCGGGAGGCCCGGGCCCTGGGGGCGGATTTCCAGATCCGCTACGTCCACGCCCCCCTGGAAGAGCTGTGCCGCCGCCTGGACGCCCGGGCGCGGGCGGGCCAGAAGGATGTGTTCCAGACCATCACCCGGAAGGACATGGAGCAGTGGGCGGCGCTGTTCCAGCCGCCGGATGAGGCGGAGCTGGCCGGGCGCTATGAGGGGGAAAGGGACAGCGGGATGGAGAGAGAAGAGAACAGCGGAAGGAGAGAGTTCCATGAGTGAGCGGATACGCCCCTTTGAAACAGGGGACAAGGAACGGGTCTGCGATTTTTTAGCGGAGATCAACCGGGAGGAGGCCGTAACGCCCAATTACCTGTGGGGCCGGTGGGCCTGGCAGTTCGGCCCCTATTGCAGCGAGGAACACCTGGGCTGCATGGGGGTAGCGGAGGAACAGGGGAAAATTGTGGGGCTGGCGGCCTATGAAAGCGATCTTGGAGAAGCCAGGTTTTGTGTGGCAAAGGGGCGCGAGGGCCTGAAAGAGCGGCTGCTGGAGTACGCCATGACCCACCTTTCTCAAGAGGGGAAGCTGCGGGTTTTGCTGCCGGATGAAGACCGGGCGTTTCAAAGAATCGCCAGGCGGCGGGGATTTACCGCCACCCAGGAGGGGGAGGCAGTGGCGCAAATCGACCTGGAACCCCTCCGCTATGAGCTGCCCGAGGGGTTCCGGGTGATGGACTTTGCCAGCCCGGAATTTGACCCGGACCGCTATTACAACGCCATTTGGCGGGGCTTCAACAACCAGCGCCCCAGAAACCGGCGGGAGATTGCGTCAGCCCAAGAGCGGGAGGAATTTTCCGCCCTTCACTATGACCGCCGCCTGCGGGTGCTGGTGGTTGCCCCCAACGGGGATTACGCCTCCCATTGCGGGATGTGGCATCTGCCGGGGGAGCGTTTCGCCTATGTGGAGCCGGTGTTTACCCTGCCGGAATATCGAGGCATAGGGCTGGGGCGGGCTGCCGTGTATGAGGGGCTGGAACGCTGCCGGCAGCGGGGCGCCCAGGCCGCTTTTGTGGGGTCTTCCCAGCAGTTTTACTACAGGCTGGGGTTTGTCCCCTTCCGGCGGGAGACCTGGTGGGAACGGGGTTAAACATTTGTTCGAGAAATTTGGGAAAATCCATTGCTTTTCCCCGGGGATTCTTTTATAATAGAAGGCAGTGTAAGGCAGAGCGATTTTACTTTACAGGAGGTTTTTTGAGATGGCGGAAAGCAAGCGGACGCCGGTGAGCGCCAAGGCCAGCGGCGGCGCCGAGGAAAAGGCCAAGGCTTTGGAAACGGCCCTGGCCCAGATTAAGAAGCAGTTTGGGGAGGGCGCTGTCATGCGCCTGGGGCAGGATTCCGCCCTGAATGTGGAGGCCATCCCCACGGGTTCCCTTTCCCTGGACCTGGCCCTGGGCATTGGCGGCCTGCCCCGGGGCCGCATTATCGAGGTGTATGGGCCAGAGTCCTCCGGCAAGACCACCCTGGCCCTGCACTGCATTGCCGAGGGGCAGAAGCGGGGCGGCAACGCCGCCTTTATCGACGTGGAGCACGCCTTGGACCCGGTGTACGCCGCCAACCTGGGGGTGGATGTGGAGAGCCTGCTGGTCAGCCAGCCGGACACCGGCGAGCAGGCCCTGGAGATCACCGAGGCGCTGGTGCGTTCCAACGCCATCGACGTGATTGTGGTGGACTCGGTGGCGGCGCTGGTGCCCCGGGCGGAGATCGAGGGCGAGATGGGCGACTCCCATGTGGGCCTGCAGGCCCGCTTGATGAGCCAGGCCCTGCGCAAGCTGGCAGGCGCCATTTCCAAGTCCAACTGCGTGGCCATCTTTATCAACCAGCTGCGGGAGAAGGTGGGCGTCATCTACGGCAACCCCGAGGTGACCCCCGGCGGCCGGGCTTTGAAGTTCTACTCTTCCGTGCGCATCGAGGTGCGCAAGGCCGAGGCCATCAAGAGCGGCACCGATGTCATCGGCAACCGCACCCGGGCCAAGGTGGTGAAGAATAAGATCGCGCCGCCCTTCCGCACCGCGGAATTTGATGTGATGTACGGCACGGGCATCTCCCGCACCGGCGAGCTGCTGGATATCGCCGTGAAGCTGGAGATCATCCAGAAGGCCGGAGCCTGGTTCTCCTACAACGGGGAGCGTATCGGCCAGGGCAGGGACAACTCCAAGGAATTTTTGGCCACCCACCCCGAGCTGGCCGATGAGATCGAGCAGAAGGTGCGGGAGAACGTGGACAAGCTCTATGACAAGCTGCCCGGACGGCCCGCCCCCCGGGAGGCCGCCAAGCCTGTGGAGCTGCCCCCGGCGGAGGCCCCTGCCCAGCAGACCTTGACCCCGCCGGCCAATAAAGCCGCCGCCAAGAAGAGCATCGACATCACCGTGGATGACGACGACTGATGGAGCTGACAGCGGCAGAGCCCCGGCGCAAACATTTGATCCAGCTGTATCTGGACGGGGAGCCGGGGCCCAAGATTGACACAGAGGTGTTCCTTCTCTCCCGGCTGAAGCCCGGGGACGAGCTGGGGGAAGAGGAGCTGCGGGCGCTGGTGGAGGAATCGGACGCCCGCCGGGCCCGGGAGAAGGCCCTGTACCTGTTAGAGCACCGCAGCCACAGCAAGCGGGAGCTGACGGAAAAGGTGGCCCGCACCGCCGCCTCCCGAGAGGCGGCCCAGGCCGCGGCGGACCGGCTGGAAGAGCTGGGGCTTTTGAACGACCGGGCCTTTGCCGAAAGCTATGCCCGGGAGCTGATCCAGCGCAAGCGCTACGGCCTGCGGCGGGTGAGGCAGGAGCTGGCCCGCAAGGGCATCCCCCGGGACATGGCGGAAGAAGTGTTGGCCCCTTACGGGGAAGAGGACAGCGCCGGGGAAAACATCCGCCTGGTGCTCTCCAAGCGCTACGCCCTGTGGCGGGAGGACGAAAAGGTCCGGCGCCGGGCCGTGGCCGCCCTGCAGCGGCTGGGCTACTCTTATGAGCAGGTGCGCGAGGTTATGGGCGGGCTGGATACGGAATAAAGGGGAAGCCGGGCGGCAGTCCGGCTTCTTTTTTGTGAGAATGGGCAAAAGTCTGGGCTAACCCGCCCCAGCGCCTTGACAAGGGGCCCCGCAGCCAGTATAATCAGCACAGGAAACTATACTGAATCGGTATACTTTAGGCCGGTGACGGAGAGAATTCAAGGAAAGGGCGGTCCTGATTTTTGAGCGAGACCATTCTGGAGCTTCACGGCATCTATAAGAGCTTTGACGGCACCCCGGTGCTCAAGGGCATCGGCCTGCAGGTGGAGCGGGGGGAGTTTATCACCCTGCTGGGCTCCTCTGGCTGCGGGAAAACCACCACCCTGCGCATCATCGCCGGGCTGGAGGCCCCCGACCAGGGCCGGGTCCTGCTGGAGGGGAAGGACATGACCGATGTGGAGCCCAACAAGCGGGACGTGAACACGGTGTTCCAAAGCTATGCCCTGTTCCCCCACATGAACGTGGAGCAGAACGTGGGCTATGCCCTGAAGCTGCGCAAGCGGCCCAAGGGGGAGATCAAGGAAGAAGTGAAAAAAATGCTGGAGCTGGTGCAGCTCTCCGGCTTTGAGAAGCGCAAGCCCGCCGAGCTTTCCGGCGGGCAGAAGCAGCGGGTGGCCATTGCCCGGTCCCTCATCAACCGGCCGAAGATCCTGCTTTTGGACGAGCCCCTGGGGGCGCTGGACCTGCAGTTGCGCCGCCAGATGCAGCAGGAGCTGAAACGCCTGCAGAAGAAGCTGGGCATCACCTTTATCTACATCACCCACGACCAGGAGGAGGCCCTGAATATGTCCGACCGCATCGCCGTGATGCGGGACGGCCAGTTCGACCAGATCGGCACCCCCTCTCAGGTGTATGACTCCCCCCGAACCGCCTATGTGGCGCGGTTTGTGGGAGAGGCCAACATTGTGCGGGGCACGGTGGGGGCGGTCTCCGGGGACCGGGTGGAGTTTTTGGGCGCCGGCGGGAAGGCGGCCTTCCTCAGCCGGGGGCGCCAGTTCACCCCGGGCGGGCCGGCGGCGCTGGCGGTCCGGGGCGAGCAGGCCCAGGCCCTGCCGGGGAAAGAGGGCCCCGGCCTGCCCGGCGTGGTAAAGGAAAAGAGCTTTGCCGGGGGCATGCTGCGCATCGCGGTGGAGCTGGCCGGCGGGGAGGAGTTTATCTGCCGCCGCCACGGCATCGACTCGGAGCTTGCCCCCGGGGACGCCGTACGCGTCACCTGGGAGCCGGACCAGGCCTGCCCGGTGGAGGGGGAGGAGGAACAGCCATGAGCAAGGAGCGCTCTACCCTGAAAAAACGGCAGCGGCGGGGGGAATTCCTCACGGCCCTGCCCCTGGTCCTGTTCACCCTGCTGTTTATTGTGGGGCCCATGGTGTACATGGTGGCCCTCAGCTTTATGACCCGGGCGGAGACCTGGGGCGTGGTCCCCCAGTTCACCCTGAAGAATTACGCCGGCATCACAGAGCCGGTGTATTTGAGCACGTTTTGGGAGTCCCTGAAGCTGGCGGTCATCAGCACGGTGCTGATTATCGCCATCGGCTACCCCTTTGGGTACTTTATGGCCAAGCTGGGCCCTAAGTGGAAGAAACGCACCATGCTTTTGCTGATGATCCCCTTCTGGACCAGCTCCCTCATCCGGCTGTACGGGTGGATCATCATTTTCCGGGCCGGGGGGTTGTTCGACTCCTTCCTGATGGCGCTGCACGTCACCAGCGAGCCCTTAAAGCTGCTGTATACCTACCCTGCCGTGGTGGTGGGCATGGTGTACGCCCTGCTGCCCTTTATGATCTTCGCGGTGTACTCCAGCGCGGAGAAGCTGGACTTTTCCCTGGTGGAGGCCGCCCGGGACCTGGGGGCCTCTCCCATGAAGGCGTTTTTGACCGTGAGCCTGAAGCTGACCCTGCCAGGGCTGCTCTCCGGCGTGGTGCTCACCTTTGTGCCCAGCATGGGGCTGTTCTTCATCGCGGACCTTTTGGGCGGCAACAAGGTGGTGCTGGTGGGCAACCTGATCCAGGCCCAGCTGATGAACGCCCACAACTGGCCCTTTGCGGCGGCCCTCTCGGTGGTGCTGCTGGTGCTCACCACGGTGATCCTCTGGCTGTACCGGAAGCTCAGCGGCGTGAAGGACCTGGAGGGGATCGTGTAGCCTCCCGCGAAGCGGTGTAAAAGTTTTCGGTCAAGCCTTTTTCAAAAGGCTTGTGGGTTGTAGGGCAAAGCCCTACGAGGGGGTGCGGGGCTTAGCCTCGCCGTAACAGGCGTAAACCTTTTTGGGGACATACGTCCCCAAGTTTTGCTGACGCTTTCTATGGCGGGCCGTGGGGATTCTGTCCCCACCCCCTGCCATCTTTGAAAAGGTGGACGAAACTTTTTTGCGCCTGCGGCGGGCGGTTCATCCCGCTTATTTTGTGATTTGGAGGTGCCCATGAAAAACCGCACAAAGCTGCCCAATATCTACCTGGGGGTGGTGCTGGCCCTGATGTATGTGCCCATCCTTGTGGTCATTCTGTACTCCTTCAACGAGAGCCGGATCAGCTCGGTGTGGGAGGGCTTCTCTTTGAAGTGGTATGAGGAGCTCTTCCGGGACCGGGACCTGTTCCGGGCCCTGTGGAACTCCATCCTGCTGGGGGTGATTTCCAGCTGCTGCGCGGCCGTCATCGGCACCCTGGGGGCCTACGGCATGAGCAAGGTCAAGTTCCCCTTAAAGGGTGCGGTGGAGTACGTCTCCACCCTGCCCATGATGATCCCCGAGATCATTCTGGGCATGGTGTTCATGGCGTTCTTTTCCCTTATCGGCATCCCCTTCGGCATGGGGACCCTGGTCATCGCCCACACAGCCTTCTGCATCCCCTATGTGTTCATGCTGGTGAAGGCCCGCCTGGTGGGCATGGATAAAAGCCTTCCGGAAGCCGCCCAGGACCTGGGGGCCTCTCCCGTGCGGGTGTTTTTCGATATCATCCTGCCCCTGGTGGCCCCGGCCATCGCCTCGGGCATGCTGCTGGCCTTCGCCATGAGCATGGACGACGTGATCATCAGCGTGTTCGTCACCGGGGTGGACACCAACACCCTGCCGGTGAAGATCTACACCCAGCTGAAAACCGGGGTCACCCCGGAGATCAACGCCCTGTGCACCCTGTTGTTTCTGGCCACCCTGCTGCTGTGCGGGCTGGCCGCCCTGCTGGGGCGCACGCCCAAAAAACAAGACAGAAGTAAAGGAAAGGACGTGACCGAACCATGAGAAAGATGAAAAAGATTTTGTCCGCCGCCCTGGCAGCCCTGCTGCTGGTGGGCGCCCTGGCCGGCTGCTCCGGCTCCTCCGCTGGGGAGAACGGGGAGCTGGTGCTCTACACCTGGGAGAACATGTTCCCCCAGGAGGTGCTGGACGCCTTTACCGAGGAGACCGGCATCCAGGTGACCTACTCCAACTTTGACACGGACGAGACCATGCTGGCCCGGCTGGAGACCGCCAAAGGCGGCGACTACGACCTGGTCATCGCCGACGACTACATCATCGAGACCGCCATCCAGCAGGGGCTGGTTCAGGAGCTGGACACCTCGAAGCTGGAGAATTACGGCAGCATCAACCCGGTGTACCAGGGCCAGTTCTTCGACCCCGAGGACAAGTACACCGTGCCCTACGGCGCCGGTGTGCAGACCATCGTCTACGACCCCAGCGTGGTGGATGTGGACATCCAGGGCTACGCCGACCTGTGGGACCCCTCTCTGGAGGACAACGTGGGCATCATCGGCAGCTTCCGGGTCATCAACGGCATGGCTCTGAAGGTGCTGGGAGAGAGCTACAACACAGAGGACCTGGCCGCCATTGACGCCGCCGGGGAGAAGCTGCTGGAGCTGGCCCCCAACATCCGCCTCATCAAGGACGACAACACCCAGGATGACCTGCTCTCCGGCGAGGTGGGCGCGGCCGTGCTGTACACCTCGCAGGTGACGCTTGCCAAAATGGCCAACCCCGACCTGGAGGTGGTCTTCCCCCAGGAGGGCATCGGCTTTGGCATCATGGCCCAGTTCATCCCCGTCAACGCCCCCCACGCGGAGAACGCCTACAAGTTTATCGACTACATCCTCCAGCCGGAGGTGGCCGCCCAGTGCTTTGAGTACATCGGCTACTACTGCACCAACCTGGACGCGGAACAGTACATCTCCGAAGAGTACCGGGATTTCCTCACCCTGCCCGAGGACATTGGCTCTGGCAGCATGGAGATGATCGGGAACGTCTCCGCCGAGGCCCTGGAGGAGCATCAGAAGATCTGGACAGAGTTTAAAGCGGCCTGCGGTGCGTGACCGCGCGGGACACGCTGCGGGCGGGTAAGATCTTTTGGGCCCCGGCCCTTCGTTGCAAGCCAGAAAAAAGGACAGCCAAGCAACACGCCTGGCTGTCCTTTTTGCGTTCCTCAGATCATCCGGCTGCAGGGGCCGGGAAGCTGCCAATCTCCGGCAAGCCGCCCTCTCCCACCTGTTCCGCCTCCCCCTCCAGGGAGTTCCACAGGGCGTCCTGGTCCAGGGGGAACTTATGGCGCAGCTTGTAAAAGCCCTCCCCAGTGGAGAGCAATTCCCCGCCGCTGCCCAGGTGCACCACCTCTTGGGAGGAGTCCTCCCGGACAAAGACGAAATAGGTGCCGATCCCCCCGGCGGGCACGTCCTCGTTGACGGCGTCCCGCTCCATCCGCAGGGAGAACAGGGCCTGGGCCGCCTGGCGGATCTTCTCCGGGTCTGTGGTGGTCTTCCGCTGGGCGCCGGCGGGCACGGCTCCCTGGTACAGCTGCAGCTCCACCATCTCCTCCGGGTCCCAGTCCAGGCCGGGCACCCGGGCCGCCCGGCAGCCGGACAGGGCCAGCAGCAGGCAGAGCAGCGCGCACAGGGCAAGAGACCGTTTCATAAGCACTCCTCCTTTTCCCTTTCTAAGGCCATTCTACCATGCCCGGTGGGGAAAGGCAAGGGGAAGCGGGCGGCGTGGCGCCGTTAAAAAGGAGGAGGGCCTCCTTTCGGGGGAAGGCGCCTCCTCCTTTTGTGGGGATGGAATCCGTTGAAATTTAGTTGAGGGAGAAGCCCGTCTCCAACAGGGGATACTGCTCCATGCAGGCCTTAATCTCCTCCTCGCCCTTCAAGGCGGGGATGCCGCCCCGGTGGGTGGCGCAGATGGAGCCCGCCCCGTTGGCGAACCGGCAGTAAGCGGCCAGCTCCTCCTGGGTGAGGGCACTCAGGGACTCCCGGGTGGTGTGGCCGTTTTTCACCAGGCAGGAGAGGAAGGCCCCCCAGAAGCTGTCGCCAGAGCCGGTGGTGTCCACCACGGGGGTGTCATAGGTGGGCTGGTGGGTCAGGCTGTGGCCGTTGGAGAAGGCGCAGCCGTTGGGCCCCAGGGTCACCATCACCAGGGCGGCGCCCAGGGCGTGAAGGGCCTCTACCCCGGCGGAGATGCTCTCCTGGCCGGTGAGCAGGGCCAGCTCCTCCTCGCTGATCTTCAGCACGTCGCACAGGGGCAGGCCCAGCTTCATCCCAGCCACGCCCTCCTCTTCCGAGGGCCACAGCACCGGCCGCCAGTTAGGGTCATAGGAGATGAGCTTGCCCATCTTGCGGGCTTTCTCCACCAGGGAAAGGGTGGTGGAGCGGCTGGGGTCGTTGGTCAGGGACAGGGAGCCGAAGTGCAGGATGGAGCACTCCTCCACCTCCTCCATGTTCACCTCTTCGGGCAGCAACTGGGTGTCCGCGCCGGGGTCCCGGTAGAAGGTGAAGCTGCGGTCGCCGTGCTCGTCCAGCTGGACAAAGGCCAGGGTGGTGTGGTGCCGTTTGTCCATCACCAGGCCCTTGGTGGAAACGTTGTTTTCCTCCAGGCACTTCTTCAGGGAGAGGCCAAAGTCATCCTGGCCCACTTTGCCGATGAACCCGGCGGAGACCCCCAGCCGGGCCAGCTGCACCGCCGCGTTGGCGGGGGCGCCGCCGGGGTTGGGGCAGAACATGCTGGGATAGCCTTCGATGTTTACAGGGGAAAAGTCGATGAGCAGCTCCCCAGTGGTCAAAACTTGAGACATGATGCATTCGTCCTTCCTGGAATGGGATTTTCCGTTTATTTTGCGGCGTACACCTCTACCTGGGCCTGCCCCTGGGCCACGGCCACCTTGGTGTAGGGGGTGTCCGGGTACATCAGCTGGGTGAAAGCCCGAGTGTACTGGTCCGCGTAGAGTTCGCAGATAGAGTGGTCAAAGTGGAGCTCCAGCTCCCACTCTCCCTCGTAGTACCGGGGGGCGGAAATCTTGGAGTACCAGTCGGAGAAGAAGTACTCGTTAAATCCCTTGTAGCCCGCCTGGGAGCGGTCAATGAAGATCTCTCCCTTTTCGTTGACGCCAAAGTCAAAGTGCTGGCCCCGGCTGTTCTCCAGCCGGATGGTGGCGGCGCCGCTGCCTTTCACCTTCAGGCCGAAGAGCTCGCCGGGCAGGTCTCCGGTGCCGCAGGGCGCCTCTTGGAAGGGCCAGGCCACGGGGGGCGTGGCCATCCGCAGGCCGCCCTTGGGGGTGTGCACCAGCTCCATCTTCCGGGGCATGGCCATGTAGCCGCAGAACTCCCCGGTGGGCAGCTGCCGGGCGTAGATCCAGCTGGTGCCCCAGGCGATCATAATGCGCTCTTGGGCATTGTCAAAGGTGACGCCGGCGTAGTTGTCAAAGCTCTGGTCGATGAACTCGGCGGTGTCCCAGGGGGTGTCGCAGGTGAAGGTCTCCCCGTCGAACTGGCCGATGAAATACTGGGTGCGGGCGCCGTGGTTCTCGTGGTTGCGGCCCATGCTGACAATGAGGATCCATTTCTCCTCCCCGTCGATAGTGAGGGGGAACAGGTCGGGGCACTCCCACACGCCCTGGGAGTGGTTGCCCTCGGGGCCGAACTCGCCGGTCTTGCGCCATTCCTTCAGGTTTTCCGAAGCGTAGAATTCCACCCGGTCGCCGGCGGCCAGCACCACGCTCCAGCCGCCTTTGGGATTGGGGATGACCTTGGGGTCCCGGAAGTCGATCTTCTCCGCGTTGGGAATGACCGGGTTGCCGGTGTACTTGGCAAAGTTCACAGTGTCGGTAGAGTAGGCAATGCACTGCTGTTCCGTGTCCCCATGGCAGGTGTACATGGCCACAATGGGCGGGTGCTCCTTGGTGCCAAAGCCAGAGGTGTTCTCCTTGTCATACACGGCAGAGCCGGAGAACATGGCCCCGTCCGCATCGGGATAGAGGGCCACGGGCAGGTGCTGCCAGTGGAGCAGGTCCTGGCTGACGGCGTGGCACCAGTGCATGGGGCCCCACACGGGCTCGGGATAGTACTGGGCGAACAGGTGGTAATTGCCGTTTTCATACACCAGGCCGTTGGGGTCGTTAATCCAGCCGGTGGCGGGGGTGAAGTGGATCTCGGGACGGAAATCGCGGATGCCTTGGGTGCTCATAAAACAGTCCTCTTTTCTTTCTTTATTCAAATAATAAAATGGCTTTTGTTTTCTAGGCGCTATATGCAAAGGCTCAACGGGCGGCTGGGGAATAGACCTCCACCTGGGCGCTGCCCTCCGCCACAGAGGCCCGGGTGTAGGGGGTGTCCGGGTACATCAGCTGGGTGAAGGTCAGGGTGCCGCCATCGGCGTAGAGCTCGCTGATGGAGTGGTCGAAGTGGAGCTCCAGCTCCCAGGTCCCGTCATAATAGCGGGGGGCGCTGGTTTTGGAGAACTTTTCCGAGGCAAACTGGGGGTCAAAGTCCTTGGCGCCTGCCTGGGAGCGGTCCACAAAGACTTCGCCCTTTTCGTTGACGCCAAAGTCAAAATGCTGGCCCAGGCTGTTTTCCAGCCGGACAGTGGCAGCCCCTTCGCCTTTTACTTTCAACCCAAAAAGCTCGCCGGGCAGTTCCCCTGCGCTGTAGGGTGCCGCCTGGAAGGGCTGGGCGGCGGGGACGGCCGCCAGCCGTAAGCCGCCCTTGGGGGTGTCTGCCAGGGAGAGCCTGCGGGGCATGGAGAGGTAGCCGCAGAACACGCCGGTGGGCAGCTTGCGGGCGTAGACCCAGCTGGTGGCCCAGGAGATCAAGATGCGGTCCTCCGTTCCGTTAAAGGTGACGCCGGCGTAGTTGTCAAAGCCCTGGTCCAAAAGCTTGACCGGCTGATAGGGCATGTCGCAGCGGAAGGTGTCCCCGTCGAAGGTGCCGGTGAAGTACTGGGTGCGCTGGTGCCCCATGCTGATGACCAGCACCCACTTTTCCTCCCCGTGGATGGTGAGGGGGAACAGGTCGGGGCACTGCCACTGGCCGGGCATAAAGTTCCCCTCGGGGCCGAACTCGCCGGTCTTTTCCCAGTGCTTCAGGTCTTTGGAAGCGAAGAAGGCCACCCGGTCCGTCATGGTGATGGCCACACTCCACCCGCCCCGGATGGGGTTGGGGAACACCTTGGGGTCCCGGAAGATCCGGTCCTCCCCGTTGGAGAGCACCGGGTTTCCCCGGTACTTTAAAAAGTTGCGGAAGCCCGGGTCGTTCGAGGCGGCCAGGGACTGCTGCTCCATGTGGCTGTGACTGGTGTACATGGCCACCAGGGGCGGGTTCTCCCGGGTGCCCAGGCCGGTCACGTTTTCCTTGTCGTACACGGCAGAGCCAGAGAAGGCCGCCCCCAGCTTGTCGGGGTAAAGCGCAACGGGAAGCTCCTGCCAGTGGATCAGGTCACGGCTGACAGCGTGGCACCAGTGCATGGGGCCCCAGATGGGCTCTACTGAGTATTGGGCGAACACATGGTACTCGCCGTTGACATACACCAAGCCGTTGGGGTCGTTGATCCAGCCTTTTTCAGGGGTAAAGTGGATTTCCGGGCGGAAATCGCGGATGCCCTGGGTGCTCATAAGAAAAATCCTTTCCAAAAAATATTTAGTATGTAAGTATTATATATAGTATAAAGGGAAGCGGGGGAAGCCGGCCTCCGTGAAAAGGGATCGAAAAAAGGTTACAACAATGTAATAAATAGAGGCGTCCCCAAAGGGGGGAAGCCCCAGCCCCGCCTATCTTGTGGTGTGCGGGAGACAAGAACACCACGGTATAGTGGCCGCGGATTCACAAATTGGACGCAATTCGGTAACAAGTTGTTACAATTAGTTAATTTAGTTAAGTTATACAGCGTTCGCCCCGTTCTGTCAATTGTCAAAAAACTACAATCATTTCGCTGGATTTTTGGAGTTGTTCCTTTGCCTTATTTTTCCATAAAGGCAAAAGAAAGAGAAAAAGAGAAAAAAGTTGGCTTAAATAAGTGCAAATTACCAAATGCGGGGTTGACAAACGGAAAAAGCCGAGTAAAATTATATACATGAACTCCGTTAACGTTTTTTGAGACGCGTTCCTGCTTTTCGCGCTTGACGGGGTCCATCCTGCTGAAAGGGCTTTTTCCTGAAAAAAGCGCACCAGCGGTTTCTGCCAAAACCGCTGAGGCCCGTTTCTGGCGGGAACCTTTCAAACCAAATCTTTCAAAAAGTGGGGTTGAAGCTAATGGCAAAAGGTGGAACGGCAACTATGAAGAAAGGGAACCCAGGCAAGACCCAGGAGAAGAGCACCCTGATGAAGGTGCTTTCCTGCTGGCAGCTCTACGTCCTGATGATTCCCGCGCTGGTGTGGCTTATCCTGTTCTGTTATAAGCCTATGTACGGCGTGCTTATCGCGTTCAAAGACTTTAAGGCCCGGGACGGCATTATGGCCAGCCCGTGGGCCGACCCGATCTGGAAGTACTTCGACCAGTTCTTCAGCACCAGCATTGCGGTGACGGCTATTAAAAACACCATCATCCTGAGCTTGGAGCAGCTGGTGATCAACTTCCCCATCCCGATCATCTTCGCCCTGCTGCTGAACCAGGTGAAGAGCAACAAGGCCCGCAAGTTTGTCCAAACGGTCAGCTACGCGCCTTACTTCCTGTCCAACGTTATCCTGGTCTCTGTTATGAACCTGCTGTTCGGTGCCAACGGCGTTGTGAACGCCCTGATCACCGGCGCCACCGGCGGCAGCCCGGTGCAGTTCACCTCTGCGGCAGAGTACTTCCGCCCGATGTACATTGGCTCCACGGTGTGGCAGTCCATGGGCTTTAACGCCATCGTGTACATTGCCGCCCTGGCAGGCATCAGCCCCGACTTCTACGAGGCGGCTGTGGTGGACGGCGCCACCAAGCTGCAGCGCATCTTCTACATCGACATCCCGCTGATCATGCCCACCGTTATCCTCATGCTCATTTTGGCCATCGGCCAGATCATGGGCCTGGGCTATGAGAAAGCCTTCTTGATGCAGACCTCTACCAATACCACCGTTTCCGAGATTATCACCACCTATACATATAAGGTGGGTCTGCAGGGCGCCCAGTACAGCTTCGCAACGGCTGTGGGCCTGTTCAACTCGGTGGTCAACTTCGTCATCCTGGTTCTGGCCAACTTCGTCTCTAAGAAGACTGCCGACGTCAGCATTTTCTGATGGTATAAGGAGGGAAACAGCAATGAGCAAAAAGAACAAAGAGCGCCTTCCGCATCAGACAACAGCAGTTGGCGTGAAAGAATCTGTGGGCGACCACATCTTTAACATCATCAACACCATTTTGATGATCGTGATATGCCTGGTCATCCTGTATCCCCTGTGGTACGTGATCGTGGCCTCTTTCACAGACCCGAAGATTACTAACAGCGGCGCGTTCCTGTTGATTCCCCAGGGTTTCTACACCCCCGGTTACGAAGAGGCGTTTGACTATCCGCTTCTGTGGAGCGGCTACTGGAACAACATCGTCTACACTGTGGTGGGCGTGATCGTCTCCCTGGTTGCCACGATCCCCTGCGCCTACGCCCTGTCCCGCTACGACATGGTTGGCCGCCGTCCGCTGATGTTCCTGTTCACCTTTACCATGTTCTTCAGCGGCGGCATGGTGCCCCTGTATTTGACTATTCAGGATTTGGGCCTTTACAACACTTTGTGGGCTCTGGTTCTGCCCATGGCGGTCTCGGTGTACAACCTGATCGTCTGCCGCTCCTTCTTCGAGTCCAGCCTGCCCATCGAGCTGCTGGAGGCTGCCAAGCTGGACGGCTGCTCGGACTTTGGCTTCTTCTTCAAGATTGCCATTCCCCTGTCCTCCACCATCATCGCGGTTATGGTGCTGTTCTACGCCACCGCCATGTGGAACGTGTACTTCAACGCTATCATGTATCTGCGCGATGAGAGCAAGATGCCCCTGCAGGTCATCCTGCGCAACCTGGTGCTGGCAAACCAGGTGAACATCGGCTCCTCCGGCGCCGAGCTGGCCGACCGTACCGCTCTGGCCAACCAGCTGAAGTACGTGGTGGTCACCCTGGCGGCCTTCCCGCTTATCATCGTCTATCCCTTTGTACAGAAGTACTTTGCCAAGGGCGTCATGATCGGCGCTGTCAAGGGCTAAGTCCTTTTGAATAAAAAGTGATACGCGCTTTGCGCGCCCAACCGAAGGAAGGGAGGTGCCTGCCCGCAACCAACGTGCTTCTGTGATGTAAGAAAGGCATGAAAACAAATCGTACAACATTTTTGGAGGTACAATCATGAAAAAGAGAACCCTTGCGCTGCTTCTGGCAACGCTCCTGCTGCTGACCATGGCGTTTGCCGGTTGCAGCGGCGGCGGCGAGTCTTCCACCAGCGAGGCTTCCACCAGCGGTGAAACCTCTGGCGACGCTTCTACCAGCGAGACCAGCGGCGAGACCAGCGAGACACCCGCGTTCCTGAGCGAGAACGGCGAACTGCCCATCATCACCGATGAGGCAGCCTTTGAAGAGGCCAACGGCGGCAAGCTGACCGCCGCCATTGTGGGCGACGCTTCCCGTACTGTGGACATCAACGAGATGGCCATGGTGCAGCGCTGGTATGAGGATACCGGCGTGCAGTTCGAGTGGACTGTGCTCAACTCTGACGCTTCCGCCGCCACCGAGCAGATCTCCCTGATGCTGACTGCCGGCGACGACCTGCCCGACGTGTTCTGGAACTTCATCGGCGGCCAGTCCTCTGACTTCGTCGTGCGCTATGCCGACCAGGACGTGTTCCTGCCCACCCAGGACCTGATTGCTGAGTATTGCCCCACCGTTCAGAAGGTTCTGGACGAGAACGCTGAGTACCAGCTGGAAGTCACCTATCCCGATGGCAACATGTACGGCTTCCCCTACATCGAGGAGATGAAGGGCCTGGTTCTGACCTCCGGTCCCCTGCTGATCAACCAGGATTGGCTGGATCAGGTTAACATGGAGATGCCCACCACTCCCGACGAGCTGGCTGAAGTGCTGCAGGCCTTTGCCGACGCCGGCGACCTGAACGGCAACGGCGTGGATGACGAGATCCCCATGGCCTCCAAGTTTGGCGCCCATGCTGGCGACACCTTCGGTTCCTACAACATGTTCAACCGTCTGACCGGCTGCTTCGGCCAGGCCGATAGCTACTGCGAAGGCAACCCCAACGCGGACCATCTGGCTCTGATCGACGGCGCCGTCACCTTCACCGCTATGGACGAGTCCATCCGCAAGACTGCCGACTACTTCCATGAGCTGTACACTGCCGGCCTGCTGAACTCTGACTGCTTCGAGAACGCTTCCGGCTCTACCGACTACACCAACAATGAGCTGACCCAGGACGTGGCCCTGATCGGTGTCTTTGGTGTTTGGACTGACATGACCATCACCAACAACGAAGTGCGCCATCAGTACGTTGCCATTCCTCAGCTGACCGGCGAGGACGGCGGCCTGTCCGGCTTCCCGCTGAACTACTCTCAGCTGCAGGATCCCTCTTGCACCGCTATCACCACCGAGTGCCAGTATCCTGAAGTCATCGCTCGCTTCGTGGAGTACTACTGCTCCGATCCCGCTCTGGCTGTTCAGTCCAACTGGGGCGCTGTTGGCTACAACTACTATGAGGACGAGGACGGCGTTCTGCGGTTCAACCTGGACGAGAACGGCGACATCATCCCTGTGGAGCCCTTCGCCAACTTCGGTGAGATGCGTTCCAACACCACCACCGCCCGCGGCTCTATGATCGTGCTGGACGAGTACTATGACACCGTTTGCGAGTACACCTACGACGCTGTGAACCTGCTGGCCTTCCAGGAGGAGAACGGTAAGCGTGAGCAGCTGGCCCGCGGCGAGGCTATCCCGAAGGTCATCCTGACCCAGGAAGATACCCAGCGCCTGTCCCAGATCCAGCCTCCCATCTCCGATATCGTGGACCGTTACATTGCTGACTGGATCCAGAACGGCACCTCTGATGATTCCTGGAACGCCTACCTGAGCGATCTGGAGGCCGCTGGTGTGGCTGATCTGGTTGCCATTTACCAGAACACTCTGGACAGCCTGGATTTGACCGATTACTATGCTTCTCTGCAGAACACCGAAATCGGCCATGGCGATTCCTCCTCTGCTGAGAGCTCCGCTGCTGAGTCCTCTGCCGCTTCCGAGGCCGAGTCCTCCGTGGCTTCTGAGGCTGAGTCCTCCGTGGCTTCCGAGTCCGCTGCTGAGTAAGCAGAAAATTTAAGGGAGATTCTTTCCCCCAACAAATAACCCGTACACTGAGAAGCGCACCTTGCAAAAGCGGGTGCGCTTTTCCATTCCAAACCATTCGGTGGAGGTATAGCAATGCGCGATTGGAATGAAACCATGGGACAGAACAACCAGGATGTCTCCAATGTGAATAAATCGGCCCTGCTGAAATTCCTCCGCCAGAATGGGGTGTGCTCCCGGGCACAGATCAGCAAGGCCATGGGGCTGACCCAGGCCTCCATCTCCAAGATCACGGCCCAGCTGCTGGAGGGGAACATCATCCAGGAGACTGGCTACATTTCCGGGGAAAAGGGAAGGCGCTCGGTGGGCATCACCTTTAACACCCGCTGCAAGAAAGTGCTGGGGGTGCGCATTTCCCGCCGTTCCTTTGGCGTGGGGCTGTTCGACCTTTCCGGCAAGATGTATGAGAGCATGACCCGCCAGTTTACGGCAGAGACCACCCTGCACCATGTGATCGCCCGCATCCGGGATATTCTGCAGGGCTATCTGGAGCAGTCCAGCGAAATTGCGGCCATTGGCGTGGCGGTGCCCGGCCCGATAAACCTGCGCACCAGCGAGATTGTCCTGACCACCTCTATGGCTACCAGCGACTGGACCAACCTGAACCTCCGCCAGGAGTTTGGGGAATTTGCGGTTCCCATCTCCTTCTCCCATGACGCGGACGCGGGCGCCCTGGCGGATTGGTGGTTCAGCACCAAGGCGGCGGGCCTAGGGGCCACCCTGGTCCATTTCCTGGTGGGAGACGGCGTGGGCGCGGGCTGCGTGTCCAATGGGGAAATCCTCAACGGATACCGCAGGTTTTCCGAGGAAATCGGCCATGTAAGCGTGGATGTGAACGGCCCCAAGTGCCGCTGCGGCAACCGGGGCTGCCTGGAGCTCTATTGCTCCACCTTTGCCTTCATGGATTTTGTCTCCCAGGGCCTGCCCCTGCACCCAGAGTCGCCCTTGTACCGCATTGGCGACCTTTCCCCCCGGGATGTGTTCACCGCCGCGAAGAGCGGAGACCCCTATGCCCGGGACTGCGTAGACCAGCTGGGCCGCTATGTGGGTTATGGGGTGGTGAACATTATCAACGCCTATGCCCCGGACCTTATTGTCATCAGCAACGAGATGGCCTGGGCGGGAAAACAGCTGCTAGAGCGCGTCAAAGAGGTGGTTCAGGAGAGGATCTCTCCCGTGGTGGCCGAGCATGTGAACATCCAGCTGGAGGATGACTGGATGTTGAGCGACCCCATTCTGTACGGGGCCGCGGCAGTGGCTGTGAACAACTGCATTGAAAACCCCATTATGCTGCTGGGCAAGTAAGCTTCCCAGCCGCGTGGGCGGAAAAAAGGCATCCAAGCCAAGCGCTTGGATGCCTTCTCTTTTTTCTTTTGAAAAGGGACGCGCCCTTCAGCGAAGGCCGCTGACCACCCGGTCCAGGCCGGCCCAGTCCTGGGCGGTTTCCACCGCAGTGAGCCCTGCCTGTTGAAAAAGCCGTTCCACGGCCGGGCCCTGGTTCTCGCCGATCTCCACGGCCACCAGGCCCCCGGGCTTGACCAGAGGCGCCCACAGCTGAACAATGGCCCGGTAGAACGCCAGGCCGTCCGCCCCGCCGTCCAGGGCCAGGGCGGGCTCCCGCCGCACCTCCGGCTGGAGGCCGGGCAGTTCCCCGGTTTCAATGTAAGGGGGGTTAGAGGCGATAAAATCCAGGCTGCCGGGGACAAACTCCCCTGCCAGCGCCGGGGAGAGGACGTCCCCTTTCCGGGCGGCAGTGAGGCCCTTCCCGTGACGGCGGAGGTTTTCCTCCAGATAGGGGAAGACCCGGTCCGAGAGCTCCAGGCAGAGGACTTCCGCCTGGGGAAGCAGCGTGCGCAGGCCCAGGGCCACCGCCCCGGTCCCGGCGCACAGGTCCAGCCCCCTGGGGCGAGGCCGCTCCCCCAGCCGCCGGGCCAGCTCCTCCACCAGGACAGCTGTGTCCTCCCGGGGGCAGAGGACCCCCTCGCCCACTGCCAGGGGCAGGCCCATAAACTCCCATTCCCCCAAGATGTACTGCAAGGGCCTCCGGGCAGCCCGTTCCTCCACCGCCTGGAGAAAGGCGGCCTCCCGTTGGGGAGGGGGCGTCTCTTCCCCGTGAAGGGCCAGGCCGGCCCGGTCCAGGCCCAGAAAGCGCTGGGCCAGGGCGGCGGCGTCCGCGCCGGGGGAATCCACCCCGGCCCCTCCCAGGCGGCGCCGGGCCAGTAAGTACAGCTCCCGGCAGGTCACCGGATCAGGTCCTCGCCGTTTTCCGGGATGACAGCCTCCATGGCGGCAATGGCGGCCTCAATCATTTTGTCATCCGGCTCCTTCACAGTCAGGCGCTGCATCCACAGGCCCGGCGCGGTCACCGCCCGGGAGAGCCACCCATCGTGGCGGGCGCAGGCCTTTTGCACCTCGTAGCCCACGTTCATAATGACGGGGATGCACAGCAGCTTGGTGAAGGTGCGCAGGAAGGGGTTGGAGAAGGGGATGAAGAATCCCACGATGATGCCGATGACCAGCATGAGGATGAGGAAGCTGGTGCCGCACCGGGGGTGGAAGCGCTTCTGTTTGCGCACGTTTTCCACCGTGAGGGGCAGGTCGTTCTCGTAGCAGAAGATGGTCTTGTGCTCTGCCCCGTGGTACTGGAAGGTGCGTTTGATGTCCGGCACCATGCCGATGAGCACCACATAGCCCACAAAAATGCCGATGCGGATGACCCCCTCAAAGATGGAGCGCCACCCGGAGATTTCCCCCGGGGCCACAGCCTCCAGCAGGTTGAACAAGACGGTGGGCAGGAAGAAGAACAGGGCGATGGCCAAAGCAATGCCCAGCACCGAGGCAATGGCCATGATGACGCCGGTGATCTTCTCCCCCAGGTGGTCGTTCAGCCACTTGTCAAAGCCAGAGAGCTCTTCTTCCTCCTCCCCCCCGGTGAGCTTGTCCGCGGAGAGGGACAGGGCTTTGTAGCCCAGGCGGAAGGAATCGATGAGGGAGAAGATCCCCCGGATGAAGGGCTTGCCCAAAATGGGATACAGTTTTGTCAGCCGGGGCACAGAGATCTCCTCTGTGGAAATCTGGCCCTCCTCGCTGCAAAAGGCCGCCACAGTGCGCTGGGGGCCCACCATCATAATACCTTCCATCAGGGCCTGGCCGCCGATGGTGGTGATTTTTTTTGCCATGAATCACGGTTTCCTTTCCTGGATAAATTTTAAAAGCTCGGGGGTTTCGGTCAGCTGGGGGTCCGCCTCCAGATGGGAGCAGGTGGGCAGAGAGATGGTCACCGTGGTGCCCACGCCCTCCTGGCTTTGAATGTCCAAGCTGCCCCCGTGCAGGCGGGCGATCTCATCGGCCACCGCCAGCCCAATGCCCGAGCCCCGCACCAGCTGGTTGGCCTTGTAGAATTTCTTTTTCACATTGGGCAGGTGCTCGGCGGGGATGCCGCACCCCGTGTCGCGGATGGACACCCGCACCCAGCCGTTGTCCTCCCGGGAGGAGACCGTGATGGTTCCCCCGGGGCTGGTGTATTTCAGCGCGTTGTCAATGATGTTGACAAACACCTGCCGCAGCCGGTCCACGTCCCCATAGACCGGGGGCAGGGCGGTGGTTTCCTCGTAATGGAGCTGCTTGTGCTCTGTGCGGGCCCGGTCGGTGAACATGTACACCGCCTCGTCCAGCTCGGAGAGGATGTCCAGGCGGGAGACGATCAGCCGCAGCCGGCCGTTCTGCAGCCGGGAGAAATCCAGCAGCTCCTCCACCAGGCCGGAGAGCCGCTCGGACTCCCGGATGATGACGTTCATACCCTTGGCCGTGGTCTCCGGGCCGGCGCCCTCCTGCAGGGTTTCGGCCCAGCCCTTAATGGCGGTCAGGGGGGTGCGCAGCTCGTGAGAGACCGAGGAGATAAAGTCGTTTTTCAGCTGTTCGGCGGCGCCCAGCTCTCCGGCCATGTCGTTGATGGCGTCCACCAGCTGGCCAATCTCATCATCCTTGGCTTTTTCAATGCGCACGCCGAAGTCCCCCTGGGCAATCTGCCGGGCGCTTTGGCTCAGCTGCCGCACCGGCACCACAATGGACCGGATGAAGTACACCCCGGAAAGGGTGAGCAGCAGCATGATGAACAGGCCCGCCGCCACCAGGATCAGAATGACCACGGAGATCTGCTGGTCGGCCCGCTCCATCGAGACCAGGTACCGCACAGAGCCCACCAGGCCCCCGTTTTCGTCCCGCACCACCCGGGTGATGGCCATGGCCTTTTCCCCGGTGTCCAGGTGGCCCACCCATTTGCCCGCCCCCGAGGAGCTGCGCAGGGCCGCTTCATAGTCCGGCATTTTTTGGTCCTGGTCGGGCTCAAAGCCGGTGGAGGTGATGAACACCCGGCCGTTTTGGTCCAGGGCCATAATCTCCATGTTGTTCTTGTCCTGAAAGTCCTCAATGTAGTCCCGCACAATGCCGGAAAAGCTGGAGGAGCTGGACTGGCCCGCGTTGATAAACAGCCAGTTGAGCAGCTCGTCGGCGCGGCCCGCCAGGGAGAGCTCGATGCCGTTGTAGGTAGAGCTCTGCACCATCAGGGAAAGGGTGGTGATAGAGACCACCAGGATGAAAAAGACCACGCCGGTGGTGTTGACCATCCACCGGCGGGACACCCCTTTGGAAAACACGGCGCCGCTCCCCCCTTTCTCACACAGTCTGCGCCCGGTTTCTGGGTGTGCTGGGGTTTACACGTCCCAGCGGTAGCCCAGCCCCCACACGGTGACAATGTGCTGGGGGTTAGAGGGCTCCTCCTCCACCTTCATACGCAGGCGGCGGATGTTTACGTCCACAATCTTTTCCTCGCCCCCATAGCCGGCGCCCCACACATGCTTGAGGATGTCCCCCCGGGCCAGGGCCACGCCGGGGTGGGAGAAAAAGTATTCCATAATCTGAAACTCCACCTGGGTCAGCTCGATGGGGCGGCTGCCCTTGAGGAAGGACCGGTTGCGCAGGTTCAGGCAGAACTCCCCAGAGACCAGCTGGTCCCGCAGGCCGCCCTCTTGGCGCTGGTTGGCCAGGTCCACCCGGCGGTACACCGCGTCCACCCGGGCCACCAGCTCCGAGGGGGAGAAGGGCTTGGTCACATAGTCGTCGGCGCCCATCATCAGCCCCGAGACCTTGTCCATCTCCTGGGTGCGGGCAGAGAGCAGGATGATGCCGATGGAGGGGTTGCGCCGGCGCAGCTCTTTGCACACAGCCAGGCCGTCGTGGGCCCCGGGCATCATAATGTCCAGCACCGCCACGTCAAAATCGCCGTTTTCCTGTTCATAGAGCTCCAGGGCCTGGTCGCCGTTCTCCGCCTCATAGGCCCGATAGCCCGCGCGCTCCAGGTTGATGACCACAAACTCCCGAATGTTCTGCTCGTCCTCTGCAACAAGGATCTTTTTCATGGTAGATGGCCTCTCCTTCCTGATGTTCTCTCCAACAGGGCCGCAGGCCCCTCATTCCGCAATGATGTGAAATCCCTGGCGGATCTGCCCAATGGCCCGCAGGTAAGCCTCGTCCCGGGTGAAAACCTGGATGCCGTACACCAGGTCCCCCTGGACGGCCAGCTTTTCATAGCCGCTGGTCACGCCCCGGCTGTCCCAGGCGGACTGGGTGAACACCCGGATGGCAAACAGGGGAGAACCCAAAAGCTGCACCCCGTCTTCTGAGGTGACCACCTCGGTGTAGGTGACGGTGCGGCGGGCCGAGTCGTTGGAGGCGGAGATCTTTCCCACCAGGGACTCTGGCAGCTCTAGCCAATAGTTCTCCCCCAGGTCCATCAGGGCGTACAGCACGGCCTCTGGTTCTCCCTGCGCCTGAAAGCGGCTCCACTGCACCAAGTAGCTGGTGGAGTCCAGGGTGACGCCCTGGGAGAGGACGGGCAGCTGGCTTACCACGGGCAGTTCCAGCAGGCCGTCCCCGTTGATATCCTGGGACACAAAGGGGGCGGTAGAGGGGCGGGCATAGGGGTTTTGATAACTCTCCGCATTGGCGCCGGAGGGGATGTTCCGAAGGGTCCCCTCTTCCAGCAGGAAGACCTGGGTGGTCATGCTGCCGTCTGCCTTGGCGCCGTCCAGCACCACGCCGGAAAGGCCCCGGTCCAGCGCGCCAAAGTGGATGGAGGTGTAGTTGGTGAGGGAGTTGTCCGCGGCGGTGGAGGCGAGCTCCTGCAGGGCGCCCTCCTCCCAGGCGAAGAGATGGGCCAGGGCGGGCAGGTCCTCGGCGCCCTCTTCCTCGGCGGCCAGGTACTTGTCCACCGTGAACACCTCGATCACGCCGTCGCCGTCAAAGTCTGTGGCTGTCATTTCGCCGTAGGTGCCCAACAGGTATTCGGTGACGTTTTCCCCGTCAAAGAGATAGGCGTCCACCGCGGCGGTGCGGCCCGTGGTGCCAGAGGCGCTCCCCCAGCCGATGAGCACATCCTCCCGGCCGTCGCCGTTCAGGTCCCCAAACAGGACCATGTCCACCTGGGTGGCGGTGTTGGAGAAAGAGGCGGCAATGCGCCAGGCGCTTTCCCCCTTTTCCAAAAAGCTGACCTCCACGCCGCCCCCCTCTGGGGAGACAAAGCCAATGGCGTCCTCCACGCCGTCGCCGGTCCAGTCCCGCATGATGATGGCAGAGCGGTGCTCCCCCCGCTTGGGGTAGACAAAGGTCAGCTCCTGCCCGTCCCCCTGCAGCAGCTCATAAATGCCCTGCTGTTCCAAGTTGGCCCGGGGCGGGGACATAAGGTTTTGGGCGTCGAGAACCGAGAAGGAGCACCCCGCCTGGACCAGGCAGAGAAAAGCCGCCAAGGCCGCGGCGGCCAGGCGTTTCCATACAGCCAGTCTCACAGGAGCGCCTCCTTCCGGGATGTGGGTTTCAGGTATACATAGACAGTATACCATATCCCGTCAAGAAAATCATCAACAAAGTTTGACCGCCCCGTGGGAAAAGGCGTTGACAAAACCCCGGGGGCAGGATAGAATCAGGAGCAGAGAACGCGGAAAGGGAGGGGAGCGCAATGCCCCGTTTTTTTGTGGAGGGCCGCCCCCAGGGGGAGGTGCTGCTGGGCGGCGAGGACGGCCGGCACATCGTCCGGTCCCTGCGGATGCGCCCGGGGGAGGCACTGACCCTCTGTGATGGGCAGGGGACGGACTATGCCTGCACCTTTGTCTCTGCCCAAGGGGAAAGCGCCCTGGTGCGGGTGGAAGAGGCGTTCCCCAACCGCACCGAGCCCCGCGCCCAGGTGACAGTCTGCCAGTGCCTGGCCAAGGGGGACAAGCTGGAGACCGTCACCCAAAAGGCGGTGGAGCTGGGGGCTGCGGCCCTTTGGCCGGTGGAGAGCGCCCGGTGCGTGGTGAGGCTGGACCGGAAGGGGGCGCAGAAAAAGACCGCCCGCCTGCAGAAAATTGCCCGGGAGGCCGCCATGCAGAGCGGCCGGGGCATCATTCCCGCGGTGGAGGAGCCCCGGCCCCTGAAGCAGGCCCTGGAAGAGGCCGCCCGGCAGGGGGAAATCCTCTTCTTTTACGAGCGGGGGCAGGAGAGCCTGAAGCAGGCCCTGCAAACCGCCGGGGGGCGGCTGTTCGTCTTTGTGGGGCCGGAGGGGGGCTTTGCCCCCGAGGAAGCGGCTTTGGCCCAGTCTCTGGGGGCCAAGCTCCTCACCCTGGGGCCCCGCATCCTCCGCACGGAGACCGCGCCCCTGGCCGCCCTGGCCGCCATCCTCTACGAGCGGGGCGACATGGAGCGGTGAAGACTTTTACCAGCAGGGAGGGAAAGCTGTGAAAAACGCACTGGTGACAGGGGCCTCCGGCGGCATTGGCCGGGCGGTGGCGAAAGAGCTGGCCCGCCGGGGCTGGCGGGTGGCGCTGCATTACCACGCCAACGAAGCCGCCGCCAAGAGCTTGGAGGAGGCCATCTGCCGGGAGGGGGGCTTTGCCCGGGCCTATCCGGCGGACCTGACCCAAGAGGCCCAGGTAGAGGCCCTGTTCGGCGCCGTAGAGCGGGACCTGGGCTTTGTGGAGGGCCTGGTGAACAGCGCCGGCGTGGCCTGGAAGGGCCTGTTCACCGACATGACCTTGGCGGACTGGCACTGGGTGGTGGACGGGGATTTGACCAGCGTGTTCCTGTGCTGCCGCCGGGCCCTGCCCGCCATGATCCGGGAGAAGCGGGGCAGCATTGTCAACGTCAGTTCCATGTGGGGAGAGGTGGGCGCCTCCTGCGAGGCGGCCTACTCCGCCGCCAAGGCGGGGGTCATCGGCCTGACCAAGGCCCTGGCCAAGGAGGAGGGCCCTTCGGGCATCCGGGTGAACTGCCTGTCCCCCGGCGTGATAGACACCCCCATGAACGGGGACCTGACAGAGGCGGACTTGGCAGCCCTGCGGGAGGAGACCCCTCTGGGGCGGACCGGCACGCCGGAGGAGACGGCCCAGGCGGCGGCCTTCCTGCTGGAGCAGGAGTTCATCACCGGGCAGGTGCTGGGCGTCAGCGGCGGCATGGTGGTGTAACCGGCCGGGCCTTGGCCGTGAAAGAGGGACCCTTCCCCCGGGAGGGTCCCTTTCCGCATCCCAGCGGGGCGTCCGGGGGCAGGGAAGGGCCCTTCCGGAAGAAACGAGGGCCGGGCGCAGGATTGATTGACAAATCCGCCTGTTTCTTATAAAATATAATGGTTAAGCACACTGAAGTAAAGGCGCCCGAACAGGGCGGCGCGGGTTTCGCGGAAAAACAAGTTTTTGAACGGGAGAAAAGGACATGAGCTTTCAGATTCTGGGCACGGGCAGCTTTGCGCCGGAAAAGGTTGTGACAAACGAAGACCTTTCCCACATGGTAGAGACCTCGGACGAATGGATCACAAAACGGGTGGGCGTGAAGCAGCGCCATGTCTGCACCACAGAGACCGCCACCGACATGGGCGTGGAGGCGGCCCGGCGCGCCCTGGAGAACAGCGGCGTAAAGCCCGAGGAGCTGGATATGATCATCGCAGCCACCATCAGCGCGGACACCATCTCCCCCGGCCTGGCGGGCATGGTGCAGAACCGCCTGGGCGCCGGCAGTTGCCCCTGTTTTGACATCAACGTGGCCTGCCCGGGCTTTCTCTATGCCCTGGATGTGGCCGACGGCTTTTTTGCCCGGGGCCGGGTGAAGAAGGTGCTGGTGGTCAGCTCCGAGCGCATGAGCGGCCTGATCGACTGGGCCGACCGGAGCACCTGCGTCATCTTTGGCGACGGCGCCGGGGCCGCCGTGCTGGGCGAGGGGGATGGCTACCTGTCCTCGGTGCTGACCACCAAGGGCGGGGAGGACGTGATCTCCATTCCCACCAAGTGGGACAACTCCCCCTTCTACGAGAACCCGCTGAAGAAAAACGTGGTGAATATGCAGGGCCAGGAGACCTATAAATTCGCGGTCACCTCTATGGTGCGGGATGTGCGCCAGGTGATGGAGGAGGCCGGCATTACCGGCGAGCAGGTGAAGGCCGTCATCCCCCACCAGGCCAACTACCGCATTATCAACGAGGCCCGGCGGCGCCTGCCGGAGATTGCCCCGGAGAAGTTCCTCATCAACATCGACCGCTATGGCAACACCTCTTCCGCCAGTGAGCCCATCCTGCTGGATGAGGCCAACCGCCAGGGCCTGCTGCAGCGGGGCGACTATGTGGTGCTCACCGCCTTTGGCGGCGGGCTTTCCACCGCGGCTTGCGTAGTTCGCTGGTAAATTTTCAATTTCCCAGCGAACCGCTTTCGCTTGGCGGGGGAAGGGCCAACACAGTTTGGCCCCGGCCGCCAAAGCGGGGAGCGATCTTGAGACAGTTGCTTTTTAGCTAGTATATAAGACACTTTAAGGCGGGCCCAGCCCGCCGGGAAAGGATGGAATGTCATGATTAAAACGCCCATCTGCGACCTTTTGGGCATAGAGTACCCCATTTTCCAGGGCGGCATGGCCTGGATCTCCGATGGAAAGCTGGCGGCGGCCGTCTCCAACGGCGGCGGCCTGGGGATCATCTCCGCCATGAACGCCAATGCCGAGTACCTGAAAAAGCAGATCGACCTGGCCCGCAGCCTGACCGACAAGCCCTTTGGTGTGAACATCATGCTGATGTCCCCCTTCGCCGAGGAGGTGGCCCAGCTGGTGGCCCAGGAGAAGGTGGCCGTGGTGACCACCGGCGCGGGCAACCCCTCCCGCTACATGCCCATGTGGCTGGAGGCCGGCATCAAGGTCATCCCCGTGGTGGCTTCCGTGGGCATGGCCAAGCTGGTGACCAAGGCGGGCGCTGCCGCCATCATCGCCGAGGGCGGCGAGTCCGGCGGCCATGTGGGCGATTTGACCACCATGGTGCTGGTGCCCCAGGTGTGCGACGCCACCCACCTGCCCGTGCTGGCGGCTGGCGGCATTGGCGACGGCCGGGGCATCGCGGCGGCCTTCATGCTGGGGGCCCAGGGCGTGCAGGTGGGCACCCGGTTCCTGGTGGCCGAGGAGTGCGGCGTCCATCCCAACTATAAAAAGAAGGTCTTAAAGGCCAACGATATCGCCACCATGGTCACCGGCAAGCGGCTGGGCCATCCGGTGCGGCAGATCAAGAACCAGTTCGCCAAGGATTACGCCAAGGCCGAGTACAGCCAGATCTCCGACGAGGAGCTGGAGAAGCTGGGCAGCGGCGCCCTGTACCGGGCCGCCGTGGAGGGCGACGAGAAGACCGGCGACTTTTTGGCCGGGCAGATCGCCGGCATGGTGAATAAAGAGCAGCCCGCCGCCGAGATCATCCAGGAGATGTTCCAGCAGGCGGAAGAGGTGCTGAAAGGAGCGGGCAAATGGGTAAGATAGCCTTTGTGTTCGCTGGGCAGGGCGCCCAGTACAGCGGCATGGGCCAGTCCCTCTGTGAGGTGAGCCCCGCCGCCCAGGCTGTGTTCGACACGGCGGACAAGCTGCGCCCCGGCACCAGCCAGCAGTGCTTTACCGCTCCCGTGGAGGAGCTTTCCCTCACCGAGAACACCCAGCCCTGCCTCTACTGCGTGGACCTGGCCGCGGCCAAGGCCCTGGAGGAGGCGGGGGTTTCCCCGGACTATGTGGCAGGCTTCTCCCTGGGGGAGATTGCGGCCCTGAGCTTTGCCGGGGTGTTCGCGCCGGAGCAGGGCTTCGGCTTTGTGTGCAAGCGGGGAAAGGCCATGCAGGCCGCCGGGGAAGCAAACCCCGGGGCCATGGCCGCGGTGCTCAAGCTCTCGAACCAGCAGGTGGAGGAGCTGTGCGCCGGGTTTGAGAAGGTGTGGCCCGTCAACTACAACTGCCCCGGCCAGCTGGTGTGCGCCGGGGAGAAATCCCAGATCGAGGAATTCTGCAAGAAAGTGGAAGAGGCCGGCGGCCGGGCCAAGCTGCTGGCAGTCAGCGGCGGGTTCCACTCCCCCTTTATGGAGAGCGCCTCCCAGACCTTGAAAGAGGTGCTGGAGCCTTTGGAACTTTCTGAGGCCAAGGTGCCGGTGTACGCCAATTTCAACGCTCAGCCCTACACCCAGGCTGCCGCCAAGGAGCTGCTGGTGGACCAGGTGAAGAGCCCGGTGCGCTGGCAGGAGACCGTGGAGCGGCTGTGCGGGCTGGGGGTGGACACCTTTATCGAGTGTGGTCCCGGCAAGACCCTGTGCGGGCTCATCCGCAAGACGGTCAAAGGCGTCACCGTGCTGAACGTGCAGGACGAGGAAACCCTGAAGGCGGCAGTGGAGGCCGTGAAGGCCCAGGGCTGAACCAGCCCGAAAAGCCCCCGTGGGGGTTCTCTTGACAGTTGCTGTAAAGAGACCGCTGTTCCATCATGTTTAAGAAAGAAAAAGCAAAGAAGCCGTCCGGACGCTTTGCCAAAGCGGGGACGGGCAGGAGGTCAATGAAAATGAAGCTGGAAGGAAAGATCGCGCTGGTCACCGGGGCTTCCCAGGGGCTGGGCAGGGCCATTGCCCTGAAGCTGGCGGCCAACGGCGCGGACGTGGCTATCATCTATGTGGGGCCGGAAGAGCCCGCCCTGGAGACCAAGGGCGGGATTGAGGCCCTGGGACGCCGGGCTGTGTGCTATCCCTGCGACGTGCGGGACGAGCAGGCCGTGGAGGCCACCGTGGCCCAGGTGAAAAAGGACCTGGGCAAGGTGGATATCCTGGTGAACAACGCCGGCGTCACCCGGGACGGCCTGATGGTCACCATGAAGGACGAGGACTACGACATGGTGCTGGATATCAACTTAAAGGGCGCTTTCCACATGATCCGTGCCTGCTACCGGGACTTTATGCGCAAGCGCTCCGGCAAGATCATCAACATCAGCTCCATCGCGGGCTTGGTGGGCAACGTGGGCCAGGTAAACTACGCCGCCAGCAAGGCGGGGCTCATCGGCCTTTCCAAGAGCGTGGCCAAGGAGCTGGGCAGCCGGGGCGTGTGCTGCAACTGCATTGCCCCCGGGTTTATTGAGACCGCCATGACCAAGGACATCAAAGAGGACAACCCCCTGCTGGTGCAGGTGCCCATGCGGAAGATGGGCACCCCCGAGGACGTGGCCAACGTGGCCCTGTTCCTGGCCTCCCCCGAGAGCGACTACATCACCGGGGAGACCATCCGCGTGGACGGAGGGCTGGCTATATGAGAAGAGTTGTAGTGACCGGCATGGGCTGCGTCACCCCCGTGGGCAACGACGTGCCCTCCTTTTGGGAGAGCCTGAAAGCGGGCAAGTGCGGCATCGGCCCCATCACCCACTTTGACACCGCGGACCACAAGGCCAAGGTGGCCGCCGAGGTGAAGGACTTCAACCCCCTGCAGTACATGGAGAAGTCCGACCTGCGCAAGTACGATATCTTCTGCCAGTACGCTATGGCCGCCGCCACCCAGGCTGTGGAGGAGAGCGGCGTCAAGGGCACCCTGCCCCCCGAGCGCATCGGCACCTATTTCGGCTCTGGCATTGGCGGCATGCACACCTTTGCCGAGGAGCAGAAGGTCCTGATGGAGAAGGGCCCCCGGCGGGTGTCCCCCTTCTTCGTGCCCGGCATGATTATCAACATGGCCGGGGGCCTCATCGCCATCAAGTACAATTTCCAGGGGGCTTCCATCCCCATTGTCACCGCCTGCGCCACGGGCAACAACGCCATTGGCGAGGCCTACCGGGCCATTAAGCACGGCTATCTGGACGCGGTGCTCACCGGCGGCGCCGAGGCGGCCATCATCCCCATTGGCGTGGCGGGCTTCAGCAATATGAAGGCCCTCTCCACCCAGGAGGACCCCTCCATCGCCTGCACGCCCTTCGACGCCCGCCGCAGCGGCTTCGTCATGGGCGAGGGCGCCGGGGCCCTGATGCTGGAGGAGTACGAGCACGCCGTGGCCCGCGGGGCCAAGATTTACGGCGAGCTGTGCGGCTACGGCGTCACCTGCGACGCCTACCACATCACCGCGCCCCAGCCCGACGGCCAGGGCGGCGCCGCCGCCTTGAAGATGGCCCTGGAGGAGGCCGGCGGCTGCGAGGACTACTCCAAGCTGTACATCAACGCCCACGGCACCAGCACCCCCCTCAATGACGCCTGCGAGACCAAGGCCATTAAGACGGCCCTGGGCGAGGAGGCCGCCCGCCAGTGCATGGTGTCCTCCACCAAGTCCATGACGGGCCACATGCTGGGCGCCGCCGGGGCCGTGGAGGCCATTGCCTGCGTGCTGGCCGTGAAGGAGGGCATTGTGCCCCCCACCATCGGGTATGAAGTGCCCGACCCGGAGTGCGACCTGGACTATGTGCCTAACCAGGCCCGCGAGGCCCAGGTGGACCTGGCGCTGTCCGCCTCCCTGGGCTTTGGCGGCCACAACGCCTATCTTGCTTTCCGGAGGGTTTGAGCTATGGATGTAAAGAAGATCGAGAGCTTGGCAAAGCTGATGAAAGAGACCGGCCTGACCGGCCTGGAGCTGGTGGAAGAAGGCCAGCAGCTGCGCCTGGAGCGCCAGGTGGAAGTGGTGGCCGCCCCCGTGGCGGCCGCTGTTCCCGCGGCTCCGGTCCCGGCAACGGGGGCCGAGGCGTTGGGCGTCACCCACGAAGAGCCCGCCCCGGTGAAGGAGGGCACGCTGGTGCTGGCCCCCACGGTGGGGGTGTTCTACTCTGCCCCCGGCCCGGACGCCCGTCCCTTTGTGGAGGTGGGCGACCAGGTGAAGAAGGGCGACACCCTGTGCATCATCGAGGCCATGAAGCTGATGAACGAGATTCCCGCCGAGGTAGACGGCACTGTGGCGGAGATCTGCGTGGGCAACGGCCAGGTGGTGGAGTTCAACCAGCCTTTGTTCCGCATCGTGTAAGGGGTCGCACTTGGGTGAGGTAGAGACAAGAAAAAGTTTTGATCAAACTTTTTCAAAAGTTTGCGAGGTGTGGAGCAGAGCTCCACGGCCTTAACCGGCGCAGCCGGTGGAAGAAGTGCAGCGAACGGGGCGCATGCTGCGAAGCAGATAGCCCCGGGAGCGGCCGCGGAGGCACCCTGCCCGCCCCTTCCACAAGCAAAAACCCCGGGCTCTGTGGCACCCCAAGAGGGGGACGTCCGTCCCCCCTTTTTTGGAGTAGGGGAAGGCGGTGGCTTACGGGTCTCGCCTGCCGGCTCGGCCGGCCGCTGGGCAACGTCCCACCGGGACGTAGCGGCCCCGCACCCCCTGAAGGTCTTGGGGCGCCGGTCTCACCTGCCGGTTCGGTCGGCGCAGGGCGTTTGCCACCGGCAAACTGCGCCCCAAACCCCGCAGCTTTTGAAAAAGCTGGCAAAACTTTTACTTGTCTCGCCTAAACCCGAGCGCGGGCTTTCCAGTTAGCGTCTCTCAGAAAACCCCGGCGCCTTTAAGCGCCGTGCGCGGCTTGTCCCGCGCGGCCACGCGCCGGCTTGAGAGAGGGAAATGTACAAGTGAGCCAAAAATCCAGTGTTTATGCGGGTTCCGCCACTTGCACCTATGTACGAGAGAAAAATACCGTGCAAGTGAAAATCGTTTTCACTTGTACATTGGTACAAATGAAAAAACCTAGATAAAACCTGGCTTTTTTCTTCATTTGTTCACTTTCTCATTTCAAGTAGGAAACTGTGTCCATTGCAACAGGAGGAACGTCTGTATGAATAAAGAAGAGATCAAAAAGATCCTCCCCCACCGGGAGCCCATGCTGCTGGTGGACGAGGTGGAGCTTATCGACGGCGTGGCCCACGGCAAGTGCCACATCAAGGGGGACGAGTACTTCCTTCAGGGGCACTTTCCCGGCAACCCGGTGGTGCCCGGGGTCATCCAGTGCGAGATGATGGCCCAAAGCGCCTGCGTGCTGCTGGCAAGCGGCGCCGCAGAGGGCTGCACCCCCATGTTCACCTCTCTGGACAAGGTGAAGTTCCGGGGCCAGGTAAAGCCCGGCGACACCCTGGAGACCGAGTGCGAGATCACCCGGCAGCGGGGCAATTTCTACTTTGCCAAGGGCAAGGGCTCGGTAAACGGCAAAGTGTGCGTCAGCGCGGAGTTCTCCTTCGCCCTGGTGAAATCCGAATAAGGGGCGGCCGCCCCTTTGCGGAAAGGATGAAAGCATGTGTTCACAAAAATTCTGATCGCCAACCGGGGGGAGATCGCCATTCGGGTCATCCGGGCCTGTAAGGAAATGGGCATCTCCACCGTGGCGGTGTATTCCGAAGCCGACCGGGAAAGCCTGCATGTGGCCCTGGCGGACCAGGCCATCTGCATTGGCGGCGCCCGGGCCGAGGAAAGCTATCTCAACGGGGAGCGCATTGTCAGCGCGGCCCTGGCCACCCACGCCCAGGCCATTCACCCGGGCTACGGCTTCCTTTCGGAAAACGCGGAGTTTGCCGCCCTGTGCAAGCAGTACGGCATTGTGTTCATCGGCCCCCCGGCAGAGGTGATCTCCCACATGGGGGACAAGGACACGGCCCGGCGGCTGATGAAGGAAAACGGGGTGCCCACCACCCCGGGCACCGACATCCTGAAGGACGCCGGGGAGGCCAAGAAGGCCGCGGAGCAGATCGGCTATCCCGTGCTCATCAAGGCCAGCGCCGGGGGCGGCGGCAAGGGCATTCGCCTGGTAGAGCGCCCCGAGGACATGGAGCGGGCCTTCCAGACGGCCTCCAGCGAGGCGGAAAAAGCCTTTGGAGACGGCCGCATGTACATGGAGAAGTACCTGGACCCGGTCAAGCACATCGAGGTGCAGCTGCTGGCCGACGAAGAGGGGAACATTGTCTGCCTGGGCGAGCGGGAGTGCTCTATCCAGCGGAACAACCAGAAGCTCATCGAGGAGTCCCCCTCCCCGGCGGTGACGCCGGAGCTGCGGGCCAGGCTGATGGAAACCGCCGCCCGGGCGGCCCGCGCCTCTCACTATGTAAACGCCGGCACGGTGGAGTTCCTGATGGACCGGGACCACAATTTCTATTTTATGGAGATGAACACCCGGCTGCAGGTGGAGCACCCGGTCAGCGAGCTGGTGACGGGCGTGGACATCGTCAAGTGGCAGATCCGCATTGCCGCCGGGGTGCCCCTGGACTTTACCCAGAAGGACATCCGCGTGCAGGGGGCGGCCATCGAGTGCCGCATCAACGCCAAGGGCCCGGGCAAGGTGGGCTTTTTCCACACCCCCGGCGGCCCCTGGGTGCGGTTTGACACCTTCCTGTACGAGGGGTACGAGATCCCCCCCTATTACGACAGCATGCTGGGCAAGATGATTGTCTACTCCTCCACCCGGGAGGAGGCCATCCGCAAGATGATGGCCGCCCTCAGCGAGCTGGTGGTGTGGGGCACCCAGAACAACATTGAGGACCAGATTGAGATTATCCGGGACGAGCGCTTTAAAAAGGGCGACTACTACACGGATTTTATGAAGACGTTCCAGGGGCCGGGGAACTGACCCCGCCGGAGCGCGAAAGGTAAAGAAGGGTGATGGCTATGAATTTGATGGGCCTGTTCCGCTCGCCCCAGAACGAGCTGGAAAAGGGCGGCAAGCCGGTGCCGGAAGAGGACGCTGGCATCCGCACCACCTGCCCCCACTGCGGGGTGCAGCTGCCCTTGAGTGAATTGCAGGATAATCAGCAGGTGTGCACCGCCTGCGGGTATCATTTCCGCATCGGCCCTCGGGACCGGATTGGCTATCTGACAGACGAGGAGAGCTTTCAGGAGCTGTACGGCGACATGATGAGCCGGGATATCCTGGACTTTCCCGGCTATGACCAAAAGCTGCGCAACGCCAAGCTGGCCTCTCGGGAGAAAGAGGGCGTGGTGTGCGGCACCGCCCGGGTGGGCGGCGAGCCCTGCGCCCTGTTCGTGATGGACCCCAATTTTATGATCGGCAGCATGGGCACCGTGGTGGGCGAGAAGATCACCCGCCTGTTCGAGTACGCCACCGAGCACTCCCTGCCGGTGGTGGGCTTTACCGTTTCCGGCGGGGCCCGCATGCAGGAGGGCATCCTCTCTCTGATGCAGATGGCCAAGACCAGCGCCGCCCTGCGCCGGCACTCTGACGCGGGCAACTTCTACCTGACGGTGCTCACCGACCCCACCACCGGGGGCGTCACCGCCAGCTTCGCTATGGACGGGGACGTGATTATGGCGGAGCCCGGGGCCACCATCGGCTTTGCCGGGGCCCGGGTCATCGAGCAGACCATCCGCAAAAAGCTGCCCCAGGGCTTTCAGAAGGCAGAGTTCCTCTTAGAGCACGGCTTTGTGGATTTGATCGTCCCCCGCACCCAGCAGAGGGAAGCCATTGCCAAGCTGTTGAAGCTCCACAGAAAGGGGGCGGCACAATGAGCGCCTATGAAAAAGTCCTGCTGGCCCGGGCCAAGGACCGGCCCACGGGGCTCTCTTACATCGAGAACATCTTTGAGGACTTTATCGAGCTCCACGGGGACCGGCGCTTTGCCGACGACCCGGCCATTGTGGGGGGCATCGCCACCCTGAAGGGCCAGCCCGTCACCGTCATCGCCATTGACAAGGGCAAGGACATGCGGGAGCGGGTGAAGCGCAACTTCGGATCTCCCAACCCAGAGGGCTACCGCAAGGCGCTGCGCCTGATGCGCCAGGCGGAGAAGTTCCACCGGCCGGTGGTGTGCTTTGTGGACACCGCCGGGGCCTTCTGCGGCATGGGCGCCGAGGAGCGGGGCCAGGGGCAGGCCATTGCGGAGAACCTGCTGGAGATGTCCGGCCTGAAGACCCCCATCGTTTCCATCCTGGTGGGAGAGGGCGGCAGCGGCGGGGCCCTGGCCCTGGCAGTGGCCGACCAGGTGTGGATTCTGGAGAACGCGGTGTACTCTGTCATCTCCCCCGAGGGCTGCGCCAGCATCCTGTGGAAGGACTCTAAAAAGGTGAAGGACGCCGCCGACTGCCTGCGGCTGACAGCCCAGGACATGGCGGACCTGGGCGTGGTGGAGCAGGTCTTTCCCGAGGACAAGGACTTTGCCGAGACCTACCGCCAGATCCAGGAGGAGTTGGAGCGCCTGCTGCCAGAGCTGCAGGCCCTGCCCGTGGAAGAGCTGCTGGAGAAGCGTTACCAGCGGTTCCGGAAATATTAAACCCAAAAGCCAAAAGGCCCGCTGCCAGGGAGCTTCCCAGCGGCGAGCCTTTTTTCACCACAAAAATCCCTTTCAGAGAAAGGAGCGGCGTTATGGAGAGGAACCATTCCCACCGCCCGGGCCCCCGCGGCTCCAGCCGCGGCGGCGAAGCGGGCAGGCCCAGCCAAAAGGCCAAGCCCTCCAGAGAGGCGCCCGCCCCCTGGCTGGGGGCCGCGGGCGCGCCCTGCCCGGTGTACCGCAAGTGCGGCGGGTGCCAGCTGCAAAATTTAAGCTATCCCCGCCAGCTTGCCTGGAAGCAGGACCGCTGCCAAAAGCTGCTGGGCAAGTTTGGGAAAGTCTCCCCCATATTGGGGATGGAGACGCCCTACCACTACCGCAACAAGGTGCAGGCGGCCTTTGCCTACGACAAGCGCCGGGGCAGGATCATCAGCGGGGTGTACCAGTCCAGCACCCACAAGATCGTGCCCATCGACTCCTGCCAGACCGAGGACGAAACCGCCGACCGGATCATCGTCTCCATCCGGGGGCTGCTGAAGGACTTCAAGCTCCAGGCCTATGACGAGAACACGGGACGGGGCTTTCTGCGCCACGTGCTGGTAAAGCGGGGCTTTGCCACCGGCCAGGTGATGGTGGTGCTGGTGACGGGCACCCCCGTGTTCACCGCCAAAAAGCACTTTGTGGAAAAGCTGCTGGCCCTCCACCCGGAGATCACCACCATCCTGCAGAACGTCAACGACAAGCGCACCTCCCTGGTGCTGGGGGAGCGGGAGAAGGTGCTCTACGGCCCCGGCTACATCGTGGACGAGCTGTGCGGGTGCCGGTTCCGCATCTCCGCCAAGTCCTTTTACCAAATCAACCCCGTGCAGACAGAGGTGCTCTACAGCAAGGCCATGGAGTTCGCGGGGCTTTCCGGCAGGGAGAAGGTGCTGGACGCCTACTGCGGCATTGGCACCATCGGCCTGGTGGCGGCCAAGCACGGCGCCGGCCAGGTGCTGGGGGTGGAGCTGAACCCCGACGCGGTGAAGGACGCCATCCAGAACGCCAGGGAAAACGGCATGAAGAACGCCTGGTTCACCTGCGGGGACGCCGGGGAGTTTTTGGAAGAGGCCGCCCTGGAGCGGGAGCGGTGGGACGTGGTGTTTATGGACCCGCCCCGGGCCGGGGCCAGCCGGGAGTTCCTCACGGCCCTGTGCGCCTGCGCCCCCAAACGGGTGGTGTACATCTCCTGCGACCCGGAGACCCTCTCACGGGACCTGGGCGTCCTCCAGGCCAACCACTACAAGATAGAGCAGATCCAGCCGGTGGATATGTTCCCCCACACCCAGCACATCGAGTGCGTGGTGCGGCTGACCCGGAAGTGACCTACAGCCGCAGCCCCTTGATATCCTTAATCCGGGAGAGGATGACGTTGCAGCTGCACTTCTCCAGGCCGGGCAGGGGGTCGATGACGCTGCGGAGCAGGTCCTCCATCTCCTGGTTGGTGGCGGCCACGGCGTGGACGTGGAGCTTGTGGCTGCCGGTCACCCGGTAGATTTGGGTGACGGTGGGGCAGGCCTCCAGCCGGGCCACGGCCTCCCCAAAGCCTGCGGGGGAGAACTCCAGCTCAAAGTAGCAGGACACCGCCCCGCTGATTTTCTGGGGGTTGATGATGGTGGTGTACTCCTCGATGACGCCCCGCTGCTCCAGGGCCTGGATGCGGCTTTTCACCGCCACCCGGGAAAGGCCCACCTTCTCCCCAATGTCCGAGTAGGAGAGCCGGGCGTTCTCGATGAGCAGGGAGACAATCTGTTGGTCCAGGGCGTCCAAACCTTCTAAAAACATGGCGCTTCCTCCTTTGCGTGATAGCTCGATTATACCCGATAGGTTTCTAAAAGTAAAGAGCAGATTGACTTTGGAAATTTGTTTTGCTATAATTCTTTCGTAATGTAAGATTTTAATTACGAAAGGTTTGAGGAGCGGATGAATCGAGATTTGACCCGGGGCCCTGTCACCAAAGGGATGCTGCTGTTTGCCCTGCCCATGATTTTGGGCAACCTGCTCCAGCAGTTCTACAACGTGGCCGACACCCTGATTGTGGGGCAGTTTTTGGGGGCCACGGCCCTGGCGGCGGTGGGGTCCTCCTACACGCTGATGACCTTCCTCACCTCCATCCTGCTGGGGATGTGCATGGGCAGCGGGGCGGTGTTCTCCATCCGCTTTGGAGAGGGGGACCGGGCCCGGCTGAAAAACAGCCTGTCCCTCTCCTTTTTGATGATTGCCGGGTTCACCGTGGTGATGAACCTGGCGGTGTTCCTGCTCATCGACCCCATGATGGGGCTGCTGCAGGTGCCGGAAGAGGTCTACCCCCTGATGCGCTCTTACCTGTGGGTGATCTTCTGGGGCATTGGGGGCACTTTTCTGTACAACTACTTTGCCTGCCTGCTGCGGGCCATTGGCAACTCCGCCACGCCCCTGTTGTTTTTGGGCGTCAGCGCTGTGCTGAACATCGCGCTGGATTTGGTGTTTGTGGTGGTGGTGCCCTGGGGCGTGGCGGGGGCCGCCTTTGCCACCAGCCTTTCCCAGTGGGTGTCGGGGCTGGGGCTGCTGGCGTTTACGCTGGCCAAAATGCCCCAGCTGCGCCCCAGCCGCCAGGATGTGCGCTGGGAAAAGGACCGGGTGCTGGAGATTGCCCGGTTCTCCCTTCTCACCTGCGTGCAGCAGTCGGTGATGAACTTTGGCATTTTGATGGTGCAGGGGCTGGTCAACTCCTTTGGCACCGTGGTGATGGCCGCCTTTGCCGCCGCGGTGAAGATCGACTCTTTCGCCTACATGCCCGTGCAGGACTTTGGCAACGCCTTTTCCACCTTCATCGCCCAGAATTACGGCGCCAAGCGGATGGACCGGGTGGGCCGGGGCATCAAAAGCGCGGTGGTCTCCTCGGTGGTGTTCGCCCTTCTCATCTCTGTTCTGGTGTTTGTGTTTGCCAAGCCCCTGCTGCTGCTCTTTGTCAAGCCAGAGGAGACGGAGATCCTGGCGGTGGGGGTGCAGTACCTGCGCATTGAGGGGGCCTTCTACTTTGGCATTGGCATCCTGTTTTTGCTGTACGGCCTGTACCGGGCCATCGAGCGGCCGGGCATGAGCTTGGTGCTGACGGTCATCTCCCTGGGCACCCGGGTGGCCCTGGCGTATATTCTGTCGGCCATCCCGGCCATTGGGGTGGTGGGCATCTGGTGGAGCGTGCCCATTGGCTGGGCCCTGGCCGATGTTACGGGTGTGCTGTATTATAAAAAGCTCAGGGGGCAGCTGGCGGGCCGCCCTTGACGTTTGGAAAGGAGAAAAAACTATGAAATCGGACCGGCCCTATCCCTTTGTAACGATTGATGCCCGGGGCGCCAAGCGGGCCCAGCAGGGCCACCCCTGGGTGTTCGACAACGAGATCACCGCCCAGGAGGGCGCCCTGGAGGACGGCGCCCTCTGCGACGTGCGCAGCCCCAAGGGGCGGTATCTGGGCACGGGGTATTACAACTCCCACTCGAAAATCCGGGTGCGGCTGCTCTCTCAAAACGCCAACGACAAGTTCGACCAGGCCTTTTTCGCCCGGCGGGCCCAGTACGCCTGGGACTACCGCAAAACTGTCATGGGACGGGACGCGGACAGCTGCCGCGTCATCTTTGGAGAGGCGGACCGCTTCCCCGGCCTGACGGTGGACAAGTTTGGGGACATCCTGGTCACCCAGACGTTGTGCCTGGGCACCGAGCTGCGCAAGGACTGGATCTTCCCCGCCCTGGTACAGGCCATCGAGGCCGGCGGCGAGCACATCCGGGGCATTTATGAGCGCAACGACGTGAAGATCCGGGAGCTGGAGGGCATGGAGCAGAACAAGGGCTGGTATCCCCTGGAGGGCAAGCCCCTGCCCGAATCCACCCAGACGGAGATTGTGGAGAACGGCATCCGCTACCTGGTGGACTTTGAGAACGGCCAAAAGACCGGCTTTTTCCTGGACCAGAAGTACAACCGGGCCGCGGCGGCCCGCATCGCCCCGGGGAGGGCCGTGCTGGACTGCTTCACCCACACGGGCTCCTTTGGGCTCAACTGCGCCAAGGCCGGGGCCAAGCGGGTGCACTCGGTGGACGTGAGCGAGACGGCCATCGCCTGCGCCAAAGAGAACGCCGCCCGCAACGGCCTCTCGGTGGAGTACGAGGTGGCCAACGTCTTCGACCTGCTGCCCAACCTGACCCCGGGGGAGTACGACTACATCATCCTGGACCCGCCCGCCTTCACCAAGTCCGGCAAGACGGTGAAAAACGCGGAGCGGGGCTACAAGGAGATCAACTACCGGGCCATGAAGGCCCTGCCCCGGGGCGGGTACTTGGCCACCTGTTCCTGCTCTCACTTTATGACGGACGCCCTGTTCCGGAAGATGCTCCAAAGCGCCGCCAGCGACGCCCAGGTGGAGCTGCGCCTGGTGGAAGCCCGCACCCAGGGCCCGGACCACCCCGTCCTATGGAACGTCCCGGAAACCGATTATCTGAAGTTCTACATCTTCCAAGTCGTCTAGGTCCGTGACCGGACAGGACAAGACGCGGCCCAGTGCCTGGGCACTCAAGTCGCGAACGGCGCTTTAGGGCGCCGGGGTTTGCGGGGGGCGGCTGGCCTAAAAGCCCGCGCTTGAGTTTGGGAGAGACAAGTAAAAGTTTCGTCCACCTTTTCAAAGGTGGCAGGGTGTGGGACAGCGTCCCAC
>UQRL01000017.1 GCA_900543555.1 uncultured Oscillospiraceae bacterium | reverse complement strand
CCGGCAGAAGCCTTTTCTGGAACCACTCGCCTAGCGAGTGGTTTTCTAAATACAAAAAGGCCCGCTGGGAAACCAGCAGGCCAAAAAAGCGCGTATGAAATCAGGCCGGATAGAACCACTGCCTCTGCCGGCCTACTTTTTTATGTACATTTTTGGGGGAAGGCATTGCGTTTCCGAAATGAACGTGTTAAAATAAGCTCAAATTTATATAGTTAGTTGTTCTTTTTTCTTCAACTACGAGACAATCTATTAAATTTATCTAATAGACTAAACGAAGCCGCTCCAACTGGCGTTCGTGCTCCGTACTGGTAGAAATGAGGTAAATGCGGGTGGTTTCAATGCTGGAATGGCCAAGGACATCAGCCAGCTTGGCGATATCGTGGCTCACCTGGTAAAACGCGCGGGCAAAAAGGTGCCGCAGGTTATGGGGAAAGACCTTGGTGGCCATCACTCCCGCAGACCTACAGAGTGATTTCATCTCGGCCCAGATCTGCTTTCTGGAAATGGGACGGCCGCTTTTGGTGCGGAATATGGCGCCAGAGGCGGTTTTCTCTTTATGGGCGAACTGAAGCAGTTTTTTCCGCAGCCTGCTGGGAATGAGAATGGTGCGGATCTTTCCCTTTAGGCTGATCTCCGCCCTGCCAGCCCGGACTGCTTCCACAGTGAGATGCTCTACCTCGCTGACCCGGATACCTGTGGCGCAGATGGATTCCATGAGCAAGGCCAGGCGTTCCCTGCCCTGGCTGCGGGCGGCAGAGAGAAGGCGGGCATACTCGCTGCGGGTCAGCTCCCTGCGGTTTTCCCGGAACATGCGCCGCTGGATGCGCAGCGACTTTACCCTGCATCCGTGCCAGCCAAGAAACGAGAAAAAACGGTTTAACGGCACCAATATGGTATTGACGGTTCCTGGCGCGTAACCCCTGGCAAGCAGATGAGCTTTCCACTTAGCAGCCAGCTCTTTGGTAACGGCCTCCCCATCCGCCCATACGGCAAACGCTTTGATGTGGCGCTGGTAGTTTTCAATGGTGCCGGCACTGCGCTCTTCCTCTCGGAGAAGCTGAAGGAACAAATGAATCTTTTCTGGTGTAATCGTGTACGTCATTGCCTGTCTCCTTTCTTGCTTTTCTTGCTTTTCTTCCATTTTACCTCATTGGAAAGGAAATATCCGAAAGACAACTCTCGTGCGCTGGATTTTCCCTTCCTCTGCTTGACAACGAAGGCTGGATGCAATACCATAAGCTCATCCCCTATTTTAAGGAAATTTGCTGCGATATGGAGGAGTTTGCCATGAAAATTTACGTTTCCGCCAAGGCTTGGAGGGATGGGGACGGCTCTCAAGCCCGGCCCTTCAAACACATCAACGATGCCGCGAAGATCGCCCGGCCCGGCGATGAAGTGCTGGTGGCCCCTGGAATTTACCGGGAATACGTGGACCCGGTAAACGCCGGCACAGAAGAAGCCCCCATCACCTACCGGAGCACAGAGCCCCTGGGGGCTGTTATCACCGGCGCGGAGGAGATTAAGTCCTGGCTTCCCTACGAGGGCAGCGTGTGGATGGCACGGATACCCAACAGCCTTTTTGGAAACTACAACCCCTACACCACCTATGTGTATGGCGACTGGTACTTCGCCGGGCGCTCTAAGCACACCGGCTGCGTGTACTTAAACGGGAAGGCCCTGTACGAGGCGGACAGCCTGGAGGCCTGCCTGAAGGGGGAGGTATATGAGTGCTCTTGGGAGCCGGAGGCCTCTGTCTACAAGTGGTATGCCCAACAGGAAGGGAACGAGACCGTGCTTTACGCCAACTTCCAAGGGGCTGATCCCAACCGGGAAAACGTGGAGATCAACGTGCGCCGGGAGTGCTTTATGCCCTCTAAGACCGGGGTGAACTATATCACCGTCAGCGGGTTTACTGTCACCCAGGCGGCCACCACCTGGGCCCCGCCCGCCGCCTATCAGGATGGGATGATCGGCCCCCACTGGTCCAAGGGGTGGATTATTGAGGACTGCGACATTTCCAACTCCAAATGCGCGGGCATCTCCCTGGGCAAATACTACGACCCGGACAACGACCACTACTTCACCACCAAACATGTGAAAAGCCCCACCCAGATGGAGCGGGACGCCGTGTGCCGGGGACAGTACCACGGCTGGCTGAAGGAAAAGGTTGGCAGCCACATCGTGCGGCGGTGCAACATCCACCACTGCGAGCAGGGAGGCATCATCGGCCGGATGGGAGGCGTGTTCTCCCTTATTGAGGACAACCACATCCACCACATCAACAACATGATGGGGCTGGGGGGCGCGGAGATTGCCGGCATCAAGATGCACGCCGCCATCGACGTGGTATACCGCCGCAACTACATCCACCACTGCACCATGGGCATTTGGTGCGACTGGGAGGCACAGGGTACCCGCATCACCCAGAACCTGTTCCACGACAACCAGCGGCCCGCCTTTGCCAAGCAGCTCAAGGGCGGCATGATGAGCCAGGATATCTTTGTGGAGGTGGGCCACGGCCCCACCCTCATCGACAACAATATCCTCCTCTCGGAGGCCTCCTTGCGGATGGCCACGGAAGGGGTGGCCATGGTCCACAACTTGATCTGCGGCGCCCTGACCTGCGTGGGCGGCGGCACCGGCCCCCGGTACACCCCCTATCACATCCCCCACCGGACAGAGGTGATGGGCTTTATGACCATCCTTCACGGGGACGACCGATTCTACAACAACATTTTCGTGCAGAAGTGGCCCGCCGCCCCCTTTACGGTGATCCACGACAGCGACGATGGCCAGGATGAGGAGAACCGGGAAGTGGGCACCCATGTGATGGACGAATATCCCACCTATGAGGAGTGGATTGCCCAGTTCGACATGGACACGGATACTCCGGACATGGCCAAGCTGGCCCCTGCCCACGAAGGCCGCCTGCCAGTTTGGGTGGAGGGCAACGCCTATTTAGGCGGCGCCAAAGCCTGCAAAAACGAGATTAACGGCCTGGTCAACAGCGAACAGCCCGTGCAGGTGGAAGTGGAGCTGGAAAACGGCAGGCCCGTGCTCTCCACCAACGTGTACGAGCTTTTAGAGGGCTTTACTGGCCGCCGGATCGACACCCAGGTGCTGGGGAAAGCCTTTGAGCCTGAGGAGTACTTTGAGAACCCGGACGGCACCCCCATCACCTTTGACCAAGATTACTTTGGGGACCATCGGGGCGCCCATCCCCTGCCCGGGCCCTTTGCCGGGAAAGATGCCGTGGGGCAACCCCTTTGGTAAAAAGCGCAGCACCCAACAGACAGAGACAGCACGGCTCCTCTCCCTATAGGGGGAGGGCCGCCCGGGAACAGGAGGCATCCTATGGAGTATAGAAAATTTGGAGACGCCTTTGTAGTGCGCATCGACAAGGGCGAGGAGATCGTGGCGCAGGTGCTGGAGCTGGCGAAACGGGAACATATCGCCTTGGCCAGCGTACAGGCCCTGGGCGCAGTCAACCGTTTTACCGCCGGTGTATTTGACACGCAGAAAAAGCAGTTTGCGGGCCACACCTTTGAGGGCTGCTTCGAGATTGTCTCCCTGACGGGAACCTTGACCACCAAGGAGGGCAAGCCCTACTGCCACCTGCACATGAGCGCGGGGGATCAGCAAGGCCATGTTTTTGGAGGCCACTTGAACGAGGCCTTCGTCAGCGCCACCTGTGAAATGGTGGTACTGCCCATGGCTGGCCAGGTGGAGCGGGCCTTTGATGAGGAGACCGGATTGAATCTCTTTCGGTTTTTATAAGAGCCGTTATCCGGCTTTTTGAGGAGGCAGAATAGGAAAGGCCCCGGGGGTTTTCCCCCGGGGCCTTTCCTGTTAGCGGCGGAGCATCAAGTCTTCCGCCATGCGGCGCACGTCCTCTTCGCTGTGGATCTCATCTTTGTGTTCCTCAATGGCAGCGCGCACTTCTTCTGGAAGCTCCTGCTCTCGATCCCGATGAGCCAAAAGGCTGTAGGTCAGGCCGGAGATGCCGTTGGCCTGGCCGTCTCCCCAAAAACACGGAAACAAAAAAATCACCCCCGAGAGGTAGCTTGCGCTGCCCTGGGGGTGATTACACCTGGGTTTGTTTTCTATTCCTGGAAGGCCTTTCAGGCCGCTGCTTTAGGCATTTTCAAAGAATTTTTCGTGAATGGCTTCCACAGCGCGATCCCCGTCTGCCTTATTCAGCAGGACGGAAATTTTGATCTCGCTGGTGGAGATCATCTGGATATTCACGCTGCGGGAGAACAACGCCTCAAACATTTCCGCAGCCACGCCGGGATGGGACTCCATGCCCGCGCCCACAATGGAAACCTTGGTCACATTGTCATCCGAGACAATGTTAGAGGCGCCCCAATTTTCCGCATGGGCCTGCAGCAGGGCAATGGCGTCATCCATTTTATTTTTGTCCACTGTAAAGCTGATATCCTTTGTTCCGTTGCGGCCAATGGACTGGAGAATAATATCCACATTGATGCCCTTGGCGGCCAGACGGGAGAAGATGCGGAAGGCCAGGCCCGGCTTATCCGGCACCCCGATGATGGAGATGCGGGCAATGTTGTCGTCTTTCGCCACCCCGCTGATGAGCATTTTTTCCACGTTGCTTTCCTCCTTCACAATGGTCCCCTTCCGCCGGGTCAGGCTGGAAAGGACTTCCAATTCAATGTTATACTTCTTGGCCATTTCCACCGAGCGGTTGTGCAGCACCTGGGCGCCCAGGGTGGCCAGCTCCAGCATTTCATCATAGGAAATGCTGGACAGCTTGATGGCCCCGGGGATCTTCCGGGGATCGGCGGTGTACACCCCGTCCACATCCGTAAAGATCTGGCACAGGTCGGCGTGCATGGTGGCGGCAATGGCCACCGCGCTGGTATCCGAACCGCCCCGGCCCAGGGTGGTCATGTCGCCATAGCGGTTTACGCCCTGGAAGCCCGTAACCACCACGATGCGGCGCTTATCCAGCTCCTGCTTGATGCGGGAGGGGTCCACCCGTTTGATGCGGGCGTTTCCGTAGTCGGAGGAGGTATCGAAGCCAGCCTGCCAGCCCAGCAGGGAAACCACCGGATATCCCATGCGCTCGATGGCCATAGCCAGCAACGCGGCGGAAATCTGTTCTCCGGAGGAGAGCAGCATATCCATCTCCCGTTTCGAGGGCCTGTCGTTGATTTCGGCGGCCTTGGCGATCAAGTCATCCGTGGTGTCTCCTTGGGCAGAGACCACCACTACCACATCATTGCCCTCCTTGTAGGTAGAGGTGACGATATCCGCCACATTGTTAAGGCGTTCGGCATCCTTTACGGAGGTGCCGCCGAACTTCTGTACAATCAATGCCATTACACATTCTTCCCTTCCTCCCGCCCCAAGCAAAGGGCGGGTCATCTCTCAAAAAAGCATTCCCACACAGGGATGTCCCAGGCTATTGTATGCGGCAAGGCCGCCAGGGGGAACCTACTCTATCACGATCTGGGCACCCTGGGGTGCGGCGGAGAGGATCTCCACCCGCCAGCCGGTGATGCCCTTGTCCTCCAGATGGGTGACACAGTTGCGGCCAAAGGCCTGGGCGTTGTCCGCGTCAATCATAGCGATGATGGTGGGCCCGGCGCCGCTGACATAGGTGCCCAAGGAGCCCAGCTCATAGCTCATGCGGAATACGTCGTCATAGTGGCCGATAAGGCCAGAGCGGTAGGGCTGGTGGATGCGGTCCTGCACCGCCACCCGCAGGTTCTCCAGCTTGCCAGAGAACAGCGAGGCGGTCATCAGGCCAGAGCGGGACAAGTTGTACACCGCGTCCTCCCGGGAATAGGTCTTGGGCAGGGCGGCCCGGGCCTCCTCGGTCTTCAGCTCGAAGGGGGGGATCATCACGGCAAAGCGGATCTTTTCCGAGACGGGCACGCTGACGCTGTACACCCGCTTGCCCTCCATGGCGGAGGCCACCAGTCCCCCGGAAAGGGCCGGGCTGGTATTGTCCGGGTGGCCTTCGATCTGGGCCGCCAGGTTGATCAAATCTGAGTGGGACAAGGGATTTCCCATAAAGCGGTTGGCCCCCAAAATACCCGCCACAATACAGGCGGAGCTGCTGCCCAGGCCCCGGGCCATGGGGATGTTGTTCTCCTGGATGATCTTCAGGCCCGGCAGCTTTTTGCCGCAGATCTCATACAAATGGCTGGCTGCCCAGAAGATCAGGTTGCTCTCATCCGTAGGGACCTTTACCCCATCTGTACAGCGAATCTCCAAAGTGTCGGACTCCTCCATCCACACCCGGTTCTGCATGGTCAGCGCAATGCCCAGAGAGTCAAACCCAGAGCCCAAGTTGGCGCTGGTGGCCGGCACGTCAATGCGAATCATCTGCTATCCTCTCCCCTCTCAAAAATCCGCGATGGTGATGCGGTTCTCCAAGCGCAGCCCCCGTTCCTCCAACGCGGGAAGCCGCTCCTCCAGCTGCCGCTGGGACAGCTGCTCCACTGTGAAACCCGCCTCCCCGGGAAGCTCGTCTTTGCGGATGAGGCGCACGGCGCTGGGGAACACCTGCTGGGCCTTGTCGAAGAGGGAGTCCGCATCCCCCTCCCCACCCACCCGGAGGAACAGGTCCTGGGGGGTGTCCTCCCAGGGCTGGACGTAATCGGGCTTGGCGTCCTCCCAGAAGAGGATTTTCCGGTCGGATTTTAAGTGGCGCACACAGTCGATGACATCGGCCACCACAGCGCTGGCGGTGGGCAGCTTGCCCGCCCCCTTGCCGTAGAACACCACATCGCCGGTGGCGTCGCCCCGGACCAGGATGCCATTGAACACGTCATCCACATTGGCCAGCTGGCTTTCCCGGGAAATAAACATGGGGGCCACCTGGATATGGATGCGGCCGTTTTCCAGCTTCTTCACCTCTCCAATGAGCTTGATGACCCCGCCCCAGGCATCCGCATAGCCCACATCCTCCTTCGTAATGGCCGTAATGCCCTCGGTATGGACCCCATCGGGGTACACATGGGTGCCATAGGCCAGAGAGGCCAGGATGCAGATTTTCCGGCAGGCATCGACACCCTCCACATCGGCGGAGGGGTCCCGCTCGGCGTAGCCCAGCTGCTGGGCCAGCTTCAGCGCGTCTGCAAAGGCCATGTGCTCACGGATCATTTTGGTGAGGATAAAATTGGTGGTGCCGTTTAAAATGCCGGCGATCTCCGTCATCTCATTGGCGGCCAGGCACTGGCTGATGGGGCGGATGATGGGGATGCCCCCTCCCACGCTGGCCTCAAAGAGGAAATTCAAGTTGTTTTTCTGGGCCAGTGCCAAGAGCTCCGCGCCTTTCTGGGCCACCAGCTCTTTGTTGGAGGTGACCACGCTCTTGCCGTGCTCCAAGCAGGCTTTGGTGTAGGAGAAAGCGGGCTCGAGGCCACCCATGACCTCCACCACGATTTTGACCTCGGGGTCGTTTAAAATGACGCTAAAATCCTTGGTGAAACGGTCTGCATAAGGCAGTTCGGGAAATTCCCGCAGGTCTAGGATATGCTTGACGCGAACCTCCTCTTTGGCACGCTTTTTGATGCTCTCCCTGTGGGAGAGGAGCACCTCCATCACGCCGGAGCCCACCACGCCGTGGCCCATCACTGCGATGTCCGCCATATATGTACCATCCCTTTCCTTGCCGGCAGGATCCCCCGGCAGCTCATTTTTCTATATTAGTCCACAATGCTGTCGATCTTGATGACGCCTTCCACCCGCTTCAAGCTTTCGATAAGCTCCCCCGGAGTAGGCTCCATCTTATCAATGCGGGCAGACACAGAGACAAACGCCCTCCCCTTTACGGGGATATTTTGATTCACCGTGAGGATGTTGGCGCCCGCCTGGTAAAAGACCGTAAGAAGGCTAACCAACACCCCCGGCCGGTCCGTCAGATTCACCTGAACGGTTAATATGCCGGAGGAGGCCTTCTGCGTGTAAGGGAACACAGCGTCCCGGTATTTATAATACACACTGCGGGAAATTCCCGCCATGCGCACCGCCTCTGAGGTGGTGGAGGCCTCGCCGCTCTCTAGGAGGGCGTTTGCCTTTACCACCTTTTGATACACCTCTGGCAAGGCGTTTTCGTCTACAACAAGGTAAGAATCGCTTTTCATTGTTCACCTACAAAATACGTTTGTATTGTCACAGCGAACAGTTTACCACATAGAAGCGGAAAAATCAACCCCTGCATACAACAAAAACTGCCGAAACGAGAAAAATTCTCACGGCAGTTTTTGCATATTTATCCAGTGCTGCTCCTCACCCGCTGGCAGTCCCACCGCCCGTTCCGGTGTTGGTGCCGTCTGTCACACCGCCATCTCCTTCAGAGGAAGAGGAAGGCGGCTCCGGTGTAGGCGTGCTTTCATCAGGTCCCGGAGGGGGCTCTGGCGTGGGTTCGGACGGCGCGGGTGTGGGCGTTTCCACCGCAGGAGGCATGGGGCTTTCCACCCCAGAGGAGGGATCGTCTGTAGCGCCAGGAGTGGGCTCTGTGCTGGGCCCGGGCGAGACAGAAGGTTCCTGCGAGGGATTGGCGCTGGGCTCTGTGGAAGGCTCCGCAGAGGGTTCTACGCTGGGAGAGGGAGAGATGGAAGCCGCGGGGCCCGCGATATGGTCGCTGCCGCCGTTGCAGGTGCCGGGCAGGTTGTTCACATCGTACCAGCCCACAGCGGTGTCGTAGCAACTGGGCCCGGCGATCTTGCCGCTGCTGCGGCAGAAGGTGTACTGGGTCACGTTGTCGCTGAGGACCCAGCTCTTATCGGACCAGTCGTAGTTGTTGTTCAGGTATTGGATGACTGCCTTCCAGGTGACCTTACATGTGTTGGAGTCCCACAATTCCTGCCCAATCTCATAGCCGTTCCAAAGGCCCGCCACGCAGAAGGGGGTGCCACCCACAAAGTACAGGTCTTTGGCGTCATCAGTGGTACCGGTCTTGGCGAACATGTCCACGCCAATGTCATACATGATATTGGCCGCCGTACCGTTATACCCCTCTACGGGCCGGTGGAGCAGCTTGTTCATCACCGTGGCGTTCTCCGTGGACATGACCTGCTCGCCGGTGTTATCCCGGTTGTCCAGGATGACGTTGCCGTCGTGGTCCTTCACATAGGTGTAGGTGTAGGGCTCGTAATAATAGCCGCCGTTGGCAAAGACGCAGAAAGCCGCCGTCATCTCACGCACCGTGACGCCGTAGGACATGCCGCCCAAAGCCATAGCGGACAAGCTGTGGGAGTCCTCCTCTGTAAGGGTGGTGAAATGGAGTTTCTGAGTCAGCCACTCATAGCAGGATTCCGGAGTGAGGGTCTGAGCCAGCCAGGCAGCGGGGGCGTTCTGAGAGACCTCGATGGCCTCGTCCACATTCATGGCGCCGGTGTACTGGCGGGACACGTTCTGGGGGCCTTCCTGGGTGGAGCCCTCTCCAAAATAGCCCGGCACAGGGATATCGTTGAGCACGGAGCCATAGGTGATCTCCCCTGTCTCGATGCCCAAAGAATAGACGCTCAGAGGTTTGAAGGAAGAGCCGGGCTGCCGGGTGGCGTCGGTGGCGTTGTTATAGAGACGCACGCCCTCTCGTTCGTCACGGCTGCCCACCACCGCGATGACCCGGCCGGTGTAGGGGTCCATAACAAACAGGCCCGCTTGAATATCCGGGTCCTCGGGCATATTCTCCCCGCTGACGAACATGTTCTCCAGGTCCGTCTGGATCTGGGGGTCCATGGCGGAGTGGATCTCCAGGCCGGAGTTGTAGATCATATCCACGGCGATGTCGTAGGAATAGCCGTATGTGTCCATCAGGTCCGCGACGATGTCCTCAAACATGGTGTCGATATACCAGTTCCAGTCGTTGACGTCCTGCTGTTCTTCCACGCTTTCCGTCTCCTGGGACTGGTTGCCATCAAAGGTCATGGCGGCCAGTTCTGCGGTGGCCTGGTTGTACTCCTCCTCTGTGATGGGGGCCAGCTGGCCCTCCATCTCGGAGCTGATCACCAGTTCCTGGTTATCGCCATTGTCAACGCCGTCGGAAAGCTCCCACATACGGTCCAGAACTGTCTGGGCGCGGGTCTTTGACTCTTCTGGGAATACCAGCGGATTGTACTGGGAAGGGTTCTGGGTAATGCCCGCAATCAGGGCGCACTCCGCCAAAGAGCACTCCCCTATGCTTTTCCCGAAATAGGTTTGAGCGGCGGCCTCAACGCCCTGGCATTGACCGCCATAGTTGACCACGTTGAGGTAGGCCTCCAAGATCTGCTGCTTAGAGTACTTCTTTTCCATGTTCAGGGCGGTAAAGATCTCCCGCACCTTTCGGAGGATGGAGTAATCATTCTCATCCGTGATATTTTTAATCAACTGCTGCGTCAGGGTAGAGCCACCGCCGCTGCCGCCGGAGAAGAGCTTGCGGACGGCGTTGAGGGTGGTGCGCCAGTCCACGCCGCTGTGTTCGCAAAAGCGGTGGTCCTCAATGGCCACCTGGGCGGTTTTCATATAGGCGGGGATGTCGTTCAGAGAAGCCCACACCCGGTTTTCGTCGGCGTGGATGGTCATATACTCCGTGGAGTTCCCCTCTTTGTCATCCACATAAACAAAGCTGGAATAGTTTAGGGAGATGGAGTTCAAATCTGGGGCTTCAATATCCCGGAAGCTGAGCAGAAACGCCGCCACAGAGAGGAACACCAGCACGCCTGTGATGAACAGGACGCACAGGATGGTCTTAACGGCCTTCCACACCATGCCACCCATGGTTTTGGCAGTGGCTCCGGCTGTCTGGGCAAGCTCTCCCTCGGTGCGCTGGGAGGGAATGCCTGAAGAAGTGGTATTGTACTTATTCAAATCCTTTTTATCTAACACGGTTTCCTCCTTGCGGCGCAAAAACGCCTACGGTTTGGCATAATCAGGGAAAAACATCCCATACTTCTGCCGAGGTGATATTCTTTGGATGACAAAAAGCAGAAAGACTACAAAAAGCCCACCCTGCTGCTACTGCTGGTCGCCGCGGGAGCCCTGGTGACGGCCTGCGCCGCCTTCTCCCTCAGGCAGGAGGCGGCCGTGCCCGCACAGGCAGGCACAACCCAAAACGATATGAGCTATTATACTCCAAAGCCTGCCGCAAGTCAAGAAAGCCCGGCGGCGGCCCAGCCGGAGCAGGATGGGCCCTACCGGGTGGCCCTGTATGAAGGAAAGATCGGAGTTTTCCAATTGGGAGCCGCCGAGCCATTTCTCACAGCGGACGTGGATGTGTACCTGCTGCCGGAAGAGGACATTGCCCTGCTGCGCAAGGGGCTGACGGCCCAAAGCCTAACAGAGGTAAAATCTATTCTTGAAGACTATGAATAAGTAAAGCCAGCGCCCTGCCGGGACCCCGGCAGGGCGCTGGCGGGCGGGAAGCTGATTTACTTCATGCCCTTCTCGTAGCTCTCGATCATCTTCTTGACCATCTGGCCGCCGATGGAGCCGGCCTGGCGGGAGGTCAGGTCGCCGTTATAACCCTGCTTCAGGCTGACGCCCACCTCAGAGGCAGACTGCTGCTTGAAACGCTCCATCGCTTCCTTCGCTTCGGGAACCATAGTAGAATTGCTTTTCATAACTCCGTTCTCCTTCAAAAGAATTTTTCTCGCGTTTGCATTAGCTAGTGTGACTCTCAAAGGAGGACTTATGAATGACAATTCTTTCTAAAAACGGGGAATTCCGCCTGCCTGGCCAGCAGTCCCCTTTTCAATCATCCGCGCTTTTCGTAATACCTGCTGGCGGCAAGGCTGAGGATCAACAGCACCACAGCCGCTCCGCACAGCGTGACAGCCACCGCAAGAGCTTCGGGGCGTTTACCCACCGCATACACAAACACCGCAAGGACGCACCCCGCGTACAGCAGCAGGTTGAACACCCGCAGCACAGCTTGGCAGCTTTTCATAGCCAGGTAAACGTCCCTTTCATCGGCGGAGGCGGCAGCTTCTTCCGCCCAGCTTTTGGTGTGGAACCCCTGGTACAGCAGCGTCAAAAACCACACTAACGCCAGGATGGCTGAAAACAGGAACCGTACTCTCCCCTGGGCGATGTAGACAAACAGGCTGAAGCCTGCCAAGACCAACGCCAAAAAGGCCAACGCGATGGCCCGTTTATTTTTCACTTTCATGCTGCATCTCCCCCTTCGGATCATCCCCGTTTTTCATAATAAAGATTGACGCACAACAACAGCAAGAAGAGGAACAGCACGGCTCCTGCCAGCGTGACCGCCACCGGCAGGAGAAACTCCAGGTGGTACACGCTGTACATCCAGAAACACAGCGCCGAGGCGATGAACAGGCATTTGTTAAAAACGCTCATGGCAGTGCGGCTGGCCTTCATGGCCAAGTACAGATCCCGTTCGTCGGCCTGGTCGGCCACACGTTCCTCGATGGGCTTTTTGTGGAAGGCGTCGTACACGCTGACCACGCCCCAGGCAAAGGTGACAAACCCGCTGAGCAGAAAGCGAAGCTCCTGTCCCCGGAAACAGTAGACCACCCAAAACAGGACGGTGCAGGCGGCCATCACGCAGGCCAAAACAAAATTGTACTTGCTTTTCACGCGTTTCATGGTGTAACCCTCCGTTCAGTTTTTCGACTCGTGGTACAGGGCGGAGAAAAACTCCGCGAAAAAGGAAATGGTGAGGGAGAAGGCCAGCCCCACCGCGATGGCCAGAAGCAGCTTCTCCCCGGTGACGGCCCCAGCCACCAGCAGCAGCGCCATCAGACCAAAGGACACAAGGCGCGTCCAGCGGAAGGCGGAAGTACGGGTTTTCCAATTCACCAGGATATTGCGCTCATCCCGCTCCTCGATCTTGTCTTCCCGTGAGAATTTGGGAGACAGGCTGCGCAGCAGGGAGCTGACCCCCAGCAGAAGCAGCGCCCCCACCAGAATGCCGGTGGAAAGGCCGAAGTCCCGCCGCCACAAGGACAGGGCCAGGTTTAGAATACCCAGGGCGGCCATGCCCAGCCCCGCCCAGAAATTCTTCTTATGATAGATTCTCACGGGTTTCATCCTCCCTTTTCAAATTCTCCTCCAGGCAGCAAAGCTCCTCCACGGTGACGCCGAACACTTTGGCCATGCGGTAGCTGAGCATCAAGGAGGGGCTGTACTGCCCCTTCTCAATAGAGATGATGGTGCGGGAGGAAACATGGACCAGGTCCGCCAACTGTTGCTGGGTCAGCCCGTGCTGGGCCCGCAGCTCTTTCACTTTTGTGAGCATCCCGCGCCTCCTCTCGAATATGAAGTTCGCTTCACGTGAAGCCAACTTCATATTACACGATAGTTCTCCCCTTGTCAAGGGGGGGAACATAAAAAAGAGCCGCCCCTTGCAGGGACAGCTCTTTCAGCCTTGTAGCATGGTTATTGCCGCTCATCCAGCAGCTTTTCCGTGGCGGCCAGGCGGACGCAGATGCACAGCAGGTGCATGGCCTGCCGCAGCTCCTCCTGGGGCGGGAAGGTGGGGGCCACCCGGATGTTGCTATCGTTGGGGTCCGCCCCATAGGGGAAGGTGGCGCCCGCGTCGGTGAGCACCACGCCCGCCTCCTTGCACAGGGAGACCACCCGCTTGGCACAGCCGTTCATCACGTCCAGGTTGACAAAGTAGCCGCCGTTGGGCTTGCTCCACTTGGCGATGCCCAGGTCGCCCAGCTCCCGTTCCAGGGACTCCTCCACGATCCGGAACTTGGGCTCCAGAATCTTCCGGTGGCCCTGCATCAAGGCGTGAACGCCGTTGATGTCGTGGAGGAACAGGATGTGCCGCAGCTGGTTCAGCTTATCCGGGCCGATGGTCTGGGTGGTAATGCGGCGCTTCAGATCTTCGATATTCCGCTTGCTGGCGGCCAGGGCCGCCACACCCGCTCCGGGGAAGGAAATCTTGGAGGTGGAGGCGAAGAACAGCACGTTGTCCTCGGTGCCCTGCTTCAGGCACTCTGCATACAGGTCCAGCAATGTGTCCGGCGTGTCGGTCAGGTCGTGGACGCAGTAGGCGTTGTCCCACATGATGCGGAAATCCTTTGCGGCGGGCTTCAGGGCCGCGAACCGCCGGACGGTCTCATCGGAATAGGTGATGCCCGTGGGGTTGGAGTACTTGGGCACGCACCAACAGCCCTTGATGGTGTCATCCTCTGCCACCAGCCGCTCGATCAGGTCCATATCCGGGCCGGTCTTCAGCATGGGGACAGGGATCATCTCAAAGCCGAAATACTCCGTCACCGCGAAATGGCGGTCATAGCCGGGGGCGGGACACAGGAATTTGACCTTTTCCTGGCGGGCCCAAGGGGCACAGCCGCTGTAGCCGTGGGTAAAGCCCTGAGAGATGCAGTCGAACATCATCTGCAGGCTGGAGTTGTTTCCCAAGATGATTTGGTCCGCGGGGACATCCATCATCTTGCTGAAGATAGCGCGCATCTCCGGCAAGCCGTTCCATACACCGTAATTCCGGCAGTCATCGCCGTTGGAGTTGGCAAACTCGCTGCGGGCGTGCAGGGCCTCTAAAACGCCCAGCGCCAGATCCAGCTGCTCGGCGCAGGGCTTTCCCCGGGCCATATTCAGCTGCAAATGCAAGCTCTTAAAGTCCTCGTACTGCTCCACGGCTTCCTGGTGGAGCTGCCGCAGCTCTTCTGTGGTTTTTGCCGCCAGCTTCATCACAACATCTCCCATTTTATGTAAAATTTGAATGGCATATCCCTTGTGCTGTTCATTTTCACCCAGCAAACTTTTCATATTGTACCCTATCTCGCCAAAAAATGCAAGATGATTTTCGCCCTCCTTCATATTTTACGTTTTGTATGAGGCCGTTCCCATCCGGTGCGCTTTTCTGTGCAACCTTCTCAAGCTGTGGGACAGCCGGGAAAGAGGTTTGTAGTTTGCAGGGAAATGTGCTATAATACTTTCTGTTACGGCAAATTCGGCAACTATTTTCAGAGTCTTATGGAGGAATCATATGGGCGGATTTTTTGGAGTAGCCTCGAAAGAGGACTGCATGTTCGACCTGTTCTTCGGGACAGACTATCACTCTCACCTGGGCACCCGCCGGGCGGGCATGGCTGTGTATGACCGGGAAAAGGGCTTTGACCGGGCCATCCACAATATTGAAAATTCCCCCTTCCGGACCAAGTTTGACAAGGACGTGGCCAGCATGAAGGGTGGGCTGGGAATTGGCTGCATCTCGGATTATGAGCCCCAGCCCCTGATTGTGCGCTCTCACCACGGCACCTATGCCATTGTCACGGTGGGCAAGATCAACAACACCAACGAGATTGTGGAACAGCTCTTTAAGAACGGCCACTCCCACTTTCTGGAGATGAGCGGGGGCGATGTGAACGCCACCGAACTGGTGGCCTCAGTCATCAACCAGAAGCCCAATCTCATCGAGGGCATCCAGTACGCCCAGGAAGTGATCGACGGCTCGATGACCATGCTCATCATGACCCCCAAGGGCATCTTGGCCGCACGGGACAAGCTGGGCCGCACCCCGGTGGCCATCGGCCGCAAAGAGGGCGCTTACTGCGTCTCCTTTGAGAGCTTTGCCTATTTGAACTTGGGCTACACCTCGGAGCGGGAGCTGGGCCCTGGGGAGATTGCCATTGTCACGCCGGAGGGCGTGCAGACCCTGGTGAAGCCTGGGGAGGAAATGCGCATCTGCACCTTCCTGTGGGTGTATTACGGCTACCCCTCCTCCTCCTATGAAGGCGTCAGCGTAGAGGAGATGCGCTACCGCTGCGGCGCCATGCTGGCCCGCCGGGACGACGCCCATCCCGACACGGTGGCCGGCGTGCCCGACTCTGGCACAGCCCACGCCATCGGCTACGCCAACGAGAGCGGCATTCCTTTCTCCCGGCCCTTTATCAAGTATACGCCCACCTGGCCCAGGTCGTTCATGCCCACGATGCAGAGCCAGCGGAACCTGATTGCAAAAATGAAGCTGATCCCCGTTCACGAGCTGATCCAGGACCGGAGCCTGCTTTTGATCGACGACTCCATTGTCCGGGGCACCCAGCTGCGGGAGACCACCGAGTTTTTGTACCAGAGCGGCGCCCGGGAGGTCCATGTGCGGCCTGCCTGCCCTCCCCTGCTTTACGGGTGTAAGTACCTGAACTTCTCCCGGTCCACCTCAGTAATGGACCTGATCACCCGGCGGGTCATCAAGGAAATGGAGGGCACCGAAGAGCCCGCCAACCTGGCGCGGTACGCCGACCCGGAGAGCGGCGAGTACAGCGCCATGCTGGAATACATCGGCAAAAAGCTGAACTTCACCTCCCTGCGCTACCACCGGCTGGACGACATGATTGAGTCTGTGGGCATTGACAAGTGCAAGCTGTGCACCTATTGCTGGGATGGCAGGGAGTGAGCCCAGTGCCCTGGGACGGCCCCAGGGGCTCATAATCCGGCAATACCGCAAGGCGGACCAAGAGGCCCTGGCAGCGCTATTTTACCAGATCCAGCGGGAAGAATTCCCCTGGGTGGATGGGGATACCCTCTCCCTTCAAGACTTTGAGCGCGCTACAGAAGGCGAGCGGATTTTCGTTGCAGAACTTGATGGGGTTCTAGCGGGCTTTTGCTCCGTATGGGAGCCGGACAGCTTTGTCCACAATCTGTTTGTGGCAAAGGGCTGCCGCCGGGCCGGTGTGGGCAGCGCCCTGCTGGAAAGGGCCGCCCAAGAGTTCCCCATTCCTTTGACATTGAAATGCGTGGCGGAAAACCGCCCGGCACTGAAATATTACCTCTCCCATGGATGGAAAATCCAGCAAGAAGGCTACAGCCAAGACGGCCCCTACTATTTGATGGCTTTTGACGGAAAGGGATAAGAGTACAGCCTCTTCCCCGGTTCACGATAAAAAGGGCGGCGGAAAATTTTTCCGCCGCTTTTTTCTCTATTTTCCCTTCCAATGCCCTAGCCCTGGAAGCCGGGCCCGCAAGTAGGCCCGCACCTGTTCGGGAGGCCGCTCCGCGGTGGCCATGGTACCTGCCAAGAACTCTATGAGCTCCTCCAGGCTGGAGTAAACGAACTTTCCCCCTGTATAACACCACTTGCAGTAGTCCTCATTAAAGGAGCCGTCTGGCTCCCGGCTGAGAACGCCATCGTCCTCCAAGGGCATACCGCAGCATTGGCAGACAAGCCTTCTGGGCGAGCCCAAAAGCGTATTGATGGAAACGTCATACAGGGCGGAAAGGCGCTGGAGGGTTTCCGGCCCGGGAAGGGTCTCCCCCATCTCCCATCGAGACACCGCCTGGCGGGTGACAAAGAGCCTTTCGGCCAGCTCCTCTTGGGAAAAGCCCCGCTTTGTCCGCAGGGCCAATAAGACCTCTTTTGCTTCCATTTACATTCACCTCACGGACAAGTATACAGGAAAGCCTCTGCCAGGGCAAGCAACAGGCTGTTGCTTGCCCACTTACTCCAGGAGGAAGATAGGCGCCCCAGCACCGCATGGCCCACATTCCGGAGGCCTGGGGCGGTTTCTCTCAAAAAACAAGGGGCCTGCGTTGCCGCAGGCCCCTTGTGAATGTTTGGGATTTAGAACTCCGCCACACCGGTGGTGCGGGGGAAGGGCAGCACGTCCCGGATGTTGGCAATGCCGGTGAGGTACATCACCAGCCGCTCGAAGCCGATGCCGAAGCCCGCGTGCTTGTTGCCGCCAAAGCGCCGCAGGTCCAAGTACCACCAGTAGTCCTCCTCGTTGAGGCCCAGCTCCCGGATGCGCTGGAGCAGCACGTCATAACGCTCCTCGCGCTGGCTGGCGCCCACCAGCTCGCCGATGCCGGGGACCAGCAGATCGGTGGCAGCCACAGTCTTGCCGTCGTCGTTGAGACGCATATAGAAAGCCTTGATCTCCTTGGGATAGTCGGTGACGAACACCGGCTTGCCAAAGTGCTTCTCCGTCAGGAACTTCTCGTGCTCGGTCTGCAGGTCGCAGCCCCAGCTCACTTTGAACTCGAACTCATCGTTGTGGGGCTCCAGGATCTTCACCGCGTCTGTGTAGCTGACCCGGACGAAATCGGAGCTGGCCACATGGCGCAGCCGGTCCAGAAGGCCCTTATCCACAAACTGATTGCAGAACTCCATGTCCTGGGGGCAGGTCTCCAGCACATAGTTGATGACATATTTGATGGCCGCCTCGATGACGTCCATGTCATCGGTCAGGTCGGCGAAGGCCATCTCAGGTTCGATCATCCAGAACTCCGCGGCATGGCGCTGGGTGTAGGAGCGCTCCGCCCGGAAGGTGGGACCGAAGGTGTACACCTTGCCGAAGGCCATGGCCATACACTCCGCCTCCAGCTGGCCGGATACCGTGAGGGACGTGGGCTTCTGGAAGAAGTCCTCCTTGTAGTTGACGGTGCCGTCCTCATTTTTAGGCAGATTCTCCAGGTCCAGGGTAGTCACCTGGAACATCTCCCCCGCGCCCTCGCAATCGCTGCCAGTGATGATGGGGGTGTGAGCGTAGACGAAGCCATTCTCCTGGAAGAATTTGTGAATGCCGAAGGCCGCGGCGGAACGCACCCGGTAGGCCGCGCTGTACAGGTTGGTGCGGGGCCGCAGGTGGGCAATGGTGCGCAGGAACTCCACTGTGTGGCGTTTTTTCTGCAGGGGGTATTCCGGAGAAGAGGCGCCCTCCACCACAATCTCAGAGGCGTGGATCTCAAAGGGCTGCTTGGCCTGGGGGGTCTCCAACAGAGTGCCCGTAACGCGCAGGGCAGCGCCCACATTCTGGGAAGCGATCTCCTTAAAATTCTCGATCTTCCCATCTTCAAACACCACCTGCACACCTTTGAAGGAGGTGCCGTCGTTCAGGTCGATAAAGCCCAGGGCTTTGGAGTCCCGGATAGACCGGGCCCAGCCGCAGACGGTGACGGTCTTCCCCGCATAGGAGGGAAGGTCCTTGTAAAACGCTGCTACTTCGTCTCTCTTCATACTCTGGCGCGGCACCAAAGGCCGCTCCCTTCCTTTCCCTTTCAAATTGAAACAATGAATACATGATACCCCACGAAAGCCCATCTGGCAAGGGGAAAATATGAAAAAACGCTGAATTCAAAGAATTCAGCGTTTTAATGGCGGAGAGGATGCGACTCGAACGCACAATGCCTTGCGGCACACCACATTTCCAATGTGGCTCCTTACCATTAGAATACCTCTCCGTATGGCGCTTGATTATTATAACGGATGTTTCCGAAAAAATCAAGAGGGAATTGAAAAAATTTTTTCTTTTCTTTTTTCGGCCCTTTTTCCCCTCTTTTTTCCAGGGCCCGCCGGCGCCCCGTGCCGCTTTCCCCTTTGAATTTGTGTTAAATCCATGTAAAATCCGCCGGAATTCCCGCAAAAAACAGCGATTGTGATTTGAACATCCCCCTGGATTTTGGTATAATAAAAAAAGTTCAAAATTCATTTTTTAGGAGGGGTTCCTCTTGAACAAGAAAAGCGCAGCCCGCACGGCCGCTGTCATTGAGATCGGCACCAACAATGTGCGGATGCGGGTCTCCCAGTGGAGCAAGGGCCGCCTTGCCACGCTGGACCGCCTGGAGTATCCCGTCAGCCTGGGGCACGATGTGTTTTCCAGCGGGTCCATCAGCTTTGACAGCCTGCGGGAAATCTCCAGCGTGCTCTCTAAATTTTCAGCCGCGCTGCTTTCCTACAATATCGAGAAGCCCAAGGTCATCTCCTGCACGGCCCTGCGGGAGGCTAAAAACCGGGCTTTGGTGGCGGATCAGCTGAAGGTGCGCAACGGCGTAGACGTGACCGTGCTGGAGGACAGCCAAGAAAAAGCCTACATCTATCAGGAAATCATCGAAAAGCTCAACGGCTGCCAGCTGGAAAACGGCAACACCATGATCGCCTATGTGGGCTCTGGCAGCATTGGCGTGGCCGTGTATGACGGGCAGCGGGTTGTTTATTCCCAGAACATCTCCATGGGCGCCTTAAAGCTGCACGACGTGCTGCGGAGCTTGCGCCAGGAAGCGGAGGACTTCCATTATATAATAGAGGAATACCTGGACACCATTTTCAACCGCATTGCCATCTCCGGCTTCCAGGTTAAAAACCTGATCCTCACGGGCTCGCAGCTGGAACTGGTGGCCAGCCTGTGCGAAGCCAAAAAATCCGGCGCCCCTTATGAGATCAGTGTGAAAAAGCTCACCAGCCTATATCAATCCCTGCGCACTGCCACGGCAGAGAGCATTGCCAACCGCTTTGGCATTTCCGAGGAGCGGGCGGCCCTGCTGTACACATCGCTTTCCATCTACACGGGTTTTCTGCGGTTTTGCCCTCAGGCGGAAACCGTTATCTCTCCCCCGGTGGACATTTCCGAAGCCATTCTTCGCCGTACGCTGATGCCCAAGGCGGCTTCCACCCTTGCTGCCGACCTGCGGGAAAGCGCCATTGCCTGTGCCCAGACCACGGCGCGGAGCTTTGGATGTGACCTGGAACACTCTGCCGCCATTGCCGGGACCTGCAGTAAGCTCTTTGACCGGCTGAAGAAGATCCATGGGCTGGATTCCTCTAAGCGGCTGCTGCTGGAGCTGGCGGCCATTCTTCACAGCTGCGGCAGCTTTGTGAACGTGCGGCAGCACAACCAGTGCACCTTCGACCTGATTAAGGGCATGGATATCTTCGGCCTGCGCCAAAGCGAGGTGCTGGAGACCGCTTTTGTGGCGGGCAGCATTTCGGACAACCTTTCTGTGGAGGAAAACCCGGATTTTGCCTGGCTGCCTATGGAGGAGCGCATTGTCATCTCCAAGATGTCCGCCATTTTCCGGCTGGCCAACGCCCTGGACAAGTCCCACCGGGGCAAGCTGCGGGACCTGAAGATCACCCTGGAGGACGACCAGGTGATCTTTAAAGCCAAAGCTTCAGAAAACACGCTGCTGGAGCGGTGGGCCTTTACGGAATCGGCCCAGTACTTTAAGGAGGTGTTCGGCCTTTCCCCCGAGCTCTCCATCAAATTTGACATGATATGAGGTGTTATTTATGGCGGAAAAGAGGATGCCCTATTACAATCGGGAACTGAGCTGGATGGACTTTAACGCCCGGGTGCTGGAGGAGGCCACGAAAAAGGAGAACCCCTTGATGGAGCGGCTGCGCTTCCTGGCCATCACCGGGTCGAACCTGGATGAATTTTTCATGGTGCGTGTGGCCGGCGTCAAAGCCCAGGTCAACTCAAAATACAAGCAGAAGGGCAACGACTTTGACTTAACCCCCCAGGAGCTGCTGCCCCTTTTGGAAGAAAAGACCCACCGCTTTATGGAGCGGCAGTACTCCTGCCTGCACCGCTCCATTCTTCCTGCCCTGGAAAAGCAGGGCATCCGGTTCCTCTCTGTGGAAGAAATGGACGGCAGGCAGAGGGAGTACCTCTCTCAGTACTTTCAGCGGGTTCTGTTCCCCGTGCTGACCCCCTTGGCGGTGGACAGCAGCCGCCCCTTCCCCCTGCTGGCCAACAAGTCCCTGAATATTGCCGTATGCCTGAAAAGCAAAGAACACAATAAAGAGGAAAAGGTGTTTGCCATTGTGCAGGTGCCCTCCATCCTCCCGCGGTTTTTAGAGCTTCCCGCCAATGCGGGGGCCCGGCAGTTCACCCTGCTGGAGGAGGTCATTATCCACAAGCTGGACGAGCTGTTTGAGCTACACGATATTGTGGCCGCCTGCCCCTTCCGGGTGACCCGGGACTCTGACCAGGAGATTGACGACGAGGCCGAGGACTTTATGAGCGAGGTGAAGAAGTCCATCAAGCGGCGCAAGCGGGGCCGGCCTGTGCGGCTGGAGCTGCTGAACAAATGCAACGCCTCCATCAAAAGTTTTCTCATTGAAATGCTGGGCATCAAGAAGAACGAGATCTATGAGGTGCCCGGCCCCCTGGATTTGACCTTCCTCTCCAAATTTGCGGGGGTGAAGGGGTTCGAGTCCCTGTGCTTTGAGCCCATCCGCCCGGTGACCCCTCCGGCGGACTTCTGGGGCTACACGGACATTTTTGAGGCCATCCGGGAGAAGGACCGAATGGTGCACCACCCCTATGAGAGCTTTGACTGCGTGGTGCAGTTCATCGAACAGGCGGCCGAGGATGAAAATGTTCTGGCCATCAAGCAGACGCTGTACCGGGTCTCCGGCAACTCGCCCATCATCGCGGCGCTGATCAAAGCTGTGGAGAACGGCAAGCAGGTGACCGTGCTGGTGGAACTGAAGGCTCGCTTTGACGAGGAGAACAACATCAACTGGGCCAACAAGCTGGAAAAAGCGGGCTGCCACGTCATCTACGGCCTGCAGGGGCTGAAAACCCACTGCAAGATCGCCCTGGTGGTGCGCCAGGAGGAGGACGGCATCCGCCGCTACCTGCACCTGGGCACCGGCAACTACAACGACTCCACCGCCAAGATCTACACGGACGTGGGCCTGTTCACCTGCAACAGCCAGTACGGGGCGGACGCCTCTTCCCTGTTCAACGTAATCACAGGCTATTCCCGGCCCCCGGAGTACCGCCACTTTGTGGTGGCGCCCCATGGGATGCGGGCCTTCTTCCGCCGGATGATCCAAAACGAGACGGAAAACGCCAAAAAGGGCCTGCCCAGCGGCATCACCGCCAAGGTCAACTCCCTGGTGGACCCGGAGATCATCTCCCTGCTGTACGAGGCCTCTCAGGCAGGGGTGCCCGTAAAACTGGTGGTGCGAGGCATCTGCTGCCTCATTCCTGGGCTGGAGGGCGTCAGTGAAAACATCACGGTCATCAGCATTGTGGGACAGCTGTTGGAACACAGCCGGGTATTCAAGTTTGAAAACGCGGGCAACCCTAAGATCTACATGGGCAGCGCCGACTGGATGCCCCGCAACCTGGACCGCCGCATTGAGCTGGTGTTCCCCATTGAGGACGAAGACCTGAAACAGCGGGCCTTTGAGATTCTGGACATTCTGCTGAACGACAACACCAACGCCCGGATGATGCTGCCGGACACCAGCTATCAGCACGTATCCCGCCGCGGCCGCACTGCCTGCAGCAGCCAGCTGACCTTCTACCGCATTGCCAAGGAGCGCCTGAAGGCCAAGGAAGAGCTGCAGAAGGACAGCCCTCTCATCCCCATCCATTCCGCTGAAGAGAGCGCAGGCACTTGACAGCGGAAGGAAGTTTGGTACAATATTGGTATAAAATGCTGCCGGAAAGAGTCGGGTACTGGCGGCTGGGCAGATGATTTTCAGAGAGGATGATCAAATTGAAGCGTGTGGGTATTTTGACCAGCGGCGGTGACTGCCAAGGCTTAAATGCCGCCATCCGCGGCGTGGCCAAGGGGCTCTATCAGGAATTTGGCAAGGATGTGGAAATTTACGGCATCAAGGACGGCTACAAGGGGCTGATCTTTGGAGAATATAAGAAGATGGCAGAGTCGGATTTTTCCGGCATCCTCACCTTGGGGGGCACACTGCTGGGCACCTCCCGCCAGCCCTTCAAGACCATGCGGGTCATTGACGAAAACAGCGTGGACAAAGTGAAGTCCATGAAGGAAAACTACAAAAAAATGAAGCTGGACTGCCTGGTGATCCTGGGGGGCAACGGCACCCAGAAGACTGCCAACCTGCTGCGGGAAGAGGGGCTGAACGTCATTCACCTGCCCAAGACCATCGACAACGATATCTGGGGCACTGACGTGACCTTTGGCTTCCACAGCGCGGTGGAGATCGCCACCAATGTCATCGACTGCATCCATACCACAGCCACCTCTCACGGGCGGGTATTTATTGTGGAGGTGATGGGCCACAAGGTGGGATGGCTGACCCTGTCCGCGGGCATTGCGGGCGGCGCGGACGTCATTCTGCTGCCGGAGATCCCCTATGACATTGACAAGGTGGCCAAGTGCCTGAACGACCGCATCAAACGGGGCAAAAAATTCTCCATTCTGGCGGTAGCCGAGGGTGCCATCTCCAAGGAGGAGGCGGCCCTTTCCAAAAAAGAGCGGAAAAAGGCCCGGGAGAATTTCCCCCATCCCTCCATTGTGTACCGCATTGCCGAGGAGCTTTCTGAGAAGATCGACAACGAAATCCGGGTCTGTGTGCCAGGCCATTTCCAGCGCGGCGGCAGCCCCTGTGCCTATGACCGGGTTCTGTGCACCCGGCTGGGGGCCACTGCTGCCCGGTTCATCAAGGAAAAGACCTTTGGCGTGATGGTGGGCATGGTGAACGGTCAGTGCACACCTGTGCCGCTGGAGAATGTAGCCGGTAAGCTGAAGAGCGTGCCTGTGGACTGCGATGAGATCAAGGCTGCCCGGCAAATTGGAATCAGCTTTGGCGATTGATTTCCCCCTTTATAAGCAATAACGCGTGCCCGGCAAGGTGCTCTTTGCCGGGTTCCGCTATTTTATCAAACATACTATGAGGAGTTGTTTTTATGAAATTCTCTGTCAGTCTCTACAGTTTTTACAGCGCCATTCAAAGCGGGGAGATGACCTCTGAGGAGTGCATCCTCGCCGCCAAGGAGCTTGGCTTCGACGCGGTGGAAGCCGTGGACTTCGTGAACTTCAGCGGCACCCAGGAGGAAATGGAGGCCCAGGCCCGGCACCTGAAAGAGGTGGCAGACCGCTGCGGCTTGCCCTTCTCTTCCCTGGCTGTGGCCGCGGACTTTCTCAACGGCAGCGGCGGCAACCTGGAGCAGGAAGTCCAACGGGTGAAGAGCTGGGTGGACATCGCCGCGTTGCTGGGAGCGCCCCGGATGCGCCACGACATCACCCAGGGGTACGCCCGGGATTCCGGCAAGTACCAGAGCTATGACAGCCTGCTCCCCACCCTGGCCCAGGCAACCCGGGAGGTGACAGAGTACGCTGCCGCTAAGGGCGTGGTTACCATGACAGAGAACCACGGCTTCTTCTCTCAGGACTCGGAGCGGGTGGAGAAGCTCTACACAGCGGTGGGGCACCCCAACTTCGGCCTGCTGTGCGACATGGGGAACTTCCTGTGCGCCGATGAGGACCCCGCCCAGGCGGTGGCCCGGCTGGCCCCCTACGCCAGGTACGTCCACGCCAAGGATTTCATCGTAAAGCCCTTCTACAGCGAAGACCCCGGCGAGGGCGCCTTCCGCACCCGGGGCGGCAATTTCCTGCGGGGTACTGTCATCGGCCACGGCAATGTGCCGGTGAAGCAGTGCCTGCACCTGCTAAAAGCCGCAGGATATGACGGCACTGTTGCCATCGAGTTTGAAGGCATGGAGCGCCCGTTGGACGCGGTGCGCATTGGCCTTGCCAATTTGAAAAAGTATTGGAGTGAAGTGTAATGTCCGTGAAAGACGTGTTTCTTGATCTGGTCTCCTACAGCACCGGCTCGGACGAGACCACCGGCACCACCCCCAGCACCCCGGGCCAGAAGGTGCTGGGCGCCCACATCGTGGAGCGCATGAAGTCCATCGGCATAGAGGACGCCCACATGGACGAGCTGGGCTATGTATATGGCACCATCCCCGCTACGGACGCCCGCAAGAACACCGTGGGCTTTATCGCCCACATGGACACCTATGGCGGCGTCTGCGGGGAGAACATCCGGCCCCAGGTCATTGAAAATTACCAGGGGGGCACCATCGCCTTGGGGACCAGCGGCCTGTCCCTCTCCCCTGCGGAGTACCCCGCCCTGAAAGAGCAGGTGGGCAAAACCCTTATCACCACCGACGGCACCACCCTGCTGGGGGGCGATGACAAGGCCGGCGTGGCGGAGATCCTCTGTGCGGCGGCGGAGATTCTGAAAGAGGGAAAGCCCCACGGCACCGTCAAGATCGGCTTTACCCCGGATGAGGAGATCGGAGAGGGCGCCGACCACTTTGACGTGGCGGGCTTTGGCTGCGACTATGCCTACACCGTGGACGGCGGCACCCTGGGGGAGCTGGAGTATGAGAACTTTAACGCTGCCTCTGCCACGGTGGAGGTGGAGGGCTTCTCCATTCACACCGGCGGCGCCAAGAACAAGATGGTCAACTCCATGAGCGTTGCCATGGAATACTGCGCCCTGCTCCCCAAAGAGCAGGTGCCAGAGCACACAGAGCTGTATGAGGGCTTTATCCACTTAGATTCCATCCAGGGCAATGTGGAGCACACCACCATGCAGTTTATCATCCGGGATCACGACAAGGAGCTCTTTCAACGGAAGAAGGAGCTGATGGGCCAGGCGGCTTCTTACATCAACGCGAAGTATCCCAGCCAGCCTTTGACCCTGACAGTGAAGGACACTTATTACAACATGAAGGAGAAGATCCTGCCCCGCATGGACATTATCGAAACCATGGAGCGGGCCATGCGGGAAAACGGCGTGGAGCCCATTACCCTGCCCATCCGCGGGGGCACTGACGGCGCCCGGCTCTCCTTTATGGGACTTCCCTGCCCCAACATCTGCACAGGCGGCGCTAACGCCCACGGCAAACTGGAGTATGTGGTGCTGGAGGACATGGAGAAAATTAAGGACATCATTAAGACCGCCGTTTACAACGTGGAGTGAGGGGGCTTATGCTGCGATTTGGAACCATCGGCTCGGGATGGATTTGTGATGAGTACATCCACGGGGCCAAGGACAGCGGTTTGTGGGAACTGACGGCAGTGTACTCCCGCACCAAGGAACGGGCGGAGGAGTACGCCCGGCGTCACGGCGCCAAATACGCCTTTACCAGCTTGGAAGAGATGGCCGCCTCTGACTGCATCGACGCGGTGTATATCTCCAGCCCCAATGCCCTCCACTATGAGCACAGCAAGGCTTTTTTGGAGCGGGGCAAGCACGTCATCTGTGAAAAACCCCTGTGTGCCCAGGCCAGCAAGGTGCGGGAACTGCAGCGCATTGCCCAGGAGCATGGCGCAGTGTTTCTGGAGGCCATCATGTACCTGCACCTCCCCCAGCGGAAACTGCTGGAGGACACCCTGCAGCAGCTGGGGCAAATCAGCCTGGTAAAGCTGGACTTCTGCCAGCGTTCCTCCAAGCTGGACCGGTATTTGCAGGGGGAACTGCCCAACATCTTCAACCCGGCCCTGGAGACCGGCGCTTTGATGGATCTGGGCGTCTACTGCGTGTATCCAGCTTTGGCCCTGTTCGGGAAGCCGGAGAGCTTCTCCCTCCAGCCCCATATGATGGACAGCGGGGCTGATGGGGCGGGCATTGCCACGCTGCGATACCCCGACAAGCTGGTGACGTTGACCTACTCCAAGCTGGGGCAAGCCGGGGCCAACAGTGACTTCCAAGGCACGGAGGGCACCCTCTCTGTGGAATCCATCTCCCGGCTGGCCGGATTTTCCCTGTGGCGCAAGGATGGAACAAAAGAGGTCCTTTATGGGGATGACGAAAAGTACAAACTGATGGGCTGGGAAGCCAAGGACTTTTTCCGGTACATCACAGAGCCGGATGCCTCCGCCGCTGAATACGCCCGGTGCTCGGAGCTGGCCCTGCAGGTCTCTGAACTGATGGAGGCCATGCGGGACCAAGCAGGCATCCTCTTTGCCAGCGATAGAAGGTAAACCCAATTATGTAGAAAAAGGAACGGTAAGGCTTTTCGTGCCCTGCCGTTCCTTTTTTGCGAAAGGAGGATTATTCCGTTGTAATGTACGGCTCCAGCTTGGCAAAGGTCTTTTCCCCAATGCCAGAGACATCCATCAGCTCTTGCACGTCATAAAAACCGTTGTTCTGCTCCCGGTAGTCAATGATACGCTGGGCGATAACCGGCCCCACACCGGGCAGCTTATCCAGCTCCTCCAGGGTGGCGGTGTTGATGTTGACGCTCTTTTCCACCAGCACTTCTTGGAGCCCTTCCGGGTCGGGCTCCACCAGCTCTTCCCCGGAAGAGGGGCTGGAAAAGGCCGGGCTTTCTGAGGCAGTGGAGCCTTCCTCTTGGATGGGCGCTGTCTCCTGAGAAGGGAGGCCCATCTCTGCCGGAGCAGCCGTTGGCTGGACCACCACTTGATACAGCTGGATGGGCTGGGAACTATACAGGCCCAACAAGGCCGCCGCTGTGATGACGGCCGCAGTCAAGATAATGGCTCCGCGGATTTTCGTCTCCCGATCCATGTGTCACACTTCCTTCAACTTGCGGAGAAACGCAGTGAAATAGGGGGGCAAGGGCGCTTCAAACTCCAAGTACTCTCCGGTGCGGGGGTGGACAAACCCGATTTTTCCCGCATGGAGGCACTGGCCTTCCAGGGAGGTGATGACTTTTTTGGGGCCATATACAGGATCTCCCGCTACGGGATGGCCTAGAAACGCCATATGCACCCGGATTTGATGGGTGCGCCCTGTTTCCAGCCGGAGGCGCAGCTGAGTAAAGCCTTGAAACCGCTGAACCACCCAGAAATGCGTCACGGCCCGCCGCGCGCTGGGGGACTGAGGCAGCACAGCCATTTTCTTCCGGTCTGTGGGATGGCGCCCTAAGGGCTGGTCTACTGTGCCGGAGTCCTCCTTGAAAGCGCCGTAAACCACCGCGCTGTACTCCCGGGTAAAGGAATGGGCCTGAATCTGCTGAGCCAAATGGTTGTGGGAAAAATCGTTTTTTGCCACAATCAGCAGGCCGCTGGTGTCCTTGTCAATGCGGTGGACAATCCCCGGGCGGGCCACCCCGTTGATACCAGAGAGGGAGCCGCCGCAATGATACAGCAGCGCATTGACCAGCGTTCCGCCCGGATGCCCCGGCGCGGGATGGACCACCATGCCCTTAGGCTTGTTCACCACCAGCAGGTCGCTGTCCTCGTAGACAATGTCCAGGGGAATCGCCTCTGGGAGGACCTCCAGAGGGCGCACCTCAGGAAGCTCCACTATCAACAGGTCTCCGGGCTTCAACTTAGCGCTTTTGGAAACCGGTTTTCCTCCACAGGTGACGCACCCCTCTTGAATTAAATTCTGCACAGCGGAACGGGTCAAGTCCTCCAGGGCGGCGGAAAGCAGCTTGTCCACCCGCTGGCCCGGCTCTTCCACAGGGATTCTCCTCTGCAGGCTCATTTCCCGTCTTCCCCCTCCGGAGAGAGGCTTTTTTCCTTATAGGAAAAGAACAGCATATGGATGACAAACAGCACGGCACCCACCGTGATGCAGCAATCGGCGAAATTGAAAACATACCCAAAAAACAGCACATGGATGAAGTCCACCACAAAGCCGTGAACTATGCGGTCGATGAGATTTCCCAAGCCCCCCGCAATCAAAAGGGCCGAGGTGGTGTAGCTGAAAAAGCTGTGGTGCTTGTAGCGGAACAGGAGCACTAAAATTACAGCGGCAGCAATCACCGTTACTGCAATGACAAGCCAGATAGCGTTCTTGAACAGGCCAAAAGCCGCTCCTGTGTTTTCTACATAGGTCAGCTCCAGCAGCCCGGGGATTACCGTGACAGTTCCCACGGGCTTGAGCGCAGTGAGCACAAAGTATTTCGAGATCTGGTCAATGGCAAGCAGCACCACTGCCACCACCAGGACAGCCACGCCTGTGGCTACGCTTCGATTTCTGTTTTCCGGTTTCAAAATGATCTCCTTTTCCTTGGGACAGTGTACAAAAAGGGCGCAAAAACCGATTTGCGCCCAAAGGTTGTGCCCCATCATTTCCTGCGTTTTTTCTTTCCTAGGTCCACATTGTCCCCAAATTCCAGGTTGCTGAAGTTGGACTCTTTTTCCCTCTTCAAGGACTCTGGGATATCGCTGTAAGCCGTAAGGTCAATGCCCACCTGAGAGAGGTCGTCATCCAAATAAGGGGCCGTTTGCTCTTCGCTTAGATCCACCTTATCATGGAGAGAACGGGGCGCCGGAGAGGAGGGCTCGGCAGACCTGCGGGGAACCGGCTGCGGCTCCGGCTGGACAGCGGGGGCTTCCTCTACCAATTCAGGTTCGGGCTCCGGTTCCGGAAGGGGCTCCGGCTCGGGCTGGGGTGCCGGGGCCGGCTCAGGAGCGGGCCGGCTCTCTGACTGCTGCACAGACGCCGGGGCGGGAGGGGTCTCTTTGATGCGGAAGCTGGGAATATGGTTGATGCTCTCCAAATGCTTTTTATACATCTCCAGCAGGGAAACGCGGAAAGCAGAGACCTGGCGTTTCATCTCCTCCAGCTCTGAGCGCTTGCGGTCCACCTGCTCGGCATACTCGCGGGCTGCGCGGGCTGCGTCATCCCGGGCGTTGGCCAGGATGCGCTTGGCGCTCTCTTCCGCGTCCGCCACCATGACCGCCGCCTTGCCCTGGGCCTCTTTGATAGACTCTTTTGCAATGCGTTGGGCGCTGAGGATCGCCTCCTTGATGCCATCCTCTTCCTCCCGGTAGGATTCAATCTTTTGCGCCAGGATGCCCAGCTTCTTTTGCAGCTCTGCGTTTTTCGCCTTCAGCTCGTTGATTTGGCCGTTCACCTCATTCAGCTGGTCGCTGAGCTGGGCGTTCTGCTGCAAGGCGTCGTCCCTCTCGGCTTGAAGCTGAGTGAAGGACTCGACCACCTCGTCGATAAAATTATCCACGTCCTCCGCCTTATACCCGGAAAAGCTCGCTTTTCCAAAGCTCACTTCGTTGATTTCCTTCACGGTCAACATGTTGGAAGTCCCCCTTATTGATATTTCCTGCATTTCACCACAAGCCGGCCTTTGCCGGTGGTCGGCCCCAGCTGGTCCAGCAAAAACTTTCCCTGCCGGCGCACCGAAACCTTATCTCCCTCTTGCAGCCTGGAAGAAGGCGAAAGAGCCTCCCGATGATTAACTGAAACCAGACCGGCGGCAATTAAGCCAGCTGCCTTTTCCCGGCTGGTGCGGCACAAAAATGCCACCAGGCAGTCCAGCCGCGGCGATGCCACAACGCCGCTCATGTCCAAAAACGTCCGGGCAATGGGAAGGGGCTCCTCCCCGGAAAGAGAGGCCTTTACCCCCACCCGGCCGATCTTTTCAATGTTCTGTAAAAAATACTCTGCCATTTCCTCACGGAGGAAGGCAACGCACCGTCCCTCCCCCACCAAGATATCCCCTACCACATCCCGCTCCACACCCAGGGCCATGAAGGAACCTAAAAAATCCCGATGGGTAAGGGTAAATTCCTTCCGGTAGGAAAGTGAGAGCGGCACAATGGGAAAGTGCTGGGGGGCGGGCTCCAGGTATTCTGGAAAAAAGCCCACCATAACACGCTCCGCCTCCTCATAACCGCCCCAAAACAGGGTGGACACCCTGCGGCGGGAGAGAAAATCCTCACAAAAGGCGGCCTGGGCTTCATCCAAAAACCCCAGAAAGCAGGGGCGTTTCTGCCCCAGCCGGCTGTAATCCTCCAGCCGGGCGGCAAGCAGCTCTTGTTCCTTTGTCATCGGCCTTCCGAATTAAAAGTAAAGCCCGCTGTTTTCCAGCTCATCTAAGACGTCATCGCCGGTCAAATCTACATTGTAGGGCGTGATAATAAAGGTATTGGTGGCGATGCGCTTGATTTTCCCATTGTTGGCATAGGCCACGCCGCTGAGAAAATCCACAATGCGGCGCGAGACCTCTTTCTCTGTCTTCTCCAGATTGAGCACCACGGTGTGGCGCTTTAAAAGCTCATCGGCCACAGCCCGGGTTTCCTCCCCAAAGGAGATAGGCTTGAACAGCACCACCTGAAGCTGGGCTTTGGCGTTGATGTTCACCACCCGGTTACCGCCGGAAGACTCGCCCCGAGAAGCAAAATCAGAAAAGGAATAGGAAGAGGAGCGGCGGGGCTCGCTGTAAGAGCTGCGGCTGGAGGAGCTCTCCTCCTCCGGCTGCTCGTCCTCATAATAATCTTCGTATTCATCCTCCGGCGGATTCCACATTTTGTGGAGCTTATCGACCAATCCTGCCATATGGTATCAACCTCCTGAAAACGATAGTGTGTTAGTGCTGGGGATACACCCTTTTTCCAAAAAGCGAGGAACCCACCCGCACCATGGTGGCCCCGCAGGCGATGGCTTCTGGGAAGTCGGAGGACATTCCCATGGATAAGCAGTTCATAGATACATTATCTAATTTTTTCGCCGCTATGTCAACATAAGATTGCCGCATGGCGGAAAAATAGCCGCGAAGTTTTTTCACATCCTCACAGATGGGTGGAATGGCCATAAGCCCCTCCACCTGGATGCCGGGCAGCTGCCGGACTTCGTCCACCACCTCCAGAAGGGCCTCGGGCAGCACGCCGCCCTTGCTTTCCTCCCGTCCGATGTTCACCTCGATGAGCACTTTCATCGTGGTGTTCTCACGCTGGCACAGGCGGGAGATCTCTCGGGCCAGCCTGACGCTGCCCACCGACTGGATGCAGCTGACCTTCCCCATCAGATACTTGACCTTGTTGGTCTGCAGCTGGCCGATGAACTGCACGTCGCAGTGGGCCCTGTCCAAGCCGTCGTATTTTTCCAAGAGCTCCTGCACCCGGTTCTCCCCGATGCAAGAGAGCCCCCTGCTGATGGCGTGATTAACCACCTCCAAGGGCACGGTCTTGGTGGCCGCCAGCAGGGTGACCTCCTCTGGCCTGCGCCCTGCCTGGACCGCCGCCTGGGCAATCTGCTCCAGCACCCGGGGGTAGTTCTCGTCGAATGCCGCGCAGCGTTCATCGAACGATTTTTCCATCATATAGGTCCGTCCCTTCTACTACAACTTGGTCGTACAGCTGGATTGTGGAATCCGTCACCAGCATGGACTGTTCCTCTTCCGTAAGATCCGTCCTGCAGATTGCATATCCATTGACCGTTTGGTCCGTAAAGACTTGCACAAACTCCAGCTGCCCGCCATAGAGCACATACACGCCCTTGACATTTTCCTGCACCTGGGTAACAGTGTTGCCGTCCTCGTCGGTGGTGGTATACTCCACATCCGCAAAGCGAATGGCCCTCTCGTTCACCAGCACGCCCGAGTACGTGTTCACCGTCACCTGGATGGCCTCATTGCGCACCGCGGCAATATCCGCGTCCATGGTGGAACACTGGAACACCACCGCCGTCTTGCCGCTTTCCCCGTCGGAATTCCGCGCCAGCACCTTTGCGGGAATCTGTTCCGTGCTGGCAAAGGGGATATCCAAATACACGTCCTCCACGCCTTCAAAATGGACCATGTCATCCTCATCGAAGACGCAGACCGCGTACCAGTTAAAATCCTGGCAGATTTTCCCAACCGCATCTGTGGAAGAGGGCTGCTGCTCTAAAAGCTCCTCCGCCTGGGCCACCGTAATGCTCTCCACCTGGGAAATATCCATCACATTTTCCAGGCCGTCCACAGTGCTGATAAAGTAGCCCGCTTCCGGGGCCAGGATGCTCCCCGTTGCAGAGCCAGTATGGCTGGCCAGGGTATCCCGCTGGCTCTGCAGCTGGCTGATGCGCTGGCTGTAATCTTCCGCGCTCTCCTCGCCGGTAATCAGCTGGCGCCGGATGAGGGCATTCTGCAGCTCTCCTTTTTGGGTGTTCAGCCCGGAAAAATCATTTTCATTGACCAGCTGGCTGATCCCCTCCAAAGCAGAATAGATCTGGTCCCCCAGCATGGAAGGGTTGGCCACATAGAAATTGGCCGTCTGCGAGAGAGACTGCAAATTTTCGATCTCCTGGTCCAACTGGTCCAGCTCCCGCTGAGAGGCTGCGTCGCTCTCATTGGAAAAGATGTCTGCGATCACCCCGCCCCGGGAAACCCGAGAGCCATCTGCCACCCGATAGCTGAGCACGCCGGAGTAGCTCTCATCAATGACCGTTTCGTTGCGAAGGATGAAGCCCTGGGCCTGCAGCACATCAGAGACCTCTCCATACATGGCGGTTTCGGTCCGGATGCTCTGGTGGGTGGCCTGATAGGCCTGATAGCCCACATACAGCAGCACAAGGAAGGCCAGGACCACTGCGCCAAGGGTTCGTATCTTCTTACTGTTCAAAGGCCGTGCCTCCTTTCACAACGCCCCACTTCGCCAACCGGGCCAAGCTCTCTTCCAGCAGCGCCCGGCGGTTGGGAAAACTGTCCACATAGAGGAACTCCACCCGTTCCTCCCGCTTAAACCAGGTGATCTGCCGCTTGGCGTACCGGCGGCTCTCCCGCTTGATGCTCTCCACCGCCTCCGCAAGGGAGGCCTCTCCCCGGAAGTAGGGGAACAGTTCCTTGTAGCCGATGGCCTGGGCGGCGGTGGGGATTCTCTCGGAGCCCTGGCAGCGATTGAAAAACAACCTTGCCTCCTCTAAAAGGCCCTGTTCCAGCATTCTGTCCACCCGCTGGTCAATCCGGCGATACAGCGCCTCGCGGTCCCGATAGGTGAGGCAGAGCATGACGTATTGATACGGAGACTGCGCTGTGCGGGAACGCTCTGCCTGCTGGGAAAAGGGCTCGCCGCAAAGCTGGATATACTCCAAAGCCCGAACCACCCGCTTCACATTGTGGGGATGGATTTCCTCCGCCGCCTTGGGGTCAAGCTCCTGTAGGCGCCGGTAAAGGGCATCCGCCCCCTGCTCTTCCGCCTGCCGGAACAGCTTCTGGCGCAGGGCCTCATCCCGTCCATTTTCCTCAAAGGAGAAACCCCGCAGCAGAGAACGGGCATATAGGCCTGTCCCCCCCACCAAAACGGGAAATTTGCCTCTGGCGCGGATGCCCTGAATCGCCTTCCCGGCAGCCTCTACATAGTCGGACACGCTGAAAGGCTGGTCCACCTCCAGGCATCCCACCAAGTGATGGGGGACCGCCGCCAGCTCCTCCGGAGTGGGCTGGGCCGTGCCAATGGGAAGGCCCCGGTAGACCTGCATGGAATCGCAGGAGACCACCTCGCCGCCCAGGCGCTGGCACAGCCCGATGCCCAATTCTGTCTTTCCTGTAGCGGTAGGGCCCACCACGGCCGCCACAGGGATTCGATTCTCTGCCATATCACACACGTCCAAACTGCCGCTCGATATCCCGGCGGCGCAACAGGATGTACACCGGACGGCCATGGGGGCAATACCGCACATCGGGATTGCGCTCCAGCTCCTGGGCCAGGGAGACCATCTCCTCCCGGGTGATGGAGTCCCCCGCCTTCATAGCGGCGCGGCAGGCCACGTTGTGATACACCCAGTCCTGATGCTCCGTGGTCATCCGGTCCTTTAAAGAGGCCAAATAACCCGCAATCTCCATCACAGCCCCGGCTGCGTCCCCCCCATCCAACAGCAGGGGGGCCGAGCGCACCAGCACTGTGCCGGTTCCGAAGTCCTCCACCTCGAACCCCGCTTGAGAGAAAGCCTCCAGATGGTTCAAAACCGCCGTGTACTCCTCCTTGTCCAGGGTGACAGTGACAGGCTCCAGCAGGGCTTGGGCCTCTCCTCCGGCGTTTTCCCGCTTGAGGCGTTCATAGAGCAGGCGCTCGTGAGCGGCATGCTTGTCAATAAACATAAGCTCCTCTTTGCTGTACTCCACAATGAGGTAGGTGCCGAAGGCCTCCCCGATTATGCGGGAGTGGAATTCCCGCACAGGGGGAGCTGGAATTTCCCGCGGGGCGGGTTCCTCCGCGGGAAGGGGAAGGTCCGCTGGGGATGGCGCTGCGGCAGCCTCTTCCGCCTGGCCCAGGGGAGGCCTCTCCGCCAGAGGGGCTTGCGGGCTGGGGGGTGCCACAGGGCGGGGCTCACGGTCCAGCACCTGTTCCAAAAAACCGGAGAAGGCCGGTGTGCGCTCCGGCTGCCCGCCGCTGTCTCGCAGAAAGACGCCCCTCTCCGGAAGGGGCTGGTTCTTCTGGGGGGCAGGGACTGGGGCGGAACGCTGGACAGGCCGCTGGGCCGGGGGCTGGGGCTCCAAGCGGAGCTGTTCCTTTTTCTCCAGAACGGGGGCGTAGGGGTTCACCGGGGGCCGCTTCAGTTCCATGACTTTGGGCTTGTCCCCGGCGTGAAGGGCGGATTTGACCCCGTGGTACACCGCGTCGAAAATGGGGCGCTCATTGACAAAGCGCACCTCCAGCTTGGCGGGATGGACGTTCACGTCCACCGCCCCGAAGGAGAGGTGCAGATGCAGCACACAGGCAGGAAATTTCCCCACCATGATGGAGCCCTTATAGGCCTCCTCCAAGGCGGCCATGGCGGTGCGGCTGCGGATGTACCGGCCGTTGATGAAGAAGTTCTGCATGGAGCGGTTGGGCCGGCTGGAGGTGGGGGCGCTGATGCAGCCCTCCACTCTCACGTGGCCCAGCTCGTACTTTACAGGGATGAGGGTGGAGGAGAACTCCCGGCCGTAGACGGCGTAAATAGTGGAAGAGAGCTTTCCATCCCCCGGGGTGTGGAGCTGCTCCTTGCCGTCCCGGATGAACCGGAAGGAAATCTCCGGGTGGGACAGGGCCAGCTTATCTAAAATGCCCGCCACAGAATTGCCCTCGGTGGAGTCCTTCTTCAAGAACTTCATCCGGGCGGGGGTGTTGTAGAACAGATCCCGCACCAGGATGGTGGTGCCCTCGGGGCAGCCCGCTTCCTCCAAGGTGTAGTCCTCGGAGCCGCCGCCCACATAGCGCACGCCAGCCACGGCGCCGGGCACCCGGGTGAGCATCTCCACATGGGCCACCGCGGAGATGGAAGCCAACGCCTCTCCCCGGAAACCCAGGGTGGCGATGGAATTCAGGTCGTCCTGCTGGGCCACCTTGCTGGTGGCGTGGCGCAGAAAGGCGGTGGGCACTTCCTCGGGTGCGATGCCGCAACCGTTGTCCGTCACCCGCATAAAGGTGACGCCGCCCCGCCGGATCTCCACCGTGATGATGGTGGCCCCCGCATCCACGGCGTTTTCCACCAGCTCTTTGATGACGGAAGAGGGGCGGTCTACCACCTCGCCCGCAGCGATGAGTTCTGCCACCTGCTTATCCAGCACTTGTATTCTGGGCATAGTACCGCCTCCTTTCAAAACGCTCTAACGTGTGAATTCCATCGGGGTGAAACGGATGCCGTTCTGCTGCTGTTCTTCCGCCGTATCCAGAAAGCCCAGCCGGTGGTAAAAGCCCACGGCATACGGCGAGGAGTGAACGGTAATCCGTTTGGCACAGGTCTCCGCCAAAAAGCGTTCCCACAGCGACCTGCCGATTCCCTGCCGGTGAAAGTCCTCCCGGACGAAACACAGGCAGATATGGGAGCCTTCCCTCCGGGAGGCAAGCACCCCCGCCAGTTCCTCCCCTTCCCAGGCGGCCCAAGCCTCCAGGGACAGCAGGCCCTGCCTGTCCTCTAAAAAGGAGCGGAAGGCCTCCACCCCCTGAGGCGGGTACTCCGGCGCTTCAAAGCGCTGGAACACCTGCCACACAAGGGCGGCGGCAGCGCCCCACTCTTCCGGGCACAGTTTGCGAATCTCCATAGCAGGAATCTCACTTCAACATGCTGCACAGCTCAAACAGCGTGTTCATACACTGGATGGGCGTCAGGCTGTTCACATCCAGATTGCGCAGCTTTTGCAGCACTTCGCCGTCTACGGTGTCCATGGTCAGCTGCACGGGCTCCTCAGAGAACCGGTGGTGGGTGGGGCGAAGGCCCTCTCCCCCAGTCTCCTCCAGCTCTGCCAACACCTGCTTGGCCCGGCGGATGACCTTGTCCGGCACGCCGGCCAGCTTGGCTACCTCGATGCCGAAGCTGTCGTCGGCCCCGCCCCGGACAATGCGCCGCAGGAAGGTGATGTCGTCCCCCCGCTTCTTCACGGCGATATTGAAGTTTTTCACCCCGGGGAGCTGATCCTCCAGAGCGGTGAGCTCGTGGTAATGGGTGGCAAACATGGTCTTGGCCCCCACCAGCTTTTTGTCATGGACATACTCCAGCACGGCCCGGGCGATGCTCATGCCGTCGAAGGTGGAAGTGCCGCGGCCGATCTCGTCAAAGATAATAAGGCTGTTCTTAGTGGCGTTCTTCAGGATATCCGCCACCTCTGCCATCTCAATCATAAACGTAGACTGGCCCGCTGAAAGGTCATCGGAAGCGCCCACCCGGGTGAAGATCGCGTCTACAATGCCGATTTCCGCCACGGCAGCCGGGACAAAACACCCGGCCTGGGCCATGATGGTGATGATGGCTGTCTGGCGCATAAAGGTGGACTTGCCGGCCATGTTGGGGCCTGTAATGATGGCCACCCGGTCATCGTTCATATCCATGTCCACATCGTTGGGAACAAAGGGCGCATCGTGAAGGAGGGCCTCCACCACGGGGTGGCGGCTGTCCTTTAAGTACAGCTTGCCGCTCATGTTGATGACCGGCCGGGTGTAGTCGTTCTTCACGGAGACAACCGCAAAAGAGCACAGCACGTCCAGCACGGCCACCGCCTTGGCAGAGGCCTGCACCCGGGAAAGCTGCTGGGCCACATGCTGGCGGACTTCCTCAAAGAGCTTGGATTCCATGGCGATGGACTTGTCGTGGGCGCCCAGAATCCGGTTCTCCAGGTCTTTCAGCTCTTGGGTAATGTAACGCTCGCCGCCGGTGAGGGTCTGCTTGCGGATGTAGTCTTCGGGCACCTGGCTCTTATAGCTGTTGGACACCTCGATGTAGTAGCCGAACACCCGGTTATAGCCGGTTTTCAACTTGGGGATACCGGTGCGTTCCCGCTCCCGGGCCTCTACTGCGGCAATCAGCTCCCGGCCGCCATTCATGTCCCGCTTGACCTCGTCCAGCTCCTGGTTATAGCCCTCCCGAATGATACCGCCTTCCCGGATGGTGAAAGGCGGGTCATCCACAATGGCGGAGTCGATGAGCTGGGCCACATCCTCCAAGCCGTCCATCTCCTGGCGCAGCTGCTGGAGCAGTGTGGCCTGGCAGGGGGCCAGCATAGCTTTCAAGCCGGGCAGGCGTCCCAAAGCCGCCGCCAAAGACCGGAGCTCCCGGCCGTTGGCGGAGCCGTAGACAATGCGGGTCATAATGCGCTCCAAATCGTAGACGCCGGTGAGCTGCTCCGTGAGCTCGTCCAAGAGCTGAGGGTTATCAAACAGCTCCTCCACGGCATTCAGCCGCCGGGTAATGCGGGCGGGGCTGAGAAGGGGCTGCTCCAGCCAGGTCTTGATGAGCCGCTTGCCCATGGCTGTTTTAGTGCGGTCCAGCACCCAGAGGAGGGAGCCCTTTTTTTCCTTGTTGCGAAGAGTTTCTGTCAGTTCCAGGTTCCGGCGGGCGTTGATATCCAGGCCCATCACCCCGGCGTCCGCGCCGATCTCCACCTCGTTCATGCGCTCCAAGCCCGTGATCTGGGTGCGGCCCAAATAATCAAACAGGGCGGACAAAGCCTTCACCGCCAGGGGCTTGTCGGAGAGCTCCAGCTGGGCCAGGCTCCGCCCGCCAAACTGGCGGGAGACCGCCTGCTGGGCCCGTTCCAAATCCCCGTACAGCTCCCCATCCTGGCACTCCACCGCGGCGTGGAGCTTGTCCCGGATAAAGTCCGCCAGGCCGGTCAAATCCAGGGCCTGGGGATTGAGGACAATCTCGCTGGGGCTGTAGCGGGCCAGGCGGTCCTCCAAAATATGCAGCAGGGTCTCCCGGTCCGGGGCAAGCACCTGGTCGGCGGTCAGGTCGCCGGTAGAGATATCGCCAAAGCACAGGCCAAGCCCTCCCTCCTCATAGCAGAGAGAGCAGAGGAAATTGTTGCGGCTCTCGTCCAACATGGAGTTCTCCACCACGGTGCCAGGAGTGATGACCCGGATCACGTCCCGTTTTACCAAGCCCTTGGCCAGCTTGGGGTCCTCCAGCTGCTCACAGATGGCCACTTTATAGCCTCTCGCCACCAGCTTGGCGATGTAGCCTTCAGCGCTGTGGAAGGGCACCCCGCACATGGGGGCCCGCTCCTGCTGGCCGCACTCCCGGCCTGTCAAGGTGAGCTCCAGCTCTCGGGAGACGGTCTTGGCGTCGTTGAAGAACATCTCGTAAAAATCGCCAAGGCGAAAGAAAAGTATCGTGTTAGGATACTTTTCTTTCATCTCGAAGTATTGCTTCATCATCGGGGAAAAATCCGCCATTGTGCTTTAACCAACCCTTTCCATTTCCAGGGGCGAGGGCCGTCCCCGTGTTTCTCTCAGTGGCAGCCGGCGCAGCTGGAGCAGTTGCCGCCGCAGGAGGACGCGTCGCAGGTGGCGGGGTCCTCGCCCTCGGCGCACAAGCTGAGGATGCCGGTCATCTGCTGCAGCAGGGCATCAAACTCGTTTTTGGCGTCGTTATAGCGGAGCATGTGCTCGTTCTCCATGATCTTCTGATACACAGCCCGGAACTCGTCATTCAGGCGGCGGAGGGTCTCCTCGTTGCGCTCCTCCTTCTGGGCCTCGTTGGAAATGGCCATGCGCTTTAAGTTGAACTCGCCAATAGCCTCCTGCAAAGCCTCGTCCTCGTCGCTGGCTTGGCGGGCCGCCATCATGGCGATGTAGCGCTCGTCGTTCTGCAGGGCCCGGCCCAGTTCTCTTGTCATTTCGATGATATCCATTGTAATTTCTCCTTATGAATTGAATTTGAACTTTCTTAAAATATTGCAAAAAGCATCACTGCTTCTTTTGATTGGTTCTCTTGGCCCGGCGGCGCAAAACCGCCTTTCCAATTCCGGCTATCAGAAGCGCCAGCACCATTCCCGCCCCTGGAACCAGAAGTGCCGCATACCAGGGAGCCGACTGCATGGCGTAAAACTCCGGATACGCCCGAGTGTGCCACAAAAGATAGAGGAGCTTGCCAAGGAACAGGCCGATGGCTGTTCCCTCCAAAATCGCAAAAAAGCGCTCCAGCTTTTTCATAAATATCCCTCCGGCTCACTCCGCCAGCTCCCCCGAAAGCATCCAGCTGCGGGCGGCGGTGACTTTCACCTGAGCGTACTGGCCAATAAGCTCCTCCCCGCCGGGGAAGTCAATGACCACGCTGGAGGCCGTGCGGCCCGAAAGCAGGCCGGACTTTTCGTTTCGCTCCTCCACCAGCACCCGGTAGGTTTGCCCCACCATGGCGGCGCTGCGCCGGGCGGCAACCTCCTCCTGAACTTTTAAAAGCTCCGCGAACCACTGGGTCTTCTCCTGGTGGGAGACGGGGTCCGGCATTTTGGCCGCTTTCGTCCCCTCCCGGGGGGAGTAGATGAAGGTGAACAGGGAAGTGAACTCCACCTCCCGGATCAGGGAGAGAGTGTCCTGAAACTCCTCGTAGGTCTCCCCAGGGAAGCCCACGATCACGTCGGAGGTAAAGCTCACATCCGGCATGACGCTGCGGGCGTAGCGGATGAGCTCCAGATACTGTTCCCGGGTGTAGCGGCGGTTCATCTCCCGCAAGACCCGGTCGTTGCCGGACTGGAAGGGCAGGTGGATGTAATGGGGAATGTGCTGGCTGTGGGCCATCACGTCGAAAAGTTCTTTACTGGCATCCTTGGGGTGGGAGGTCATAAACCGGATGCGGTAATCCCCAGGGATGGCATCGATGCGGCGGAGAAGCTCCGCGAAGTTCACCGACTCCTCCAATCCCTTGCCGTAGGAGTTGACGTTCTGGCCCAAAAGGGTGATCTCCTTGTAGCCGGCCTGGATGAGCTCCCGGCACTCGCTGACGATCTCCTCCGGGCGGCGGCTCTTCTCCCGGCCCCGCACATAGGGGACGATACAGTAAGAGCAGAAGTTATCGCAGCCCAGCATCACCGTCACCCAAGCCCGGGAGGTGCCGTCCCGGCGGGTGGGGATGCCCTCCAGGACCTCTTCCCCCTCGTGGCCCCGCAGGAACACCCGCTTGGAATCGGTGAGGGTGGTGTAGAGCATCTCCGGCAGCCGGTGGATGACATGGGTACCAAAGACAATATTCACAAAGGGATAACTCTTCTTAAAGCGCTCGGCCACGTGCTCCTGCTCCGTCATGCAGCCGCACACGGCGATGATGGTGGCGGGATGGCGGCGCTTGATGTTCTTCAGGGCCCCCACGTTGCCAAAGACCCGGTCTTGGGCGTGTTCCCGCACAGCGCAGGTGTTGAAGAGGATAAAATCCGCCTCCTCAGGGGAACCGGCGAATTCAAAGCCCATCTCGCTGAGCTGGCCCTTGATTTTCTCCCCGTCGGCCACATTCTGCTGGCAGCCGTAGGTGCGCACATAGGCCAGGGGCACCGGCCCCCGTGCCCGGACTTTCATCATCTCAGCCACATCGGCCATATAGAGTTTCTGCCGGGAAAGTTCTTCCTGGGCAAGCTGGTTTTCCAAGGGCCACACTCCTCATCCATAAATACAGGCTGTGTTCCCCCTGTCTTCCGGGCACAACCTGTAGGTAGTATAGCACAATTCGGGAAAAACCGCAAGGGAAAAGCCCTTCCTATCTTTGGCCGCGGGAAAAGAACAAGCCGCCGCCAGGGCCGGATTTACCGGCGGGCAGCGGCATTGCCGCTGACCCTGGCAATCCGCACGTCCCGCAAAGGGATTTTCAGGCGCCAAAAAAGCCCCCGGCAAACCGGAGGCTCTTTCGTCTCAAAGCAGTTTTATCAAAACTCCACCTTGGTGCCGCCCGACTGGCGGATGGACAAGGTATAGCAGACTCCCTCGCCAAAGACTTTCTCCATGGCGGCACGGTACTCCTCCAGGCGCGCCAGGGGCACATAGGCCTGGATGGTCCCCGCGAAGCCGCCGCCGTGAACGCGCCAAGCTCCCTCTCCCTCCAGAAGCTTTTCCGTGAGGGCCAGGGCCAGGGTCAAGCCCTGCTCCTGGGGGTCCACCACAGCGAAGACGTTTTGCAGCCGCTGGAAGGAGGAACGGCCGGAGGAGAGCACCATCCCCTTGAAAGCCTCAAAATCCCCGGCGCGGAGAGCTTGGGCCTCTTCCCAGGCCAGGCGGTCATCGTCGAAGAAGTGCATGGCACGCAGCACGGCCCGGTCGCCGGTCTGCTTGCGGATATCGCCGATATGTTCGTAGAACTCCTTCTCGTCCACCTCCCGCAGGAACTCCTTGCCGAAATAGGCGGCCACCTGCTTCATCTCCGCGGGGATGGCGGCGTACTCGCCGGTGAGGTTGGCGTGGTTGCCGCCGGTGTCCACCACGCAGAGAGCGTAGCCCTGGGCGCTGATGTCGAAGTCTACCTTCTCGATGACGGGGGCCTCCGGGTCCTTGAAGTCGATGGAGGTAAAGCCGCCCACAGAGCTGGCCATCTGGTCCAGCAGGCCGGAGGGCTTGCCAAAGTACACGTTTTCCGCGTACTGGGCGATCTTGGCCGCAGTGACCGGGTCGATCTGCCCATCGTTGTACAGGTGGCTGAGGATGGTGACGATCAGGACCTCGAAGGCGGCGGAGCTGGAGAGGCCGGAGCCTTTGAGAACCCGGGTCATGGTGAAGGCCTCGAAGCCGCCAATCTTGTAGCCCAGCTCCTTGCAGCGGGCGCACACGCCCCGCAGCAGAGCGGCGGAGGTGCCCTCCTCCTCGGGATGGACGGACAGGTCGTTCAGGTCCACCATATCCAGCTTGGGGTATTCCGCAGACTTCAGCACAGCGATGCCGTTCTCTGTCTTGCGGGCATAGGCGGCGGCGTCCAGGTTCACCGCGGCGGCCAGCACCCGGCCGTGGTTGTGGTCGGTGTGGTTGCCGCCCACCTCCGTGCGGCCGGGGGCGCTGAAGTATTCGCCGCCTGCGTCGCTGCCGAACTGCTTGGCAAAGCCCTCCCGCAGGGCCTGGTAGCGGGGCCGCTGGGAGGCAGCCTCCTGCTGATACAATTCCTCGAATTTGCAGATCATATTCTTTCCGCCTTTCTCTACTCGCTTTTTATCATCTGGAGGAGCTCCTCCTCCGTGAGCACAGGGATTTCAAGCTGAAGGGCCTTCTCCAGCTTGCTGCCGGCCTCTTCCCCGGCCAGCACATAGCTTGTCTTCTTGGAAACGGAAGAGGTGACCTTGCCCCCGTTTTCCTCAATGAGCCGGCTGGCCTCCTTCCGGCTCATGGTGGGCAGGGTGCCGGTGAGCACGAAGGTCTTGCCCGCCAACAAGGTTCCCTTGGCCTCCTGCTGCTGGGCGGCCATATTCACCCCCAGCTCCTTGAGGCGGGAGACCAGGGCCCGGGCGGACTCCTTCTGGAAGAAGGCCGCCACCTCTTGAGACATGATGCCCCCAAAGCCCTCGATCTGGGAGAGCTCTTCCTCCGGGGCGTTCTGGATGGCCTCCATGGTGGGGAAGGCCCCGCAGAGCACCTGGGCCGCCTTGGCCCCGATGTGGGGGATACCCAGGGCATACACCAGCCGGTACAGGTCGTTCTGCTTGGAGCGCTCCACCGCGGCCACCAGGTTCTCAGCGCTCTTCTTGCCGAAGCGGTCCAGCTTTTCCAGCTGGGCCACCTGCAGGGTGTACAGGTCCGCCGGAGAGGCCACCATCCCCGCCTGGAGCAGCTGCTCCAAAATGGCGGGGCCCAGGCCGTCGATATCCATGGCGTCCCGGCTGGCAAAGTGGATGAGGTTGCGCAGCAGCTGGGCCGGGCACTGGGGATTGGTGCAGCGGGTGGCCGCCTCCCCTTCCACCCGGGTGACCCGCTCCCCACAGGAAGGGCAGGTCTCCGGCAAGTGATAGGGCTGGGAGCCCTCGGGGTGGGAGAGCACCGCCACCACCTCGGGGATGATCTCCCCGGCCTTGCGCAGCACCACCCGGGACCCCACGCGGATGTCCTTCTCCGCGATAAAATCCTGGTTGTGGAGGGTGGCCCGGCTGACGGTGGTGCCTGCCAGGGTCACAGGCTCAAAACGGCCGGTGGGGGTAAGCACGCCGGTGCGGCCCACGTTCACCTCGATATCCAGCAGGGTGGTCTCCTTCTCCTCCGGGGGGTACTTGAAAGCCTCGGCCCACCGGGGGAACTTGGCGGTGCTGCCCAGCTCTTCCCGCTGCGCGAAGTCATTGACCTTGACAACAGCCCCGTCGATGGGGAAGTTGAACTCACCCCGCTTGTCCCCGATCTCCTGGATGAAGGAGAGGATCTCCTCCATATCCCCGGAGGTGCGGTACAGGGGCGGCACGGGAAAGCCCAGCTTCCCAAGCCACTTCAGGGACTCGTCGTGGCGGGAGAGGGCATGGCCCTCCACCTGCTGGACGTTGAAGACAAAGATGCTCAATTCCCGCTGGGCGGTGATCTTCGGGTCCTTCTGGCGCAGGGAGCCCGCCGCGGCGTTGCGGGGGTTTTTAAAAGGCTTCTCCTCCAGCAGCTCCTGCCGGGCACAGAGGCGCTGGAAGCTCTGGTCGGACATGTACACCTCGCCCCGGACCTCCAAAAATGGGACGGGCTCCCGCAGGACCTTGGGCACGGAGCGGATGGTGCGGATGTTCTCCGTCACATCCTCGCCGGTGATGCCGTCCCCTCGGGTGGAACCCCGGACAAACAAGCCGTCCCGGTACTCCAGGGCCACGGAGAGCCCGTCGAACTTGGGCTCCGCCACATACTCCACGTCCCCCACGGCCTCCCGCACCCGGCGGTCAAAATCCCGCAGTTCCTCCTGGGAGAAGGAATCGTGGAGGCTCTCCAGGGGCACCTGGTGGACCACCTCGGCAAAGGTGTTGTACACCGCCCCGCCAATTTTCTGCGTGGGGGAATCCGCCGTGACCAGTTCGGGATACTCCCCCTCCAAGGTCTCCAGCTGGCGGTAGAGCTGGTCATACTCAAAGTCGCTGATCTCCGGGTCGTCCTCCGTATAATATTTCCGGCTGTGGTAGCGGACCTGCTCCCGCAGCTCCGCCAGCCGGCGCTGTGCTTCTTGTTTTTCCATAGCTTCGTTCCTTCTATTGATTTTCCAAAAGGGCCATTTCCGGCACCTGTCCCACCAGCACCGTCTCTGCCAGCACGGTGGAGGTCTCCACCTGGGTCTGGGTTTGAAAGCGCTGGGACTGGGAATAGGCCTGCACTGTCACCGTCATGGTGACCCGGTGACAGCTCTGGTTGATGCCGGCGGAGACAAACTCCGTGTGAAAGGACAGGTCCGCCGCGGCCTCCAGGTTCATGGACAGGGGCACGGGAAAGCCCCGGCCGTTGAGCAGGGCAATGCCCGTCAGGCTGCCCGCGGGAACCTCCACTGTCACGCTGCCGTTAAGGGGCTCCTCCAAGCGCTCCAGCACCTGCACCCGCAGAGCGTTCAATGCCGCGGCGTCCGTGTGGACGGCCAGGGGCGCCCCGGCTTCGTCACGCTCTACGATGACGAAGCCCTGCTCTTCCTCCAACGCCTGGGCCACCGCCTGGTTTACGCAGGAGAGCACGTAGCCCCGGGCGGCCTCCTGGGTCAGCTCCTCCGAGATGGAACCCAGGCCCCACTCGGAAAAGGACAGCCCCCCTGCCAGCAGGGCAGCCGCAAAGGCCAGCAGCGCTTTTCCCCTTCCCCTCCGTCTTCCTCCCCGGCGGCTCAGCCGCAGCCTATGTATCGTCCCGCTCATGGACTCACCTCCACCTTCCATCCTACGCGGGGAGGCATGTTCAGGTGCGGGACGGGGATATCAGTCCCCTAAGAGCTTATGTAGGCGGCGGATGGTCTCCGCCACGGGCAGGCCCACGATGTTGGGGTAATCCCCCTGGATGGACTGGACCAGCACCACGCCGATCCCCTCGATGCCGTAGGCACCGGCCCGGCCCCGGGACTCCCCCAGGGCCACATACTCGGCGATCTCCTCCTCTGTCAGAGGGTAAAAGGTCACCTGGGTGACCTGGTGGAACAGGTCCATCCGGCCGTTAATCAGCAAGCACACCCCGGTGATGAGCTCGTGGGTGCGGCCGGAGAGGCGGCGCAAAGTGGCCTTGGCGGCCTCGTCATCCTTGGGCTTGCCCAAGATCAGGCCGTCGATGCTCACCACAGAGTCCGCGGCGATGATGGGCGCCTCCGGGCGGAGGGCCTGTACGGCCTGCCCCTTGCGCCGGGCCAGGGCCTCCACGGTCTGGGCGGGGGTGTAGTCCGGGGGAACGGTCTCGTCCACGCCGGAAACCACCACCTCGAAATCCAGGCCCGCCTGCTCCAACAGCATCTTCCGGCTGGGGGAGGCGGAGGCCAATATCAGTTTGCGTTCAATCTTCAAAGCCATTGGGATTCATCCTTTGCCAGCGCAGAGAGTCCGCGCACATGTCATCTAAGGTCTTTTCCGCCTTCCAGCCCAGCTCCTCATAGGCCCTGGTGCAGTCGGCATAGCAGGCCGGGATATCCCCGGGCCGGCGGGGGTCGATGACGTAGGGAATATCTTTGCCCGCCGCCTTGGAAAAGGCCTGGATCATCTCCAGCACGGAGTAGCCCTTTCCGGTGCCCAAATTGTAGATCTTGGTCCCGGTGAAGCCCGTCTCAAACAGGGGCAACACGGCGGCGTGGCCCTGGGCCAGGTCCACCACATGGATATAATCCCGCACGCCAGTGCCATCGGGGGTGGGATAGTCGCCGCCAAAGACGTGGACTTTCTCCCGCTTGCCCACCACGGTCTGGGTGATATAGGGCACCAAATTGTTGGGGATGCCGTTGGGGTCCTCCCCGATCTTGCCGCTCTCGTGGGCGCCCACCGGGTTGAAGTACCGCAGGAGCACCGGGTGGAACTCCGGATCCGCGTGGGCGCAGTCGGTGAGGATGCGCTCAATCATCAGTTTAGTGGCGCCATAAGGGTTGGTGGTGGAGAGGGGGAAATCCTCCCGGATGGGCACAGAGGCGGGATTGCCGTACACGGTGGCGGAAGAGCTGAACACAAAGTTGCCCACGCCGAACTCCTTCATCACCTTAAGAAGCACCAGGGTGGACGTCAGGTTGTTGTCGTAATATTTGAGAGGGATGGAGACGGACTCCCCCACGGCTTTCAGGCCGGCGAAATGGATGACCGCGTCGATCTTCTCTTTCTGAAAGACTTGGCGCAGATGTTCTTCATCCCGAAGGTCATATTGATAAAAGGCGGCTTTCCTTCCGGAAAGCTCCTGGATGCGCTGCACAGCCACGGGCTTGCTGTTGCAGAGGTTATCCACAATGACCACCTCATGGCCTTGCTGAAGCAGGACAATACAGGTGTGGCTGCCGATATATCCGGCGCCGCCGGTGACAAGGATCCTCATAAGCGAACACTCCTTCCCGATTTTCAGCTGGCACCCTTTAAAGGGCGTGCCTGCCATTGTGACTATTATAAGGGAAAAGGGCCGGAAAATACAAGGCGTTTCCGAGATTTCCCACGGAAAGTGGAAATAAACCGCCCCAAGCGAGGCAATACTAGCAAACGCGCAATACTTTTCCAAGGGGGCACAGTTTATGTATACGGAAGCGCTTTTATTCCTGACGGGCAGCTGCCTGTATCCTGCACTGGAAATGGCCTGGCGGGGCAGGACGCACTCTTCCATGGCGCTGGCAGGAGGGCTGTGCCTGTGCCTGATCGACCGGGTTTGCTGCAGCCGTTTGAAGGACAGGGACATGCTCAGCCGGTGCACCGCGGGGGCGGGGGTGATTACAGGGGTTGAATTTGCTTTGGGAATTCTGCTTAACCGGGTGCTGGGCCTGCGCATCTGGGACTACTCGGAGGTGCCCCTGAACCTGCTGGGCCAGGTGTGCCTTCCCTACTCCCTTCTTTGGCTGGGCCTTTCCCTGCCGGCCATTGCGCTGTGCGAGCTGCTGCACGGTACAGAAACCCCTGAATTGGGAGACCGGATACTTCTGGAAAAAAACCGTTGACTTTTCCATGGGAATATGATATCATAAATCTCGCCTCAGAGATGGAGAGGTGTCCGAGTGGTTTAAGGAGCTAGTCTTGAAAACTAGTGATCCCGCAAGGGACCAAGAGTTCGAATCTCTTCCTCTCCGCCACCTGCCAGTTCTGCTACAAGCGGTTGATAGCGTTTTTCATATTTCACCATGGAGAAGTACCCAAGTGGTGAAGGGGCTCCCCTGCTAAGGGAGTAG
>UQRL01000016.1 GCA_900543555.1 uncultured Oscillospiraceae bacterium | reverse complement strand
ACGGCCCTAAGGGGGTTGCAAGGACCGTAGGTCCTGCCTTCCCATACACAAAAAAAGGGGGGACGTATGTCCCCCTCTTGGGACAGCACAAAAGCCGTTGCCCCAGGGCCGGAGAAATTAAAATGGCGTAGTTGCCCGAAAACCCAGGAAACATGCGGCTTCAGGCAACTTAGCCAGCTTGGCGTAGTTGCCATCTTTCCCCCAAACAAGGGGGAACTTAGCCACCTTGGCGTAGTTGCTCAAACCCGCATAAAACCTAGCTTTTTTGGCAACTTAGCCATTTATTTTATTCAAGTGGGGGCTTGGCAACTTGGCCGCTTTCCTTTTCCCGCGTTTTCTGCTATAATAAGGTATTACATCCTCAAGACGATTTACGCTTTATCTAGGAGTGTTTGCATGGACAGAAGCAAGATTCGCAATTTCAGCATTGTGGCCCACATCGACCACGGAAAATCCACCCTGGCCGACCGCATCCTGGAGCTGACCAAATCCGTGCCCCTGCGGGAGATGGAAAACCAGCTGCTGGACAACATGGACCTGGAGCGGGAGCGGGGCATCACCATCAAGGCCCACGCCGTCACCCTGGTCTACACCGCCAAGGACGGGGAGGACTATATCTTCAACCTCATCGACACCCCCGGCCATGTGGACTTTAACTACGAGGTATCCCGCTCTCTGGCCGCCTGCGAGGGGGCCGTGCTGGTGGTGGACGCCTCCCAGGGCATTGAGGCCCAGACCCTGGCCAACACCTACCTGGCCGTGGACGCGGGCCTGGAGATCCTGCCGGTGGTAAACAAGATCGACCTGCCCAGCGCCGACCCCGACCGGGTCTGCCACGAGATTGAGGACGTCATCGGCATCCCGGCCATGGACGCCCCCCGCATCTCCGCCAAGACCGGCGAAAACGTGGAGGAGGTGATGGAGCGCATCGTCACCGACATTCCCGCCCCCACCGGCAACGAGAACGACCCCCTGCGGGCCCTGATCTTCGACTCTTACTACGACGCCTACCGGGGGGTCATCGTGTATGTGCGCATTAAGGACGGCCAGGTCAAGCCCGGGGACACCATCCGCATGATGGCCACCGGCGGGGAGTTCACCGTGGTGGAGTGCGGCTTTCTGCGGGCCACCAACCTGGAGCCCGCCGCCGCCCTCTACGCCGGGGAGGTGGGCTACATCGCCGCCTCCATCAAGGATGTGCGCCAGGCCCGTGTGGGCGACACCGTCACCTTAAAGGACCGCCCCGCCGCCGAACCTTTGGAGGGCTACCGGGCGGTGCAGCCCATGGTGTTCTGCGGCATCTACCCCGCCGACGGCGCCCACTACACCGATTTGCGGGACGCTTTGGAAAAGCTGCAATTAAACGACGCCTCCCTCACCTTCGAGCCGGAGACCTCTGTGGCCCTGGGTTTTGGCTTCCGGTGCGGCTTTCTGGGGCTGCTGCACATGGAGATCATCCAGGAGCGGCTGGAGCGGGAGTACGATTTGGATTTGATCACCACCGCCCCCAGCGTGGTGTACAGGCTCAAGCTCACCGACGGCAGCGAAATCACCATTGACAACCCCACCAACTACCCGGACCCCACCTTGATCGCCAGCGCCCAGGAGCCCATCTGCAACGCCCACATCTACTCCCCCTCGGAGTATGTGGGCAACATCATGGAGCTGTGCCAGGAGCGCCGGGGCGTGTTCAAGGACATGAAGTACCTGGACACCGACCGGGTGGACATCCACTACGAGCTGCCCTTAAACGAGATTGTCTACGACTTTTTCGACGCCTTGAAATCCCGCACCCGGGGCTACGCGTCCTTCGACTACGAGCTGCTGGGCTACCAGCCCAGCAAGCTGGTGAAGCTGGACATCATGCTCAACGGGGAGATTGTGGACGCTCTCTCCTTCATCATCCACGCGGACAAGGCCTATCCCCGGGCCCGGAAGATGGCGGAAAAGCTGAAGGAGAAGATCCCCCGCCAGCTGTTCGAGGTGCCCATCCAGGCCTGCGTGGGGGGCAAGATCATCGCCCGGGAGACGGTGAAGGCCCTGCGCAAAGACGTGCTGGCCAAGTGCTACGGCGGCGACATCACCCGCAAGAAGAAGCTGCTGGAGAAGCAGAAGGAGGGCAAAAAGCGCATGCGCCAGCTGGGCACCGTGGAGGTGCCCCAGGAGGCCTTCATGTCCGTGCTGAAGCTGGATGAATAGTCCGTGACCGGACTGGACAAGCCGCCTTCTTGCCTTCGGCAAGGGCGGATTTCTCCGCGTAAGTTGGGTGGAGACAATTAAAAGTTTTGCCAGCTTTTTCAAAAGCTGCGGTTGGTACGGCGGAGCCTTACGGCCTTAAACCGGCGCAGCCCTACGAAAAACCCAGGAGCGAAAGCCGCACGCGCCCGCAAGGGCGATAGGCTTGCGCTCCGGCCTTTTTACGCAAATAACAAAAGGACATCCAAGCCAAAACTTGGATGTCCTTTTTTCATCCCTGTTATCCGTCCGGGCCATTGTTTACAGGCTGCGCCTGGTATGACAATGTCCCTGGTTTTTTTACGGCTGCGCCGCAAGGTCAAGGTCGTGGAGCTCTGCTCCACACCTCGCAAGCCTTTTGAAAAAGGCTTGAGCGAAAACTTTACTTGTCTCCACCCAACTTGCGCGGAGGGCCCCGCCCTTGCGGAACGCAAGAAGGCGGCTTGCCTGGGGTGCAACCCCCGCTACAATTCCTCCCCCAGCAGCTTCACCAACAGGGCGTTGGAGACCAAGAACCCCTCTGGGGTGAAGGAAATGGCTTCCCCGTCCGCCCGCAGCAGCTGGGGCGGGCAGTGCCGGGCGTTTTCCAGGGCCTCGTCAAACAGGGCCCCGCCCTCTGCCCCAAAGCGAGAGAGGCAGTCTCCCCGGCGCAGGCCACGGGTCAGGCGCAGGTTCAGCATGGCGAACTCTCCAAAGTCCCCGCCCGTGCCGTCCTCTGCGGGGGAATTTCCCTGGAGGAAGCCCTCCAAGTCCCGGGGATAGTAAAACCGCCGCCCCTCAAAAAAGGAGTGGGCCCCCGGCCCGAAGCCCAGGTACTCCTCCCCCCGCCAGTACAGCAGGTTGTGGCGGCTCTCCTTGCCGGGGCGGGCAAAGTTGCTGATCTCATACTGCCCATAGCCCCGCCGGGCCAGCTCCTCCACGGCGAAAAGGTACTGCTCCGCGGTGTCGTCCTCGTCGGGCACCTGCACCCCCCGGGCGGCGAAGGGCGTGCCCGGCTCCACTTTTAAAATGTAAGAGGAAATGTGCTCCACCCCCAGGGAAGCGGCAAAGGCGATGGAGCGCCCCAGCTTCTCCCGGCTGCCCCCGGGCAGGCCCAGCATCAGGTCCAGGGAGATGTTTTCAAAACCCCCGGCCCGGGCGTTTTCCACAGCCTGGGCAGCCTGCTGTGGAGAGTGGGCCCGGCCCAGAAAGCGCAGCTCTTCCCCATTGGCGGACTGCAAGCCCATGGAAAGCCGGTTGAAACCCGCCTGGCGCACCCCCTCAAAAAAGGCCCGGTCCACATGGGTGGGGTTGGCCTCCAAGGTGATTTCCGCCCCGGGGGCTAAGGAGAAGCCCTCCCTCACCGCGTCCAGAATGGCCCCCAGCCTCCGGGCCCCCAGCAGGCTGGGGGTGCCGCCCCCAAAGTAGACGGTGGCCAGCTCCCGGCCCGCCAGCCTCTCCCGCCAGGGGGCGAGGGCGGCTATCACCGCGGAGACGTAGGCGTCCATCCCCCCGGCAGAGTCAGGGCGGGAGTAGAAATCGCAGTAAGGGCATTTGCCGTGGCAGAAGGGCACGTGTATATAAAAGCCCAGCATCCTTTCACCTCCTGTTGGCTGGCGGGTGCGCCGCCTTTTCCGCAAACAGCTCCGGGTGCAAGCGGCTGTAGTGGAACAGGTACTGCTGGGCCAGGCCCGCGTTCTCCCCAAATTCCTCCGGCCTGCGCCCCGGCAGCAGGGTGGCCATGGCCCGCTTCATCCACACGTCCATGGGGAAGCACTCCGTCTTGTGGAAGCCGTACAGCAAAGCGCACTCCGCCACCTTGGGCCCCACGCCGAAGATGGTTTGCAGCTCCCGGCGGCCCTCCTCCACGGGGGCGGCGGCCACCCGGGCCAGGTCCACCTGACCGGAGGCCACCTTCCGGGCGGCGTCCAGCAGGTACTTGGCCCGGAACCCCGCCCGCAGGGGCGCCAAATCCTCCAAGGAGCAGGCGGCCAGGCGCTCCGCTGTGGGAAAGGCGTGCCAGCCCGTGCCGGGGAGCTCCGCCCCCAGCCGCTGGCACAGCCGCTCTATAATCCCCTTGATGCGGGGGATGTGGTTGTTCTGGGAGATGATGAAGGAGCACAAGGCCTCCCAGGGCTCCTGGCGCAGGATGCGGATGCCCGGGGCAAAGGCGGCGGCCTCGGCCAAAGCGGGGCTCATGGCGGCCAGGACCTCCCGCTTGGGGGCGTAATCCTCGCCCAAATCGAAGTAGGCCCGCCAGGTATGTTCATAGTCCTCCGGGGAGCAGTGCAGCCACACCTGCTGCCCCCGCTGCTCCACCCGCAGGTATTTTCCAAAGGCCACGCCCTCCCACAGGCTGGCCCCCGCCTCTGCGGGCAGCTCCGCCCAGCGGAAGGCCTGGCCGCAGTCCAGGGTCTCCGCCGCGTCAAAGGGGTAAGGGGCGCGTATCCCCCCGGGACAGGCGCCCTCTTTTTCTTCTTTCATCCGGCCGCCGCCCCCTTAAAAGGCCCGGTTCTTCTCGTCGGCCTTCTGGCGGTTTTCCGGCTCCCGAGAGGTGAGGTAGCGGATGGCCCGCTCGATGGAGTCCTTGGAGTTGCCCCAGTCCCCTCCGGCGTTGCGGTAGTCGAACATGCGGCAGAAGTGGGTCACGTCGGCGTTCAGCTCCTCCAAATAGCGTTTGGCCAGCCCGGTGGTCACCTCCTCGAAGAGGACGAAATTCTTCTTGGGCATTTTGGCGGCCGCCTGCAGCACCTGGCCGTAATGGCGCAGGCAGATGTAGGGCTGCTGGCTGTACAGCTGGCGGAACTCCCCGTCGGTCTGCCACAGCTTCAGGGTGCTGTCCAGCAGGTGGGCCGTGTTCTTTTCGATGTTCTCACAGACGAAGCAGTGCTCCTCCCGGCTGTGGACCGCCGCAGCCGCCTTTTTGGGCTGGGCCTTCCCCGCGGGGAACACCTCGTCGTGCACGGTTTGCAGCAGGCTCTCCAAAATCAACGCCACAGAGAGCCGGCTGCCCCGGGCCAAGATCTGGTTGAAGTGCTCGGTGCAAAAGCCCAGGCGGTTGGTCTCCACCCGCACGTCCGGCTCCATCATGGCGGCGCCGGTGATGTAGGTGGCCATGCGGTCCTCCAGCATGTCTCGCATGCGGCAGAAGGGGCAGCCCTCCTTGGGGAGAAACACGTCGTTTACGGGGATGGAACAAATATCTTCTCTCATGGCGAAGTCCTCCTTAACTCATGTTTCGACAACATTCTTGCATAAATATTCATTCGGGGATTTTCGGGAAAATCTGCCTTCTTTTTCGGGAGATTTGTGAAAACAGGCTGGAAAACCCACCGTTTTGCCGCTAGTATACCACAAAACCGGGGAAAAGCATAGCCTTTTCTTTTTTCCAGGGCCCCTTTTCACCCGGGGCCCCTCCCGGTGAAATGCATGTTAAATCCCTGTGGACAAACTGTGGGAAAGAAATTTGCCCCTTTCCTATTGACACAAGATAGGGGAAGGCTTCTCCTTCTTCTCTCTTTATCTTGGGGTTGTTTCGGAATCAGAAAAAAACCGTTTTTTATTCCAAATTAGAACGAAGCCGCCCTTTGTTTACATAAGCGAGAGCGCCGGAAAAAACGGTGGAAAGTCATAAATGGCTTGGGACAAGGGGTTTTTCACAGTTTCCACACAGTTTTCCACAGTCTCCGTGAAAAAACAAGTTCCCCTTCCGCAAGCCTGTGGAAAACCTGGGCGGAGAAACCCAGGCAAAAAGAATTTTTTTACATTTCATGGATAAAAATGCCGAAAAGCGGATATTCCTGCCGCGGCCCGGGGAAAAAACGGGAAGAAAGCCGCATGGGGGCTGCATTTTTATTTGAGATTTCCGGGGAGCTGTGGTATAATTGGTAAAACCATGCCGGTTGCGGAAAAGCCCGCGGCCCCACGGGCCGCCCCGGGTCTCTTCGGGGCGGCGCAGACCGAGTAAGCCATTAGAAAATGAGGTGCTCCGTTATGGAGAAAAACCGGGAAAAGCGCAGCGCCCCCCGCGAGCAGGGGCCCCGCGGCGCGGATCTCATTGCCGGGCGCAACGCCATTGCCGAAGCCCTGCGGGCCGGACGGGCCATCGACAGCCTGTACGTCCAGCGGGGAGAGCGCGGCGGCGCGCTGCAGGCCTTGGTGAAAAAGGCCAAGGAGGCGGGCGCCGCCATCAAAGAGGCGGACCCCAAAAAGCTGGACTATCTTTGCGGCGGGGCCAACCACCAGGGGGTGGTGGCCGTTGCCGCGGTGAAGGAATACGCCACGGTGGAGGACCTGTTCCACCGGGCACAAGAGAAAGACGAGCCCCCCTTTTTCGTCGTCTGCGACGAGCTGGAGGACCCCCACAACCTGGGGGCCATCCTCCGCACGGCAGAGTGCGCCGGGGCACACGGGGTCATCATCCCCAAGCGGCGCAGCGTGGGCCTCACCTACGCCGTGGGGAAGGCCTCTGCCGGGGCGGTGGAATACCTGCCCGTGGCCCGGGTGGGAAACCTGCCCTCTCTGCTGGAGGAGCTGAAGGCCCGGGGCCTTTGGATCTACGCCGCCGACATGGACGGCTCTCCCTGGTGCCAGACCGATTTCACCGGGCCCACGGCCCTGGTGATTGGCTCGGAGGGCAGGGGCGTGGGACGCCTTGTAAAGGAAAAGGCGGATTTCGTCGTGTCCCTGCCCTTAAAGGGAAACATCAACTCGCTGAACGCTTCGGTGGCGGCCGGCATCCTCTGCTATGAGGTGGCCCGCCAGCGCAGCGGCACAAAAGCGTTCAATCCGTAAAAGGAGGATGCGTATGGCACAGGATAACAAGGATTTTACCCTGGAGGATATTTTGGCGGAACAGCGGGCCCAGCGGGAGCAGGAGGCCGCCCAGAGCGCGGCGCGCCCCGCTGCCCCCCAGCAGAAGCCCAAGCCCCACCCCCTGGCGCAACAGGGCGGCCGCCAGCCCCCCGTCCGGCAAGCGGCCGCGCCCCGGCAGGAGCCCGCGCCCCCTCAGCCTGAGGAGACCGCCGACCTGAACGACTTTGCCACCGGCACGGTGGAGGTCCCTCCCCAGGAGGAGCACCCGCCCGCCCACGCGGAGGGCAAGCGGGGCAAAAAAGAGAAAAAAGAGAAGAAAAAAAAGCGGGGCCTGTTCGGCCGGAAAAAGCGGGTGCCCGATTACGACGAGAACGAGGATGACCTGTACTACGGCATCCAGCTCAAGCCCATCGACGAGTACCGCATGGGCTATGACTCTGCCGGGGAGCTGACCAGCGAGGAAGAGGCCTATAAGACCTTGTTTGACGACTCCCGAAAGGCCATCGACCAAGAGGTGGAGCAGAACTTCCAGCGGTTGCAGCGGGAGCGCCGCCGCCGCGTGGCAGAGGCTGTGCAGACCGCCGGCGTGGACGAGGAGGAGATTGCTGGCGAGTTCGGCGTGGTGGCCCCCATGCCCGTCACCTCCTTTGCCGCAGACCCCTACGCCAAGCAGCACGGCATCGGCGTGGAGGGCGGCAAGCGATTGCAGGAGGACATGACCGACATCCAAAAGGCCATGCTGGAGACCTCCTCGGACCAGACCATGGAGATTAAGCTCAACGTCCTCAACGACACCGTGGAGCTGCAGCGCATTGGCAGCGAGGCCCCCGTCTCCGACGAGGCCATCGGCCGGGTGCTGGATTCCGGCGCGCCGCTGGAACCTGTGGAAGAGGAGCCCGCCCCGGCGCAGGAGCCCGTCTATGAGCAGGCCCCTGCGGCGGAACTGCCGCCGGAGCCGGTGGAAACCCTTCCCCCAGAGGAGACGCCTGCCCAGGAGGAGGCGCCCGTTCAGGAGGAAGCACCCGTCCAGGAGGAAGTACCTGCCCAGGAGGAGGCGCCCGCGTTCCAGGAGATCTCCTCCGGCGCCGCTATGGAGGAGCCCGCCCAGCCAGCGCAGACGCCCTCCGCGCCTGTCCAGGAGCCGGCCGCCCCGGCGGCGGAAGAGCAGACCACGGTCATCCGCCGGCCCAAGCTCTCCGAGCCGCCCCAGGTGCACAGCATCTTCGAGTACCGGCCCCGGGGCATTCCCACCCACATCCTGCACACGGATGTGCTGCAAAGCGCCCTGCTCTCTGAATCGGAGGAGCTGCGGCAGCAGATGGAGCGGGAAGAGCGCAAGGCCGCGCCCAAGCGGCGGGTGCGCAACAAGAAGCTGGAAAGCGCCCACGAGCCCGAGCCCCCCATCCCCGATGGGGACACCGGCGAGGCCATCGACGATTACACCGGCCCCGAGGACGCCAAATCCATCTCCCACGAGCTGCGGGGCGAGATGCGGGAGCTGACCCTGCGCATGGCCATCACCGGGGTGTGTACCCTGCTTTTAACCGTAGTCAACCTGATCTTTGGCGGCCAGTTCAGCGCGGGCGGGGACCTGGGCTCCCTTCCGGTGGCCTATGTGGTGCTGACCTTAGTGTTCCTGGCGGTGGCGGCAGGGGTGTGCTACCGCACCATTGCCAACGGCCTGAAGGCCCTGTTCTCCTTTAACGCCAATTCGGACAGCGCCGCTGCCGTGGCCGCCATCGCCGTGGCCTTGCAGGCTGTGGCGGCGGCGTTCTTCCCCACCGAGCTGACTCGCGGGGAGCTGCACCTGTACGCCGTGGTGGTTTCGGCCATCCTCTTTGTCAACTCCATTGGCAAGTTGACCATGATCCGCCGCATTCACAGCAACTTCCGGTTTGTCACCTCTCGGGAGCAGAAATACAGCGTGCGCCTGTACAGCGACCACAACACCGCCTTGAAAATGGCCAAGGACTGCGTGGCTGAGACCCCTGTCATCGCCTACCAGTGCCGCACCGGCTTCTTAAAGCGGTTCTTAGAGCTCTCTTACCGGCCCGACCCGTCAGAGTCCTCCTCTCAGCTGCTGGCGCCCATTGGGCTTCTTGCCAGCCTGGTGCTGTGCATTGCCACCCTTCTCATCACCCGCAGCGTGCCCACGGCCATCAGCGCCTTTGCCGCGGCCAGCTGCGCCTGCGTGGCGGTCTCTAACATGCTTGCGGTAAACCTGCCCGTCAGCCGCCTGTGCCGCACTGCCCGCCGGGCCGGCGCCATGGTGGTGGGCTATGAAGGGGTAGAGCAGCTGGGCAATGTCAACGCTGTGCTGGTGGACGCGGAGGATCTGTTCCCCCGGGGCACTGTGGTGCTGGAGGGCATCCGCACCTTTGGCAGCCGGGCTGCCGCGGAGGACGCCATTATGGCGGCCTCTGCCCTGATGCGGGAAGTGGGCGGCCCCCTTTCCGGCGTGTTTGACCAAGTCATCAGCGAAAACGAGGACGCCCTGCCCAAGGTGGAGGGCTTTACCTATGAGGACGGCGGCGGCATTGTGGGCAAGGTGGACGGCCGCACCATCACCCTGGGCGCCCGCGCCCTGTTCATCAACCACCGCATGCCCGTGCCCGCCCGGGAGGAGGAAAGCCAGTACGCCTCTGGCAACCAGCAGGTCATCTACATTGGCGTGGATGAGGCCGTGTGCGCCATGCTGGTGCTGACCTACGCCGCCGACCGCCGCCGGAAGAACGAGCTGCAGCGGCTGGAGGACAGCGGCGTCAGTGTCATCGTGCGCACCACCGACCCCAACGTCACCCCCCAGCTGGTCTCCCGCCTGTTCGGCATCGACACCGCCTCTGTGGGTGTTCTGGACAGCCGCCTGGGCAGCGAATATCAAAAGCTGGTGAAAAACGAGATTCCCCGGGCCGACGCCCTGGTTGCCACCAAGGGCCGCATGGAATCCATGATGAACGTGATCTCCGCCTGCGTGGAAGAGCGGCGCACCGCCGGCATGGTGGTGGCCATCCAGACGGCCGCCGTAGTGCTGTGCTTTGTGCTGGTGGCTTTCCTGGCCTGCTTTGGGGCCATGGGCCAGCTCTCCTCCCTGATCCTGTTTTTGTTCCAGCTGTTCTGGCTGGCAGTGGTCATCCTGCTGCCCAAGCTGCGGCGGTAGGCCCTTCCGCAATAAAACAAATGAAAGCCCCGGCGGCATTGAACCGCCGGGGCTTTTTTCACCCTCCTTCCAGGGGGCCTTTTCCCGCAAAAGGGGGATTTTTGTAAAATTTTATAAAAAACAAAGCGCCGTCACGGTAAATTCATAGGTTTTTCGTTTTCCCCATTGTAATCTTTGGCGCAATGTTATATAATTAGCTATGCCTTGCGGCACAGCACTTGTGCAAAACAGGAACAGTTCCCAGGGCAGCACGGCAAAGGCCGTGTACCTTGTTAAAGTGGAAGGAGTTTTGCGTTATGAACCAATATCTTGCGAAGAATATCATCAACCTGGCTGTAGCGGGCCACGGCGGCGCAGGAAAGACCTCTCTGGCGGAAGCCATGCTGTATCTGGCAGGGGTCTCGGACCGCCGTGGCAAAGTGGGCGACGGCAACACCGTGTGCGACTACGACCCCGAGGAGATCCGGCGCAAGGCCTCTATTTCTGCGGCGGTGGCCCCCCTGGAGTGGAAAAACAAGAAGATCAACCTGCTGGACGCCCCCGGACTGTTCGACTTTGAGGGCGGCATGATGGAGGCCATGCGCGCCGCCGACACGGCGCTGATTGTGGTCTCCGGCCGGGACGGCGTGGCCGTGGGCACGGAAAAGGCCTTTGCCGCCGCGGAGAAGAACGGCCTGGCCAAGATCATCTTCGTCAACGGCCTGTGCGACGAGAGCGCCCGGTTCTACCGGGTATTCGAAGACTTGAAGGCCCAGTTTGGGCCTTCGGTGTGCCCGGTGGTGGTGCCCTTCATCCAGGATGGGCAGGCAAACATCTACATCAACCTGCTGGAGTACAAAGCCTATGACTACTCCGGCGGCAAGCCCGTGGCCGTGGCCATGCCCGATATGGGCGACCGGCTGGAGGGCCTGCGCACCGCCATCTACGAGGCCGTCGCCGAAACCGACGACGAGCTGTTTGAGAAATACTTCGCCGGCGAGCCCTTCACCCCCGAGGAGGTCATTGTGGGCGTGAGCAAGGGCGTGAAGTCCGGCACCATCACCCCCGTGTTCTGCGGCGACGCCCTGCTGATGCGGGGCATGGAGCAGTTTATGGACGGCCTGTGCTGGCTGGCCCCCTCCGCCGGGGACAAGGCCGGGGAGCTGGGCACCGATGTGGACGGCAACCCGGTGGAGCTCTCTGTCAACGAGGACGGCGCCGCGGCGGCCATCGTCTTTAAGACCGTGGCCGACCCCTTCATCGGCAAGCTCTCCTATGTGAAGGTGGTCTCCGGCAAGATCTCCACCGACTCCCAGCTGGTGAACATGCGCACCGGCAACACCGAGCGCGTGGGCAAGACCGTGATGATGGTGGGCAAAAAGCAGATGGATGTCAAGTACATCGGCGCCGGCGACATTGGGGCCATTCCCAAGCTCTCCGCCACCAACACCGGCGACACCCTCTGCTCCCCCGCCCGGAAGGTCACCTTGGAAGGCGTGGAGTATCCCAACCCCACCCTTTCCATGGCCATTGTCCCCGCCAAGAAGGGCGAGGAAGACAAGATTGCCCAGGGTTTGATGCGCCTCTCGGAAGAGGACCCCACCCTGCAGTTTGCCACCAACAACGAGACCCATGAGATGATTTTGAGCGGCCTGGGCGAACAGCACCTGGACGTGGCGGTCTCCAAGCTGAAGACAAAATTTGGCGTGGACGTCTCTTTGAAGAAGCCCAAGGTCCCCTACCGGGAGACCATCCGCAAGACGGTGCAGGTCCAGGGCCGGCACAAGAAGCAGACCGGCGGCCACGGCCAGTTCGGCGACGTGTGGATTGAGTTCTCCCCCTGCGACAGCGAGGGCCTGGAATTTGGCGAGCGGGTTGTGGGCGGCTCTGTGCCCAAGGGCTTCTTCCCCGCGGTGGAGAAGGGGCTTAGAGAGTGCATCCAGAAGGGCCCCCTGGCGGGCTACCCTGTGGTGGGCCTGTCCGCCGTGCTGTACGACGGCAGCTACCACCCGGTAGACTCCTCGGAGATGTCCTTTAAAACGGCGGCGGCCCTGGCCTATAAGGCGGGCATGCCCCAGGCAAACCCTGTCCTGCTGGAGCCCATCGGCCACCTGAAGGCCACCGTGCCGGACGCCAACATGGGCGACGTGATGGGCGAGGTGAACAAGCGCCGGGGCCGGGTGCTGGGCATGGAGCCCGCGGGCGACGGCCGGCAGACCGTGGAGGCGGACGTCCCCATGGCGGAGATGCACGACTTTACCACCTTTATCCGCCAGTGCACCCAGGGCCGGGGCAGCTTCACCTTTGGCTTCGAGCGGTATGAGGAAGCCCCCCAGAACGTGGCCCAGAAGGTCATTGAGGAGGCCAAGGCAGAGGCCGGGGAATAACACGCGAAGCGCGTAAAAGTTTTTGGTCAAACTTTTTTCAAAAAGTTTGCGAGGTGTGGAGCAGAGCTCCACGACCTTGCCCTGGCGGCGCAGCCGGAAGGAAAAAACCAGCGAGCGGGGCGCATGCTGCGAAGCAGATAGCCCCGGGAGCGGCCGGAGACCCGCCCAGTGTGTTTCTTTCCTGAAAGCCCCTTCCAGCTGCCAGCGTGAACGAGTTAACAAAGAAAAGGACACCCAAGCCAAAAACTTGGATGTCCTTTTTTCATCTCTGCTATCTATCCGGGACATTGTTTACAGGCTGCGCCTGGTATGACAATGTCCCTGGTTTTCTTTTCCGGCTGCGCCGCCAGGGCAAGGTCGTGGGGCGCCAGTCTCGCCTGCCGGCTCGGTCGGCCGCTGGGCAACGTCCCACCGGGACGTAGCGGCCCCCACACCCCGCAGCCTTTGAAAAGGCTGGCGAAACTTTTACGCTCGCTTCGCCCGGCGCTCTTCAGTCTTTTGCCAGCACATCGCCCCACTGGGCATTGGCCGCTTTCACCAAGTCCCCCGGAGCCAGCTTCAGCTGCAAGCCCCGCTTGCCGCCGCTGACAAAGATAAAGGGTTTCTCCCGCAGGCTCTGCTCCACCACCGTGGGAAACTGCTTCTTCATCCCCAGGGCCGTGCACCCGCCCCGGATGTACCCGGTGACGGCCAGCAGGTCCTTGACGTGGAGCATCTCCAGGGACTTCTCCCCCACCAGGGCCGCCGCCTTTTTCCGGTCCAGCTCCCCGCTCACCGGCAGCACGAACACATAGTGCCCGCCGCTTTTCCCCACGGTGACCAGGGTTTTGCACACGTCCGCCGGGTCCAGGCCCAGCTGACGGGCCACGTCCTCCCCGCCGGAGAACTCCTGGCAGGGGTAGGCGTGGGCCTCATAGGGAATTTTCATCCGGTCCAAAAGCCGCAAGGCATTGGTCTTTTCCACTTTTTCCTTGGCCATTACTTCTGGGTCTCCCCCTTGTCCTCCAGCAGGGTGATGGTCACTTCCAGCTCTTCCCCGCCCTGCAGGCTGTTTTCCGGCAGGCGGTACAGGGTGACGGTGATCTCATCCCCGGGGCTGTAGCGCAGCAGCAGGTTGGAGATGTCCTGCAAATCCTCCACAGGTTCCCCGTCGATGGCGGTGATGATATCGTTTACCTGGGCCTCTGTCCCGGCAAAGGAGCTGTCCTCGTCGATAGAGGCGATCATAAAGCCCCGGGGCACCCCGTAGAAGGAGGCCTCTGCCTCGCCCAGGTCGTAGCCGCTGATGCCCAGCCGCACCCGGCCCTCCACATAGCCGCCGGAGAGCAGCTGGTCGATGATATCCTTGGCTTTGCTGACCGGGATGGCAAAGCCCATGCCCTCATAGCCGTCTGTGATGATCTTGGAGGAGTTGATGCCCACCACCTGGCCATACATGTTCACCAGGGGGCCGCCGGAATTGCCCGGGTTGATGGCGGCGTCCGTCTGGATATAGGTCATGCCCTCTTCGCTGTAGCGCTCCACCGCCCGGTCCAGGCCGGAGACAATGCCCCGGGTAAGAGAGCTGGCGAACCGCTCGCCGCCGGGGTTGCCAATGGCCACCACCCACTCCCCGATGGTGAGCTGGTCCGAGTCCCCAAACTCCGCCGGGGTAAAGCCGTAGTCGTTGGTCTTGATGACCGCCAGGTCCGTGGTGCGGTCCATGCCCACCACCACCGCGTCGTACTGCTGGCCGTCATAGGTGGTCACGGTGACCAGCACGCTCTTGGTGTTCAGCACCACATGGGCGTTGGTGATGATATACCCGTCGGAAGTGGCGATGATGCCCGTGCCGGAGCTGTCGGTCTCCTCCCCGGTGCGGGAGACGGTGATGGCCACCGTGGACTGCACCACCCGGTTGTAGACCTCCTGGGCGTCCAGGGCGTCGCCCTCCGGCTTCTCATGGATGGTGAGGCCCTCCTCGTTGGGGGTCACATCCACCTCGGGCAGTTCGATTTCGGCCTGGCTGGCGCTGCCGTCCTGGGACTCCCCAGGCTCCTCCTGGGAGCTGTCCGGCTGGCTCTCGCTGAAGGAGGGGAGCTCCTCCCCCGGCAGGCTGGCAGCACTTCCGCCAGTTACCCCCGCGTACACCGCAAAGGCAATGAACCCCACAATGGCGCCCGCCGCCAGGGCGGAGGCCATCCACAGGAACACCTTCAGCCCCAGGCCCATTTTCTTCCGGGGCGGCTGGGGGGCGGGCTGGGCTGGGCCCTGGGCAGGCATGGGATACCACCCCATGGGGGGCTGTCCCCCTGGGGGAGGCCCCTGGGGCGGCACGGCCCCCGGCGCGTTCTGGGGCCAGGGGGCCTGCTGCCACATCCCCTGGGGATAGGCCGGCTGGCTCCAGCCCTGCTGGGGAGGCATGCCGTATCCATAGCCCACCGGGCCATAGGGCCCATAATACCCCGGCTGGGGGGGCGGCACGGGCTGCTGGGCCTCTGGGGCGGGGGCTTCCTGCCAGGGGAGGTCTGGCTCCTGCACGTCGGGAACAGGGGCCTCTGCCGGTTGGGGCGGGGCAGACTGCTCCTCTTCCTCAACCGGCGGGGAAGAGGCCTGGGGGGCCTCCTCTGGGGCCGGGGTACCCTCTTCCGAAGGGGCTGCCTCGGGGGCAGGCTCCGTTCCCCGCTCTTCCGCCTCCTCCAGGGGAAGGCCCGAAGCCTCGGCCTCTTCTGGGGTGGGCATATCATTCTTCTGGTCGTCCGTCATCTTCCTTGCTCCTTTCAGGCTCCTGCTGTTCCTGCCGGGCCTCCTTTTTCCCTTTTTCCTTTCCCTTCCCCCGGGGGGCGCTCTCCTTCAGCTTGAAGGAGCCGGTGTCCTTCAGCTTGGGGGCCTCCTGGGGCTTGGGGATGTAAAACTCGAACCGGCAGAACTGACCCACCGCCGAGCTGACGGCAATGTCCCCGCCGTGGAATTTCAAAATGGTGCGCACCAGGTAGAGCCCCAGCCCCATGCCGTTCTTATCCCGGCTGCGGGACTTATCCGTCTTGTAAAACCGCTCGAAGATCATGGGCAGGTCCTCGGGGGCAATGCCCGGGCCGCTGTTTTCAATGACCACCGTGGTGCGGTCGATGCTGTCGCTGACCTGCACGGCGATATAGCCCCCCTCGTTGGTGAACTTCACCGCGTTCTCAATCAGGTTGTACACCACCTGATGCAGCAGGTCCTGGTCGCCCCACACCTCTTGGGGGGCGGCTTCCTCCAGGCCCCGAATCTCAATCCCCTTCTCGTCAATCTTCTGCTCAAAGGTCAGCAGGGTGGTCACCACCGTGTTGGTGATGTCGAACCGGGAGGGGTGCAGCTTCATTTCCCCGCTGTCGATGCGGGACAGGTCCAGCATGGATTTCACCAAGCGGGAAAGCCGCTTCACCTCATCCGAGACAATGTGCAGGTACTTGCTCTCCTGTTCCTTGGGGATGGTGCCGTCCAAAATGCCGTCGATAAACCCGGCAATGGTGGTCATCGGGGTTTTCAGCTCGTGGCTGACGTTGGCGATAAAACTGCGGCGGGTCCCCTCTGAGTTGGAGAGGGAGTTGGCCATATTGTTGAAGGAGACCGCCAGCTGGCCCAGCTCGTCTGAGCTGGTGACAGGCACCCGCACGGAAAAATCTCCGCTGCCAAAGCTGCGGGCGGCAGCGCTCATCTGCCGCAGGGGCTTTACCAGCCGGAATGCGAACACCCCCACCACGCAGAAGGTGATGGCCAAGGCCGCGACCGCCGCCACCAAGAACATCTGCAGCGCCTCCCCCTCGAAAGCGTTCACCGAGGCGGCGCTGGTGGCGGCGAACACCGTGCCCACGCACTGGCCCTCGCTGGTGTACATGGGCACCCCTATGATATAAGAGGGACTTTGGTACAGCCCGCCAAAGGTGCCCCGGCCCTCATAGCCGCTTTGGGCGGCGGCCGCCACCGTCTGCTTGGGGACGGTCTGGGGGTCGGTGAGCTTGCTGTTGGCGTAGTTCCCCAGCAGGATGTTCCCCTCTAAATCCGTGATGAAGATATCGGCGTCGATGCTGGTGGAAAAGGTGGCGATAAAGCCTTTGAGCACATTGGTTTCCAGCTGATAGCTGTCCTCGCCGCTTTTGGTGAGGAACACGCTGGACACATCGGCAATGGAATTGGCGTTTTTCAGCAGCAGGTCCTTTTTCTCTCCCCGCCAATACTGGGCAAAAAAGGCCATCATCACCGTGCCCAGCATGATGAAGCTGAGCACCACAATGCCCATGGTAATGCCCAGATAGCGGGTGAAAATGCTCTTCTGGATGGCGCCCACCCGCTCCCGCCGCTGAAACCGGGGAGCGCTCACTCCTTCACCTCAAATTTGTAGCCCACGCCCCACACGGTCTTCAGGGCCCACTTGTCCGAGGCGCCCTCCAGCTTTTCCCGCAGGCGCTTCACATGGACGTCCACGGTGCGGCTGTCGCCGTAATAGTCAAATCCCCACACCTCGTCCAGCAGCTGGTCCCGGGTGAACACCCGGTTGGGGTTGGAGGCCAGGTGGTAAATCAGCTCCATCTCCTTGGGGGGCGTGTCCACCTGCACGCCCTTCACCTTCAGCTCGTAGTTGGTCAGGTTAATGGACAGGTTCTCGTAGTGGACCTCTTTATTCTCGCTCTTGTCCTCGCTCTGCTTGCCGCTGCGGCGCAGCACCGCCCCAATGCGGGCGATGACCTCCTTGGTCTCAAAGGGCTTCACCACATAGTCGTCGGCCCCCAGCTCCAGGCCCAGCACCTTGTCGAACACCTCGCCCTTGGCGGTGAGCATGATGATGGGGCAGGAGGACTTTTTCCGGATCTCCCGGCACACCTGCCAGCCGTCCAGGCCGGGCAGCATGATGTCCAGCAGCAGCAGGTCCGGGCCGAAGGAGTCGAACATTTTCAGGGCCGTCTCGCCGTCGTTGGCGATGGACGCCTCATAGCCCTCTTTTTCGATGTAAAGCCGCAAAAGCTCGCAGATGTTGGTATCGTCATCCACAATCAGGATCCTTCCAGATGCCATGGTGGAACCCTCCCTTTCCAAATATTGATCGAAAACAGGTATGAACTTCCAATTCTAATTTATTGTACCCGTAATCTGTGGCAAAAGCAAGAAAAAGCCGTGAAGAAACTGTGAAAGCGGGGCCCAGCCCCACGGCGCGCCCCCCATGGGCGCAAAGGCGGTTCCCCAAACGCCGCGGACAGCCGGCGGAGAAACCGGTTTTCCCCATCCCCGCGCTCCGCTGGGGAAAAATCCACAGAAACATAGGCACATTTTTGGAAAAACGCCCCGGAAAAAGCCCTTGCCTTTTTCCCGCGGGTATGCTACAATCATTTCACTTTAATGCGCCTATGCTTTAAAGCATATTAGCTTTAAAGTTAAAAAGCAAAAGGATGTGGGGACATTGAGCAAGGAAGTGACCATTTGGGTTGTCATTGGGGTGTACGCCCTGTTCATGCTGGGCGTGGGTGTTTGGTACTCCCGCAAGGGCACGGACATGGCGGGCTTTACGGTGGGGGGCCGCAGCGCCGGGGCGTGGATTTCCGCCCTCTCCTACGGCACAGCCTACTTCTCCGCCGTGATGTTCATTGGCTACTCGGGGGGCTCTGGGTGGAGCTACGGCCTGTGGAGCGTGCTGGTGGGCGTGGGAAACGCGGTGTTCGGCACCCTGCTGGCCTGGCTGGTGCTGGCCAACCGCACCCGGGACCTGACCCGCCGCCACGATGTCAAATCCATGCCCCAGCTGTTTGAAAAGCGCTTCCAAAGCCCGGGCATGCGGCTGTTTGCCTGCGTGGTCATCTTTGTGTTCCTCATCCCCTACTCGGCCTCGGTGTACAAGGGCCTTACCAGCGTGTGCTCGGTGATCCTGGGCATCGACGAGACGGTGTGCATGCTGATTATCGCCATTGCCTCGGCGGTGGTGCTGGTGCTGGGGGGCTACATGGCCACCCTGAAGGCGGACTTCGTCCAGGGATTCATCATGATGGTGGGCGTGGCGGCCCTGATTGTGCTGGTGGTGCAGTCCCCCCAGGTGGGCGGGCTTTCCCAGGGCTTCTCCAACATGGTGGACTACATGGAGAGCCACCAGATGTCCCCCCTGTCCGGTTCCTCCGCCCTGGCCCTGGTCTCCACCGTGCTGATGACCAGCTTTGGCACCTGGGGCCTGCCCCAGATGGTGCACAAGTACTACGGCATCCGGGACAAGCGGGAGGTGAGCCGGGGGGTAATCATCTCCACCTTCTTCTCCCTGCTGGTGGCGGGGGGCGGCTACTTCATCGGGTCCTTCTCCCACCTGTTCTTTGGGGAGACCCTGCCCCAAGGCGGCACGGACTACATTGTCCCCCTGATGCTCAACTCCGCCGGGCTGCCCAACCTGCTTATCGGCGTCATTTTGGTGCTGCTGATCTCCGCCTCGGTATCCACCCTTTCCAGCATCACCCTGACGGCCTGCTCCACCGTCTCCATGGACTTGATTAAAGCCAGCTGGCTCAAGGGCCTGGGGGAGCGGACCCTGGCCACGGTCACCCGGCTTTTGTGCCTGGCCTTTGTGGTGCTCAGCTACCTCATCGCCAACTACCCCACCCCTATTTTGGAGATGATGTCCTACTCCTGGGGTATCCTCTCCGGGGCGTTTCTGGCGCCCTACGTCCTCACCCTGTACTGGAAAGGCGTCAACCGCGCCGGGGCCTGGGCGGGGATGCTGGGGGGCTTTCTCACTGCCTTTGTGCCGGCGGCGGCCTCGGGCTTCACCACCCCCAACGGGCCGCTGTACGCCTGCCTGGCCATGCTGGTGTCCTTCCTGCTGTGCCTGGGGGTCAGCCCCCTGGCCCGCAAGCGCGGCTGGAAAGCCGGGGCCGCCAACCCCGCCTTTTACGAAAAAACGGAAAACGCATGAAAAAAAGGGAGAGCCGCGGCTCTCCCTTTTTTACAGCTCTGCCTCCACAAAGTGCTCCGGAAACCTGTCCCAATAGCCCCGGTAGACCCGGGCGCTGTCCCCGTCCAGGTTCAGCTGGTACAGGCGGAACACCACAGAGATGTCCTTGGGCTGCCACTGCTCCCGGTAGGAGTAGCGGTACGCCATGCCCAGCTTCTGCATCACCCGGCCGCTGCGGGGGTTCTCCCGGTCGTGGGTGGCGGTGACAAAGGGCACGCCGTCCCGCTCCATCTGGGCCAGCACCGCCCGGGCGGCTTCTGTGACAATGCCCCGGCCCCAGAACTCTTTGCGCAGGCCGTAGCCAAAGTCCCGGGCGCCCTCTGTCTCCCCGTTGACATAGCCGATGGGCACGTTGTCCTCCTTGCGGCAGATAGCGTAGGCGTAGCCCTGGGCCTTGGCGTACACGGGGGCATAGCGCTCTTTGTAAAAGGCCAGGGCCTCCTCCAGGCTTTTCACCGGGAACCAGGGCAGGAAACGGTTGGCTTCCCCGTCGGAAAAAATGCGGAACAGGCCCTCCCGGTCCGCCTCTGTGAAGCGCCGCAGGATGAGGCGTTGGGTCTCCAGTTGAGGGGTATTCATACATCCGCTCCTTTCCGCCCCGCCAGGCGGGGCGCTTTCTTCCATGACAGCGATTACAGCATGAGCTCCAGCACTTGGGGAAGGGCTTCCACCTGGATGCTCTCCCCGCCGGGGACGTACTCCCCGTCCAGGGACCAGGGGAAGGGCTCCGGGCAGGTGAACACCGCCCGCCTCACCGGCTGCTGGATGACCAGGCCCCCGTCGTATTTGCACTGGTGGAGCATGCGCACCGCCTGGCCCAGCTCCACCGGGTTTTTGGGCATGCGCACCAGGGTCAGCTCCAGCAGGCCGTCGTCCAGGCGGACAGTCTCCGGGTCCAGCTTGACCACGCCCCCCACAGACAGGGTGTTGGTCACCGCGCCGAAGAGGAACTCCCCCTCACAGCGGACGTCCCCAGCCTCCACCCGAAGGGACTGGGGCCGCAGGGAGGGCAGCTCCCGCACGCTTTCCAGTACATAGGCCAGGTGGCCCAAGGCCGCCTTCACCCGGGGCTCTGCCTTGTAAGAGGACTGGGTGAACGCCCCAAAGGACGCCACATACAGGAACGCCCTGTCCCCAAAGCGGCCCAGGTCCAGCCGGTGGGCGCTGCCGTGAAGGATCTGCTCCGCCGCCCGGGCCGGCTCTTTCGGCAGCCCCAGGGAGCGGGCGAAGTCGTTGGTGGTGCCCAGGGGCACATAGCCCAGGGGGATCTTGGCGCCCAGCCTTCCCAGGCAGTTGATGCCATGGCTCAAGGTGCCATCGCCCCCGCAGAAAACCAGCAGGTCCGGCTGGGCGGCGGCCGCCTGTTCCAAAAAAGCCTCCCCCTCCTGGGGGGACTCGGTATAGGCCAAGCGGGTGCGGGCGCCGCCCAGGGCAAACACCCGGCGGATCTGCTCCCCGTTCTGCCGGGCCCGCTGCCGGCCCGCGTGGGTGTTCACCAGAATCCAGGCTTCCATTGGGCTCAACCTCTGCTGCGGAGGACCACATCCTCCAGGATCTTGGCGCAGAACTCCGCCCCCAGCAGGCCGCTGTCCAGCACCAGGTGGTAGCCGTCCCGCTCCCGCCAAGAGCCGCCCGTGTTCACATGGTAGAAGTGGGAGCGCCGGTGGTCAAACCGGTGCAGGGTGGAGGCCGCGTGATCCCCGGGAATGCCGTACTCCTCCCGGGCCCGGCGCAGGCGCTCTTCCCGGCTGGCGTGGATAAACACGTTCAGCACATCTCCCCGCTCCCGCAGCACCCAGCCCGCGCACCGGCCCACCAGCACGCAGGGCCCCTGGTGGGCCAGCCTTTGGATGATCTCCCCTTCCAGCACGTTGAGCTGGTCCGTGCGGGAGATCTCTGGCAGCTGGCCCAGGGAGGTCTTCCCCATGGCCACCAGGGAGTAAAGCAGGGAGTTGGTGTCCGTCTCCTCCAGCTGCTCAATATACTCTGGGGTGGTGCCGCTTTCCCGGGCGGCAATCTCCAGAATCTCCCGGCCGTAGACCGGGACGCCCAGGGCCTTGCCCAGCAGCCTGCCCACCTGGGTGCCGCCGCTGGCGTATTCTCTTTCAATGGTGACAATTTGGAACGCTTTCATCCCGATCCTCCCTTTCAGCCGGCCTGTTCTTCCTTAGAGGCTTCAAACTGGCTGTTGTACAGCTCTGCGTAGAAGCCGTTCTTCTCCATCAGCTCTTGGTGGGTGCCCTGCTCCACAATGTCCCCGTCCTTCAGGCAGAGGATCAGGTCCGCCTCTCGGATGGTGGACAGCCGGTGGGCGATGATAAAGCTGGTGCGGCCCTTCATCAGGTTGTCCATGGCCTTTTGGATGAGCACCTCGGTGCGGGTGTCCACCGAGCTGGTGGCCTCGTCCAAGATCATCACCTTGGAGCCCGCCAGCACTGCCCGGGCAATGGTCAAAAGCTGCTTCTGCCCCTGGGACACATTGCTGGCTTCCTCGTTGAGTTCCATCTGGTAGCCCCCCGGCAGGGTGCGGATGAAGTGGTCCGCCTGGGCGGTCTTGGCGGCCTGCACCACCTCCTCGTCGGTGGCGGTGAGCTTGCCGTAGCGGATGTTCTCCAGAATGCTGCCGCTGTACAGCCAGGCGTCCTGCAGCACCATGCCGAACTGGCTGCGCAAATCCGTGCGGGAGAAGTCGGTGATGGGGTGGCCGTCCAGGGTGATCTGCCCGCCCTTCAGGTCGTGGAAGCGCATGAGGAGCTTGACCATGGTGGTCTTGCCCGCGCCGGTGGGCCCCACAATGGCCACCTTCTGCCCGGCTTTCACCGTGGCGGAAAAGTCCCGGATGACCAGGTCCTCGCTGTCCTCATAGCCAAACTGCACGTGGTCGAAAACGATGTCTCCCCGCAGGTCCAGGTCCTTAGTCTGGAGCTTGGGCGCTTCCTCCGGTTCCTCGGCCTCGCCCAGGAACTGGAAAATCCGCTCGGCGGCGGCCACGGTCATCTGCAGCTGGTTAGAGATGTTGGCCAGCTGGTTAATGGGCTGGGTAAAGCTGCGCACATACTGGATGAACGCCTGGATGCCGCCGATGGTCATGGTGCCGCCAGCAGCCATAGAGGCCCCCACCATGCAGATGACCACATAGCCCAGGTTGCCCACAAAGTTCATCACGGGCATCATCAGGCCCGAGAGGAACTGGGACTTCCAGCCCGCGTTATAGAGCTTTTCGTTCTCCCGCTCGAAGGCCTCTACCGCCTTCTCCTCCCGGCCAAAGGCCTTGACGATCAGGTGGCCGCCGTACATCTCCTCCACCTGGCCGTTGACAGTGCCCAGGTACTTCTGCTGGTTTTTAAAGTGCTTTTGGGAGAACTTGACGATGACCATGACAAAGGCCAGGGAAACCGGGATGATGCACAGGGCCACCAGGGTCAGCTGCCAGCTGATGGAGAGCATCATAATGAGCACGCCCACCAGGGTGCACACCGAGGTGATCAGCTGGGTGATGCTCTGGTTCAGGGAGTTTGTCAGGGTGTCCACATCGTTGGTAATGCGGGAGAGCACGTCCCCCTGGCTCACCCTGTGGAAATAGGACAGGGGCAGCTTGTTGATCTTCTTCTCAATGGCGTCCCGCAGGCCGTAGGAGACGTCCGCGGAGACCCCGGCCATGATGAAGCCCTGGGCGTAGGAGAACCCGGCGCTGAGCAGGTAAATGCCCCCCAGCACCAGCAGCACCACGCCGATGTAGCCGAAGTCGATGCCGCCGGCCTCGCCGGTGACCATGCGCATCAGGCCCGCCGCCAGCTCGTCGGTGGCCTTGGCCAGCACCTTGGGCCCGGCGATGGAGAACACCGTGGAGGCCGCCGCGAACACCATGACGAAGATCATGGGGACCCAGAAGGGGCGCAGGTAGGCCAGCAGCTTTTTGGAGCTGCCCTTGAAGTTCTTGGCTTTTTCCCCCGCCATAACGGGGCCGCGATGGGGGCCCCCGTGGGGGGCGCGTCTGGGCTCACTCATTCCAATTCCTCCTTTTGCAGCTGGCTTTCCGCAATCTCCCGGTACTCGGGGCAGGTCTTCAGCAGCTCTTGGTGGGTGCCCTTGCCCACCATGCGCCCCTGGTCCAGCACAATGATCTGCTGGGCGTGCATAATGGTGCTCACCCGCTGGGCCACCAACAGCACCGTGGCCTGGGCGGTATCCTTGGCCAGGGCCTTCCGCAGGGCGGCGTCGGTCTTAAAGTCCAGGGCGGAGAAGCTGTCGTCAAAGATATAGATGGGGGCCTTGCGGGTCAGGGCCCGGGCGATGGAGAGCCGCTGCCGCTGGCCGCCGGACACGTTGGCGCCCCCCTGGGAGATGGGGGACTGGATGCCCTCGTCCATCCCCTCCACAAAGCCCAGGGCCTGGGCGGTGGAGAGGGCCGCTTTCAGCTCTTCCTCATCCGCGTCCTCCTTGCCGTAGCGCAGGTTCTCCGCCACCGTGCCGGAGAAGAGCATCCCTTTCTGGGGGGCGTAGCCGATCAGCTCCCGCAGCCGGTGCTGGGAGAGGCTGCGCACGTCCACCCCGTCAATGGTGATGGAGCCCTCGGTCACGTCGTAGAACCGGGGGAGCAGGTTCACCAGGGTGGATTTGCCCGAGCCCGTAGCCCCGATGAAGGCCGTGGTCTCCCCGGGCTTGGCCACAAAGGAGATATGCTCCAGCACATTGTGCTCCGCGCCGCCATAGCGGAAAGACACATCCTTAAATTCCACCAGGCCCTTGGGATTGGAGAGGGCCTCTGGCTTTTCGGGGTCCTGAATGGCCAGGGGCGCGTCCAGCACCTTTAGAATACGCCCGGCGGACACGCTGGCCCGGGGCACCATAATGAACATCATGGCAATCATCAAAAAGGCGGAAATGATCTGCATGGCGTACTGGATGAAGGCCATCATGTCGCCGATCTGCAGGGTGCTTTCGGCAATGGCGTGGCCGCCCACCCACACAATGAGGATGGAGAGCAGGTTCATCACAAACATCATGGCGGGGATCATGCCGCTCATCACCCGCTGGACAAACCGGGTGGTTTCCATCAGGTCCCGGTTGGCCTTGTCGAAGCGGCGCTCCTCATAGCCCTCGTTGCCAAAGGCCCGCACCACCATCATGCCGGAAAGGCCCTCCCGGCTGACCAGGTTCAACCGGTCGATGAGCTTTTGCAAAGATTTGAACTTGGGCAGGGCCACCGCCAGGGCCACGGCGATGAGCCCAATGAGCACCACCACTGCCGCCGCGATGAGCCAGCTGAGGGAAACGCTCTTCCCCACGGCGAAAATGATGCCGCCAATGCCCATGATGGGCGCGTAGCAGATCATCCGCACGCCCATGGTGATCAGCATTTGGATCTGCTGCACGTCGTTGGTGGTGCGGGTAATCAGAGAGGCGGTGGAGAACCGGTCGAACTCCCCATTGGAGAAACTCTCCACCTTGGCGAACAGGTCATGGCGCAGGCGGCGGCCCACCGTGGCGGCCATGCGGGCCGAGAAGAAGCCCACCAGCACCGTGGCGGCAACCCCCAGCAGAGCAACCCCCAGCATCTGCAGGCCCTTGTTCCAAATATAGCCGGACTGAAGGGCGTTCACGTCCACGCCCAGTTCCTGGTAAAACAGCCGCGCCAGGGTGACGCCCACCTGCCCCCCCAGCATAGAGTCGCTGGAAGCGGCCTGCTCCTGGGCCTGCTGAATGCTCTCCTGGGGCACATAGGAGAGCAGGGGGATCAGCTGGTAAAGCTGGTCCATGTCCACATTGTCCAAGCCCTGGGAAACGTCAAAGGAAGAGCCCGTGCCCTCCTGCTGGGAGGCGTCCTGCCCGGCAGAGGGGTTCTCCCCCTCCCCATCGCCCACCCAGCTGGAAGGCTCGCCGGTTTCCTGAGAGAGGCCGGCCTCCTCCTGAGAGGCGCTGGCGCCCTCTTGGCCATAAGCGGGCTGCTGGCTGTCATAAAGGGTGACCCCCTCTCCGGCGCGGGGCTGGGGCACCAAAGGCTGGCCGCCCTCCTCCTCGCCGGAGGAAAGGCCGCTGTCCATCCCCTCCTGGAAAAAGCCCTCATCCACGGCGCCCTCCATGCCGCTGGCCGCTTCCCCAAGCCCGGCCTCCGGCAGCTGGGAGGGCGCCTGGGCCTGGGCCAGCTGGGCCGCGGCCTGTTCCAGCTCGCCGCTCTCCCCCGCCTGCTGCAGGTACAGCAGCATGGCGTAGCTGGCCCGGCTGTAGGCGCTGTCCAGGGCGGCCTTAGCGTCCTGGAGCTCCTCCTGCTGGGAGGCCTCCTCCCCGGCGCTGTCCCCGGCCTGGCTGCTTGCAAGGCCGCTTTCCTCCAGCGCGCTCTCCGCCGCGCTGCTCCCGGCCTGGCTGTCTTCCGGAAGCTCTTCCCCGGCCAGGTCCTCCCGCAGCACGCAGATAGCCTCTTCCCGCGCCATGGGATACTCCTCCGACAGGCGCTGGGCCTCGCTGCTGCCGGGCTCGATGGTGTAATAGTTCTCCTCCAGCAGCTGGCGGTCCTCCTCCGAGGCGAAGGCCAAAAGCAGCTCCATCCCCTCTTGGCGCAGGGCCTCTGGGGCCCCCTCCTCAATCCCGCTCTGCTGGATGCCCACATTCACCATGTCGCTCATCAAGTTGGGCAGGCTTAGGTCGCACATGGCCTGGCCGAACAGCAGCACCAGGCACAGCAGCACAATGCCCACAAAAGGCTTGCCATAGCGGACAATCAGTTTCATTCCCGTTTCATCCTTTCGGTTCCTCCGGCTCGTCTGCCAAAGGGCATTCATTCAGGTTTCGCGTCAATTTTCCCACCATGGAGTAGAAGGCCTCCGCCTCCTCCCGGGTGATGCCCCGGCACAGCTGGGAAAAGAAGGCCTCTTTGGCCAGCACCAGCCGGTCCACTGTGGCCTGGGCCGGGGGAAGCAGCCGCAGCCGGGCCACCCGGCGGTCCCGGGCGTCGGGGCTGGCCTGCAGGTAGCCCCGCTTGAGAAGCAGGTCCACCGACTTGCTCACCAGGCTGCGGGGCATGCCCCGCTGGCGGCTGATGTCCCGGGCGGTGTCATAGCGGCCCTTGGCCAAAAACAGCAGCACCTCTATTTCATTTTGGGAGAGACCCTCGCTTTGGGCGGCCTCCCGCAGGGCGGCCCGCACGCTGCGCCGCACCTGCATCATCACCACCGCCAGGTTTTCCTCCAGCCTATCCGGCCCCCGCGTCTGCTCCACTGCACTTGGCCCCTTTCCCCGCGGCATTCCACGAAAATAGTTTCTTTTTGAACATTTTATGCAAGGGAGATTATAGCACCCTCCCAGAAGTTCCGTCAACCCGCTGAGAGAGAATTTACTGTTTTTTCATATTTTCCCCCAAAGGGCGTGAAAAAAGCCCTGGCTTTCGCCAGGGCTGTTCCTTTATTTCCCTTCCAGGGCCCTTCCGTTCCCAGGGCTTACAGGGCCGGGCTTCCCGCCCTGCAAAGGCGCTTCTCCAACTCCAGCTCATCCCGAAGGGGGATGCCCCCCTCTCCCACCAGGGGGAGAGAGGGTTTCAAGGTTTTCCGGGCCTCTGTCACAGCGTCCCGGTGCAAGGCCGCCAGGACAAACCCCCGCCGCTGGTAAAAGGCCAGGGCATGGGTGTTGTCGTTGGTGGTCACCAGCCACAGGCGCTTGCAGCCGCGCCGGCGGGCCAGCTCTTCCACGGCCCCCAGCAGGGCGCTGCCCACGCCCCGGCCCTGCTCCAGGGCCTCCAGCAGGGCCACCTCCCACTGGTCCCCCTCCGGGTGGTAGAGGAGGTATCCCACCAGCCTGTCCTCTTCCCCCACCCACAGGCCGGGCAGCTGGCGGGCGTCCAGCAGCCTACCCCGGCTGGCGATCAACGGGCCGCCCCAGTTCTCTCGCAACAGAGGCTCCAGGGCCTGCCGCTGGGAGGGGTTCAAGGGCTGGGCCTGCCACACAGCGCTCACCGGCTCAGCTTGTAGACCGCCGCGCCGTGAGCAGGCAGGGCGGCGGCCAGTTTTCCTTCCACCGTTCCCACATCCCGGTGGCTCCACAGCTCCCGGGCGGTGTAAGTTCCCTCCAGCTCCAGCTCCTCCCAGCAGGCGGAGACCTCCTTCTCCCCGTCGGACAGGTTGAACAGCGCCACATACACGCCGCCGTCCCGGGTGTCCACACTGCGCCAGGCGGCGGCCTTGTCCGTGCGGTACACCTGGTGGGCGCCTGTGCCGTAGCGGTGCATGTCCAAGACCTCCCGGTTGGTCAGCAGGGACAGGGTGAACGCGTCGTTGTCCCGCATCTCGCCGCCCATGATGAGGGGGCTGCGGAAGATGCACCACAGGCTCATCATGGTGACCTGCTCTTCCTTCGTGAACTTGGTCCAGGCGCTCTCCTCCGAGAAGCCCTTCAAATGCAGCCGCAGGCGGCCGATGGGCAGCATGTCGCAGTCGGGCCAGCAGCCCGGGGAAACCTGGCGCTCCCACACCTCGCAGCGCCAGAACATCTCCAGCAGCAGGTCCCACTGGTCCCAGAAGTCGTCGGTGATGCGCCACATGTTGGCGTTCTGCCGCAGGTGCCACGCCTTATCAATGACCGCCGGCCCCGGGGACAGGGACAGCACCATGGGCCTGCCGCACTTGTCGATGGCCCTGCGGATCATCTCAATCTCCTTCTCGGCGGAGTAGGGGTTGTTGGGGTAGGCGTTGGTGTTGCAGATGTCGTCCACTTTTACATAGTCTACACCCCAAGAGGCATACAGCTCAAAGATGGAGTCGTAATAGGCCTGGGCGCCCTCCTTGCTGGCGTCGATGCCGTACATATCCGTGTTCCACCGGCAGACAGAGGCGTCCGAGGCGATCTTGTCGCAGGTGGTGTCCGTGCCCTTTACCGGCAGGTGCTGGTGCACCGCCAGCCGGGGCACGCCCCGCATGATGTGGATGCCGAACTTCAACCCCATGCCGTGGATCTTCTCCGCGATGGGCCCAAAGCCCCTGCCCCCCGCGGCGGAGGGGAAGCGCTCCACGGCGGGCAGCTGGCGGCCATACTCGTCCAAAGTCAGCCAGGCGAAGGGCACATAATAGGGGCTTACCTTCCCAGCGGTGGGCTCGCTCCACTGGATGTCGCAGCAGACGTATTCCCAGCCAAATTCCTTTAGGTGTTCGGCCATATACTGGGCGTTGCCCAGCAGCTGCTCCTCGTTGACCGAGGGGCCGTAGCAGTCCCAGCTGTTCCACCCCATGGGCGGGGTGAGGGCCACATGGTCCTTTTTCATGGGATCTTCCTCCCTTTCTTTTCCTTTTGCACAGAGTCCCGCTCCGCCAGGCCCCAGTCCAGCACCACGCTCTGCTCTTCCCGGCCGTTGATAAGCCCCAGCAGCTTGCGGGCCGCGCTGGCCCCCAGGTTCTCCTTGGGGTGGTCAAAAGAGGTGAGCCCCACCGTGGCAAAGGCCCCCAAGGGGCTGTTGTCAAAGCTGATGAGGGCCTTGTCCCCCGGCACCGTCAGCCCGTGGCTGTACAGCGCCTTTTCCAGCTTTACAGCCACTTCGTCGTTATAGCACACCACGGCGGTGCATTGGGAGAGGCGCTCCAGCACCCGGGTAATGCCCGGCTCCTCCTTCAAGAAAGTGTCCCGGCTGCCCGAGTCGAACCACAGCACCCACTGGTCCTGCAGGGCCAGCCCGTGTTTTAAAAGGCCCCGGGTATAGCCGTCATACCGGCCCAGGCCCTGCATGTCGTCGCTTTTAAAGATGCCGCCGATCTTCCGGTGGCCCCGGGCCACCAGGTACTCCACCGCCTGGAGCCCGCCGGCCCGGTCGTCCATGGTGACAGAGACGCAGCCCTCCAGCGCGGGGTAATAGCCGTTGAAGAACACCACGGGAATTCCCATCTCCCGCAGCTTCTCATACAGGGGCAGGTTGGGGTTGGGCAGGGCGCTTTTGGTGCCCTCCACAATCAGCCCGTCCACCTGCTTGTCAATGTACTCCTCCAGCATGCGGCGCTCGTTGTCCACCTGGTTTTTCGTGGCGGAAAGCAGGGGGAAAAACCCCTCTTCCGAAAGCTCCGCCTCAATGCCCCGAAGGATGGAGGGGAAGATGTACTCGCTGATATAGGTGGCCATCACCCCCACGTTCCAAGAGCGCTTGCGCCGGGGCTCGCCGCAGCGCACATAGGTGCCGCTGCCCTGCCTGCGCTCGATAAGATCCTCCTGCTCCAGCAAGGAAAGGGCCTGGCGGACAGTCTGGCGGCTCATGCCATACTCCTGGGCCATCTCGTTCTCCCCGGGAAGGCGCTGGCCCCTCTGGTACGCTCCCCGCAGGATCTCCCGCTTCAGCCTTTCAAACAGTTGGACGTATTTCGATCTGTACCGCATCACGCAGGCCCCCTTCCCCCGGACCTGGCCGGGCAAATTTGTACTTACATTTTACCGGATTTTCCCCGGCGCTGTCAAGGCGGCGCCCCGGGCAATTGCCGGAAATTCTTTCTCTCCCCTTCTCCCTCCTTCTCCCTCCCGCTGGAAAGGCGCCTTGGGGCAGGGACATGCCGCCCTCAGCCCCCTGATACCGCGGCCTCCACCGCCTGGTGGTAAGCGGGGCAGGCCTTCTTCAGAGAGACGGGCCTGCCTTTCTCATTGATAAAACAGTGCTCGGTGCGCCCCTGGCAGCGCAGGGCCCCGGTGGCCTTGTCCCGCACCGCGTAGGAAAAGGCGATGCGGGTGCCCGTGTACTGCTCCACCCTTGTCTCAATGACCACTGTCTCCCCAAAGCGGGCCATGGTGCGGTACTCCGCCCCGGCCTTCAGCACGGGGCTCATCACGCCCAGGGTCTCCATCCTGTCATACCCAAAGCCGCCTTCGGCCATCAGCCAGGTGCGGGCCTCCTCAAACCAGCGGATGTAGTTGGAGTGATGCACGCAGCCCATGCGGTCCGTCTCGTAATACTGCACCACATGCTCGTAAAACACAGCTTCCACAGAAAAAAGCCTCCTTTGTTTTGCTCAGGGCCCTGCCCTTCCCCTGGTATTATAGCACCCCTCTTTCCGGGGGACAAGAGCGGGCCAGGTCCCCCGCCGGGCTGGGATTTCCAGGGGGTTTTTCCACAGGTTGCCTTGGGTGTGCGGTTGATTTTTCCGTCGAAAAATGCTACTATGGGATGGATATAAATTTTTGTAGGAAAGACCCTTTATAAATTTGAGAAATATTCTTAAAAACAGGAAGAAACTTTGTCCCGCTTTAGGAATATTGTATTGTACCCGGCCCCCTCGCTCCCCTGGGGGAAGGGGCGCCGGGCCAGCGGGAGCAGCTCCCGCTTTATGGGAAAGGATGGTCAAAAAATTTTATGAAGATCGGTTTGGACGTGGGCTCCACCACCCTGAAATGTATGGTCTATGATGGGCAGGACCAGCCCATCTATCAGGAGTATGAACGGCACTTCTCCCAAATTGCCGAGAAGGCCTCTGGCATGCTTACCCGCATCCAGGAGAAGTTCCCCCAGACAAAGCGGGCCAGCCTGTGCGTGTCCGGTTCGGCGGGCATGGGCCTGGCGGAGGACTTGCACATCCCCTTTGTGCAAGAGGTCTACGCCACCCGCACCGCTGTGAAGAAGTACATCCCCCAAGCGGACGTGGTCATCGAGCTGGGGGGCGAGGACGCCAAAATCCTGTTCCTGGCCGGCTCTATGGAGGTGCGCATGAACGGCTCCTGCGCCGGCGGCACCGGGGCCTTTATCGACCAGATGGCCACGCTGCTCTCCATCACCCCCGAGGAGCTGAACACCATTGCCGGGCAGAGCCAGCGCTCTTACAGCATCGCCTCCCGGTGCGGGGTGTTCGCCAAGTCCGACATCCAGGCGCTTTTGAACCAGGGCGCCCAGAAAAACGACATCGCCCAGAGCATCCTCACCGCCGTGGTGAATCAGACCATCGCGGGCCTGGCCCAGGGCCGGGAGATTGAGGGCAAGGTGGTGTACCTGGGCGGGCCGCTGACCTTCCTCTCCCAGCTGCGGGCGGCCTTTGACCGCATTTTGGGCGTGGAGGGCCTGTGCCCGGAAAATTCCCTGTACTATGTGGCGGCGGGCGCGGCCCTCTCCAATACCGGCGAGGAGTTCGGCCTGGCGGAAATCACGGACCGCATCGCCCATTACAGCTCCAGCCACCACTACCAGAGCAGCGCCGCCCTCTTCCACGACGAGGAGGAGTATCAGGAGTTCCTCCTGCGCCACCAGAAGGACAGCGTCCCCACCGACGCCCCCCTGCTGGAGGACAAAGCGGCCTATGTGGGCATCGACGCCGGCTCCACCACGGTGAAGGCCGTGGCGGTCAACTCCAAGGAGGAGATCATCTTCTCCCGCTACCTGCCCAACTCTGGCAACCCGGTGCCCCTGGTGCGGGACTTCCTCCAGGAGCTCTACCAGAAATTCCCCGGGATTCAGGTCCTCTCCTCCGCTTCCACGGGCTACGGTGAGGAGATCATCAAAAACGCCTTCGGCCTGGACATGGGCGTGGTGGAGACCATTGCCCACTTCACCGCCGCCAAGAAGTTCGACCCCCAGGTGGACTTCATCATCGACATCGGCGGCCAGGATATCAAGTGCTTTAAGATCAAAAACGGCACCATCGACAACATCTTCCTAAACGAGGCGTGCTCCTCCGGCTGCGGCAGCTTTCTGCAGACCTTTGCCGGGGCCCTGGGCTATGAGATGGCGGACTTCGCCAAGCTGGGCCTCTTTGCCGACAGCCCCGTGGACCTGGGCTCCCGCTGCACGGTGTTTATGAACTCCTCTGTAAAGCAGGCCCAGAAGGACGGCGCCTCCATTGAGAATATCTCCGCGGGCCTTTCCACCAGCGTGGTGAAAAACGCCCTGTACAAGGTCATCCGGGTGGTGGACGCCCGCAGCCTGGGCGACCACATTGTGGTGCAGGGCGGCACCTTCTTAAACGACGCGGTGCTGCGGGCCTTTGAGAAGGAGATTGGCAAGTACGTCATCCGGCCCTCCGTCTCCGGGCTGATGGGCGCCTACGGCGCGGCCCTCTACTCCAAGGAGAAGGGCCGGGGCCACAGCACCATCATCGGGCCGGAGGAGCTTACTTCCTTCACCCATGAGGTAAGGGCCATCACCTGCAACGGCTGCGAAAACCACTGCCGCCTGACGGTGAACACCTTCGCGAACGGCGCCCGGTACATCGCGGGCAACCGCTGCGACAAGCCCCTGAAAAAGCAAAGCCCCACCTCCCAATACAACATGTACGACTACAAGCGGGAGCTTTTGAACTCCTACAAGCCCTGCACCGGCCCCCGGGGCACCATCGGCATCCCCATGGGCCTGAACATGTTCGAGCTGTACCCCTTCTGGTACACCTTCTTCACCAAGCTGGGCTTTGGGGTGTTCCACTCCCCGGAAAGCGACCGCAAGCTCTACTTCCGGGGCCAGCACACCATCCCCTCGGATACCGTATGCTACCCGGCCAAGCTGATGCACGGCCACATCGAGGCCCTGCTGGACCAGAAGCCCGACGCCATCTTCTACCCCTGCATGAGCTACAACCTGGATGAGCACCTGGGGGACAACCACTACAACTGCCCTGTGGTGGCCTATTATCCCGAGGTGCTGGACGCCAACATCGCCGCCCTGGAGAACGTGAAGTTCATCTACGACTATGTGGGCCTCCACCGGCGCAAGGACTTCCCCGGCAAGATGACTAACATCCTGGCCCAGTACTTCGACCCCATCCCGGAGAAGGAAGTGAAAGCCGCTTCCGACGCCGCCTATGAGGAGTACTACGCCCACATGGAGCGCATTCACAAGAAGGGCCAGGAGTACCTGGCCCTGGCCAAGGAGAAGGACCTGCCGGTGATCGTGCTCTCCGGCCGGCCCTACCACCTGGACCCGGAGATCAACCACGGCATTGACAAGCTCATCTGCGAGTGCGGGGCCGTGCTGGTCACGGAGGACTCCGTCAGCGAGCTGGAGACCAAATTCCCCACCCACGTGTTGAACCAGTGGACCTATCACGCCCGGCTGTACGCGGCGGCCAAGTTCGTGGCCGACAGCGGCGACAAGCGCCTGAACCTGGTGCAGATGGTGTCCTTCGGCTGCGGCGTGGACGCCATCACCGGCGACGAGGTCCGCTCCATTTTGGAGGCCGGGGACAAGATCTACACCCAAATCAAGATCGACGAGATCACCAACCTGGGCGCCGTGCGCATCCGCCTGCGCAGCCTGTTCGCCGCTTTGGGGCTGGGAAGCGAGGCAACGCCTCACTAAGTCCGTGGCCGGACGGGACATGTCGCGGGGCGGGCCGCAAGACGGCCCTTGCTTTGTGAGAACTGTTCGCTAAGTGGTCGCGGTTTCCCGCTTCTTGTGATTCGCGGCACAAAATTTCCGGTACCCAGCTGCGAGTACGCTAACGAACGACAGCGCGGACATGCGCCAGCCTCTTGCACAAGCGCGGCTGTAGCCGCCGCTCTAAAGCGCGACTTAAAAGTTCTTTGCCTGCTTTTTCAAGAAAGAACAGCGTGCCGGGCGGCATAAGCTGTCAGCGCGGGCCGCAAATTCGCTTTTCGCACCCAAGTTCTGGGGCGTCAGCCGCAGTGCGCGACTTAAAAGTTCTTTGCCTACTTTCTTTCAAGAAAGTAGGGTGGCACACCGAAGGTGTGTCCTTACACGTCTTTCCCGCCCGGGAAAGACGGGAAAGGAGAGATGTTTCCCTATGTCCGACAACGCCAACCGGGTGGAATTTACCCGGGAGATGAAAAAAGACTACACCATCATCACCCCCAACATGGCCCCCATCCACTTTGAGCTGATTAAAAACGTGCTGGAGAGCTTTGGCTACCACATTGACCTGCTGCGCACCACCGGCCGGGAGATCGCCGACGAGGGCCTGAAATACGTCCACAACGACACCTGCTACCCGGCGCTGCTGTCCATCGGCCAGCTGATGCACGCCCTGCACAGCGGCAAATACGACCTGCACAAGGTAGCCCTGATTATGACCCAGACCGGCGGCGGGTGCCGGGCCTCCAACTACATCCACCTGCTGCGCAAGGCCCTGAAAAAGGACGGCCTGGACTTTATCCCCGTCATTTCTTTGAACCTTTCGGGGCTGGAGTCCAACTCTGGGTTCAAGATCACCCTTCCCATGATCCGCCGGGCCATTGCCGCCCTGACCTACGGCGACCTGCTGATGCTGCTGAAAAACCAGACCAAGCCCTATGAGGCCGCACCCGGCGAGAGCGACGCTCTGGTGGACACCTGGATTCAAAAGCTGACCTCCCTGTTCGAGGAGGGCAAGGCCTTCTCCCAGCGGGAGGTGCGGGAGTACTTCGAGCAGATCGCCCGCTCCTTCGCCGAAGTGAAGCGCCGGGACGTGGAGAAAATCAAAGTGGGCGTGGTGGGCGAGATCTACGTGAAATACTCCCCCCTGGCCAACAACGGCCTGGAGCAGTTCCTCTTCGAGCAGGACTGCGAGGTCATGGTGCCCGGCATCCTTTCCTTTATGATCTTCAAGGTGGATAACCGCCTGGAAGACATCCAGCTCTACGGCGGCAGCCAGGCGAAAAAGCAGGTGTGCACCCTGCTGAAGTGGTACTTCACCAAGTATGAAACCGACCTGATCGCCGCGGTGAAGAAGTTCCCCCAGTTCACCGCCCCGGCGCCCTACTCCCACCTGAAGGAGCTGGCCGGCAAGGTCATCGGCTACGGCTGCAAAATGGGCGAGGGGTGGCTGCTTACCGCCGAGGCCATGGAACTGGTGGAGAGCGGCTATGGCAACGTGGTGTGCGCCCAGCCCTTTGGCTGCCTGCCCAACCACATTGTGGGCAAGGGCATGATCCGCAAGGTGAAAAAGCTCTATCCCCAGGCCAACATCGTCCCCATCGACTACGACCCCTCTGCCACCCGGGTCAACCAGGAAAACCGCATCAAGCTGATGCTGGCCGTGGCAAAGGAGCACCAGCGGGACAAGGAGGAAGCCCAGGGCCGCGGCGGGGCTGCCGTTCCGGCCCGGGCATAGGGCTCCTCCCCGCGAGGCAGCGCCCCCGGACCGCACCACCCTTGACAATTTCTTTTGGAGCCCCAACAAGGGCATGAGAGAGGATGTTTCAGCATGGCACAACGGAAAGTCATTTTGAGCGCCGACAGCACCTGCGACCTGGGCGAAGAGCTGAAAGCCCGGTACGACGTGCACTACTACCCCTTCCACATCATCTTGGAGGGCCAGCAGTACCAGGACAACGTGGATATCCATGTACAGGAGATCTACCAAGCCTATTACGACCGGAAGGTACTGCCCGCCACGGCGGCCATCAACGTGGCGGAGTATGTGGAGTACTTCCGCCCCTGGGTGGACCAGGGCTATGATGTGATCCACTTCTGCCTGGGCGGGGCCCTTTCCAGCGCCCAGAAAAACTGCGCCCTGGCCGCCCGGGAGCTGGACGGCCATGTGTTCCCCATCGACAGCTGCAGCCTTTCCACGGGCATCGGCCTGCAGATCATCGAGGCGGGAGAGCGCATCCAGTCGGGGATGTCCGCGGCGGAGACCGCAGAGGCCATGAAGGGGATTATCCCCCGCTGCCACGCCAGCTTCATCCTGGACACCCTGGAGTTTATGAAGGCCGGTGGCCGGTGCTCCAGTGTGGTGGCCTTTGGGGCCAACCTGCTGTCCCTCAAGCCCTGCATCGAGGTGGACAACGCCGACGGCTCCATGCATGTGGGCAAGAAGTACCGGGGCACCCTGAAAAAGGTGCTGCCCCTCTATGTGCGGGACAAGCTGGCTCAGTACGGCAAGGTGAAGCAGGACCACCTGTTCATCACCTACTCCACCATCGACCCCTCCTATGTGGAGCTGGTGCGCCAGGCCGTGGAGGAGGTTATGGAGTTCCGGGAGATCCATGTCACAACAGCCAGCTGCACCATTGCCTGCCACTGCGGCCCCAACACCCTGGGCATCCTGTTCGAGACAGAATGAGGCCCCAAAACCGGTAAAAAGCGCCGTCCCCCAGAGGGACGGCGCTTTTTTGCGGGCAAGCCCCTTTGGTTTGGGCTTCTGGAGGAAAAGCGGGAAGGGCGGCCTCCAGCTTTTGCGTGAAATTGCCGAAATTGCACAACGCTCTGGGGAAAAACGCAAAATCCCATTGACATTTCCCCTTTCTTGCGTAAAATGAAGCTGTTTTTGAATTTTTGCATGCGAGGTGCTTGCGCAGTGACAAAGGACATGACCTCTGGCTCGCCCATGAAGCTGGTGCTGCATTTTGCCATTCCCCTGATGTTTGGCAACCTGTTCCAGCAGTTTTACTCCATGGTGGACACCGTCATCGTGGGGCGGTTTTTGGGCACCAGCGCCCTGGCGGCGGTGGGCTCCACCGGCTCCATCAACTTTTTGATCGTGGGCTTCTGCATTGGCGTTTGCTCTGGCTTCTCCATCCCGGTGGCCCAGAGCTTCGGCTCGAAGAGCTTTGAGGACCTGCGGCGCTTTGTGGGGAATATCCTTTGGCTGGCGGTGGGCTTTTCGCTGCTGTTCACTGTGGCCACGGTGGCCCTCTGCCGCCCTATCCTGGAGTGGATGGACACCCCCGCGGACATCATCGATGACGCCTACAACTACATTGTGGTGATCTTCCTGGGCATTCCCACCATCATCCTTTACAACGCGCTGGCCAGCCTGCTGCGGGCCCTGGGGGACAGCCGCACCCCCGTGGTGTTCTTGGTGGTGGCTTCCCTGCTGAACATCGCCCTGGACCTGTTCTTAATCCTGGTCATCCCCATGGGCGTGGCGGGGGCCGCCTGGGCCACGGTGATCTCCCAGGGGATCTCCGGCCTGGCGTGCCTGGGCTTTATCTGGAAAAAAGTGCCCGCCCTGCACATCGCCCGGGACGACCTGCGGCTGCGGGGCTTTTACCTGCGGCGGCTGCTGGGCATGGGCGTTCCCATGGGGTTGCAGACCTCCATCACGGCCATCGGCAGCATCCTGCTGCAGGCCTCTGTCAACGGCCTGGGCTCTGTGGCGGTGGCCTCTGTCACGGCGGCCAACAAGCTCAACCAGCTGTTCGGCTGCGTCTTCGACGCGCTGGGCGTCTCCATGTCCACCTATGGGGGGCAGAACATCGGCGCCCGCAGGGCAGAACGCATCTTCCCCGGCCTGCGGGCAGGCATGGTGATTGGCAGCGTCTACTCGGTGCTGGCCCTTCTCCTCATCCTCTTTTTCGGCCGCCCCATGATGCTTCTCTTCGTGGACAGCAGCGAGACGGTCATCATTGGCCAGGCCTACCAGTTCATGGTAATCCAGGCCGCCTTTTTCATCCCCCTGGCGGGCGTCAACGTCATCCGCCTGCTGGTTCAGGGCATGGGCTACAGCAAGCTGGCCATGTTTGCCGGCGTGTTTGAAATGATTGCCCGGGGGGCTTTTGGGTTGTTCCTGGTGCCCCGGTTTGGCTTTCTGCTGGCCTGCTTTGCCAGCCCCATGGCCTGGCTTTTGGCAGACGCCTTCCTTATTTTCGCCTATTGCAGGGTAATGCGCCACGTCCGCCAGTTTGGGCGTTGAGGCCAAGGCGCAGAACGGGCCGCCCCTTCTTGGGGCGGCCCGTTTCCTTTATCCGTTCTCTTTTACAGTGGTGGAGAAATACTCCTCGATGAAGTGGGCGGCCACGGCGCCGTCGCTGGCGGCGGTGACCACCTGGCGCAGGGGCTTCTTCCGCAGGTCCCCCACAGCGAACACGCCGGGCAGGTTGGTCTTTGTGGTCTCGCCCGCCAGAACATACCCGGCCTCGTCCAGCTCCACCTGGCCCCGCAGCAGCTCTGTGTTGGGGATGTTCCCCACCGCCACGAACACGCCGTCGCAGGGAATTTCCCGCAGCTGGCCGGTTTTTTTGTTTTTCACCCGCACGCCGGTTACGGTTTCCCCGTACAGCAGCTCCTGGACCTGGCTGTCCCAAACGAACTCCACATTCCCCGCCTTTTGCAGGGGGTCCAGATAGACCTTGGAGGCCCGCAGCTCGTCCCGGCGGTGGATGAGGTACACCTTCTGGCACAGCCGGGAGAGGTACAGCACGTCCGCCACGGCGGTGTTGCCGCCCCCCACAACGGCCACGGTCTTGTTCCGGTAGAACATGCCGTCGCAGGTGGCGCAGTAGGAGACCCCCCGGCCCCGCAGCTCCCCCTCGCCGGGCAGGCCCAGCTCCCGGGGATGGGCCCCGCTGGCCAGCACCACCGTGCGGGCCTGGTAGGTGCCCCCCTGGGTGCGGACCTGCTTCACCGGGCCCTTCAGCTCTACGCTGATGACCTCGGAGAGCTCTGTTTTGGCCCCAAAGCGCTCGGCGCCCTGCTTCATCTGCATGGCCAGCTCAAAGCCGCCAATGCCCTCGGGAAAGCCGGGGTAATTGTCAATCACATCGGTGGTGCCCATCTGGCCGCCGGGGGTCAGCTTTTCCAGCACCAGGGTGGAAAGGTTGGCCCGGGCCGCGTACAGGGCGGCCGTATAGCCGCCGGGGCCGCCGCCTATCACGATCACATCATAGATTTGAGACATGGATCATCAGCTCGCTTTTTTACTTGGTCATGGCCTCCAGCCGGGCCTTGGGCTGCACGCCCACCAGGGTCTCCTTCACCTGGCCGTTCTCAAACAGCATGGCGGTGGGAATGCTCATCACCCGGAACTGGGCGGCCAGATCGGGCTCCTCGTCAATGTTGATCTTGCCCACTTTCACCTTTCCCTGGTTCTCCTGGGCAAACTCATCCACAATGGGGGAGAACATCTTGCAGGGGCCGCACCAGCTGGCCCAGAAATCCACCAGCACGGGGATGTCCGAGTTCAGAACTTCCTGCTGAAAATTGTCCTTGGTAATCGTTAAAACTGCCATGAGAAACCATCCTTTCTAAACAAATCCTACTAGGGTTATATTCGGTCCGTGCCCTTATGATACCCCATAGGAGGGCGGTTTTGCTGTTGCATTTGCAACAACCTGGAATTTTTTCAAAAAATTTATTCCACCCCGGCAAAGGACAAAAAGTCCGCAAAGCTGCCCTGGGGCACGGCGCTGATGTCCCGCCCCTTGGGGTTTAAGAGGCAGTCCGTCACCAGGTACACGCCAACGCCCTTCTCCAGGGCGGCGGTGTCCTCGGCGGCGTCGTTGCCCACCATCAGGCACTCTTGGGGGCGCTTGCCAATGTTCCGCAAAATCTCCCCATAATACTCTGGGTTGGGCTTGCAGGTGGTGTAGTTCTCATAAGCGGTGACGTGGGAGAAGTCCTCCGGCGCAAGCCCCACCCAAGAGAGCCGCGTCTCCACCCCCACCAGGGGGAAGATGGGGTTGGTGGCCAAAACCACGTCATAGCCCTTGGCCTTTAAGCCGTCAATGGCCCTGCGGGCCAGGGGGTTCTCCCCGCAGGCGGCCCGGGCACCGTGGAACTCGTTGGCGTAGAAGCCGTCGAACACAGGGCGCAGCTTCAAGACCTCTTCCCCCAGCTCCCCGGCGAAGGTGTCCCAAAAGCGCTTGTCGTTTGTCTCGGTGCCGTCGTTTTTCACCATGGCCTTGGTGCCCTTCCACACCGCGGCCACCAGGGTCTTGGGCTCATAGCCAAAGGGCGCGGCCTTTTTCGCCAGCAGCCCAAAATAGGTGTTGGTAAACTGTTCCAGCTCCATGGGGAGCAGGGTGCCGTCCAGATCGAACAGCACCGTGGTGATCTGTGGGTCCAGCATGTCAGGTCCTCCTTTTCACTGATAGTTTTTGAAAAGGGCCCGCCCCACGGCAGGCCCTTTCCCTTATTCCACAGCCTTGGTGGCCACAACGTCCACGCCGGTGCCGCAGACGTTCTCCACCACCACGTCCCCAATGTGCACCGGGGCCTGGACCTTCGCCGCCCGGATGGCCTCCATGCAGTCGAAGATCTTCCCCTTGGGGATGTCCGTCCTGGTGCGCACGCTCACCAGGGGCGCGCTGCCGCCTTCCACCTTCACTGTGGAGGTGACGGTGCGCTCCGGGGCGGTGACCTCCTTTTTGCCGTAGACCTCGCCCCGCTTGCAGGTGTTGCCCGTCACTTGGACTACCGCCCCGTTCCCGTCGGTCTCCACCTTCAGGGGGCAGCCCAGGGGGCAGCTGATGCAGGTCAACTCGATCACTGCCATATCACTGCGCCTCCTCTTCTTCCGCCACCACGCGGATCTCCTGTTCCGCGCCGGTGAGCCATTCTCTCTTAAAGATCACCTGCTCCATCTCTCCGGGGGCCATCACAGGCCGCTTGCGGGAGTAGAGCAGCTTATCGTCCCCAAAGACCTTCACCACGCCCTTGCGGATGTTCCGGCCCACCCGGAACCGGATGACCGTCTCCTCTCCCATGCGCTGGGGAGAGAGGCTCATGGGCACGGTGTAGCGGGCGGCGCCCTGGGGCTTTAAGGGGATCTCCCGGCCCTGGACCTCCCGCTGGCCCTGAACATAGGCCGCGGCGTGCTTGCCCGCCTGCTGGGCCTCCTCAGAGACGTAGTCCACCAGGTCGTGGACGTGGAGCACGTTGCCGCAGGCGAACACCCCGGGGATGCTGGTCTCCAGGCTCTCGTTGACCTGGGGGCCGTTGGTCACGGGGGAAAGCTCCACCCCCACGGCCTTGGAAAGTTCGTTTTCCGGAATCAATCCCACGGACAGCAGCAGGGTGTCGCAGGGGATGTGCTCCTCCGTGCCGGGGATGGGCTTCGATCTCTCATCCACCTGGGCGATGGTCACCCCGGTGACCCGCTCCTTGCCCTGGATGTCGATGACGGTGTGGCTCAGTTTCAGGGGGATGCCGTAGTCGTTCAGGCACTGGACGATATTCCGCTTCAGGCCGCCGGAATAGGGCATCAGCTCGGCCACGCACTTGACCTTGGCGCCCTCCAGCGTCATGCGCCGGGCCATGATCAGGCCGATGTCGCCGCTGCCCAGGATGACCACCTCTTTGCCGGGCAGGTAGCCCTCTAAGTTTACCAGCCGCTGGGCGGTGCCCGCGGAGAAGATGCCCGCGGGCCGGGTGCCGGGGATGTTCAGCGCGCCCCGGGGGCGCTCCCGGCAGCCCATGGCCAAGACAACGGCCCCGGCCTCTACGATTTGCAGGCCCCGCTCCCGGCTGACGCAGGTGACAAACAGGCTGTCCCCCTGGCGGGCCAAATCCACCACCGTGGTGGACACCCAGTGGGGGATGGCCATTTCCTCCGCTTTCTCAATGAACCGGGCGGCGTATTCCGGCCCGGTCAGCTCCTCCTTAAAGGTGTGCAGTCCAAAGCCGTTGTGGATGCACTGGTTCAAAATGCCGCCCAGCTCGGGCTCCCGCTCGATAATAAGCACGTCCTCCACGCCGCTTTCCCGGGCGGAAATGGCGGCGGCCAGGCCCGCGGGCCCCCCGCCGATAATCACAATCTCATGCTTCATGGCTCACACCTCCCCACGGGTCTTTTCCAGCACAATCTGGGCCTCTTTGCCGCTTTTGCGGATACCGGTCAAATCCAGGCCCAGCTCCTGAGAGAGCAGGTCCATCACCCGGGGGGAGCAGAACCCCGCCTGACACCGGCCCATGCCGGCCCGGGTGCGGCGCTTGACGCCGTCCAGGGTCTTGGCCCCCAGAATGCCGTGGATGGCGTCCCGGATCTCCCCGTAGGAGACCTCCTCGCACCGGCAGACGATCTGCCCGTAGGCCGGGTCCTTCTGGATGAGGGCCGCCCGCTCCTCCACGGGCAGGTCCTTCACACGGGGCACCCCCTTGCGGCAGGGGTCAAAGTCCGGGTTTTCGGGCAGGCCCAGCTTCTCCCCGATAAGCCCCGCCAGGTACTCCCCAATGGCCGGGGCGCTGGTCAGTCCCGGGGACTCGATGCCCGCCGCGTCGAAAAAGCCCGGGGCGCTCTCCCCCAGGACGAAGTCATCCCCGTCCTCGTGGGCCCGCAGGCCGGAGAAAGAGGTGATGACCTGCCGGGTGGGGATGTTCTTCACCCCCAGGGCGGATTTCTCCAGCACCTCCTGAAGCCCCTGGGCGGTGGTGGCGGTGTCCTCCCGGCTGCCGATATCCTTGGCGGTGGGGCCCAGCAGCAGGTTGCCGTGGACCGTGGGGGAGACCAGCACCCCCTTGCCGTATTTCCCGGGCAATTGGAACACCGTGCGGGACACATGGCCCCCGGCGGTGTGGTCCAGCAGGCAGTACTCGCCCCGGCGGGGGGTGATGTGCAGCTTGTCCGCGCAGACCCAGTTGTGCACTTCATCGGCGAACACCCCGGCGGCGTTGACCACCGCCCGGGCGGCATAGTCCCCCCGGCTGGTGTGGACCACCCAGCCCTCTTCCCCCGGCTCCAGGCCGGTGACCTGGGTGTCAAAGGAGAACTCCATCCCGTTTTTGGCGGCGCTCTCCGCCAGGCCCAGGGTCAGCTCAAAGGGGCACACAATGCCCGAGGTATGGGCCAGCAGGGCCCCTTCCACTTCCTCCGAAAGGTTGGGCTCTAAGGCCCGGGCCTGCTCCCCCGTGAGCAGCTCCATGCCGGAGACGCCGTTTGCCACGCCCCGGTCGTACAGTTCTTTCAGCTTTGGCAGCTCCTCTTTTGAGAAGCACACCACAAAGGCGCCCACCCGCCGAAAGGGGATGTCCAGCTCCCCAGAGAGCTGGTCCATCATCTGGTTGCCCCGCACGTTCATTTTCGCTTTCATGGTGCCGGGCTCCGCGTCGAACCCGGCGTGCATAATGGCTGAATTGGCCTTGCTGGTGCCCTCGCACACATCCAGGGCCCGCTCCAGCACAACAAAGCGCCCCTTCCTGCGGGAGAGCTCTCTGGCCACCGCAGAGCCCGTCACACCGGCCCCCACAATGGCCACGTCATAAATCGCCATACTCCGCCCCTCCTATTTGGAAATTCCCCGGGCCTTTCCCGGGATTTGGCGTTGCCGCCTCACGGTTATTAGGATAGCACGATTTGCCTGTTCCCGCAAGGCCGAAATGCAGGAAAGGCGCCCGGCGGAAAAACCTTTCTCTCCCTTGACAGGCGGGGGAAAATCGAGGAAAATAAAAGGTAAGTTGTATAGACGTTTCCCCCCTGGGGGAACGGGGAAAGGACGGTATCGTTATGGAATATTTGATCGGCATTGACCTGGGCACCAGCGGCACGAAAACCGTGCTCTTCGACCGGCTGGGGAAGGTCATCGCCAGCGCTACGGTGGAGTACCCCATGTACCAAGAGCGAAACGGCTGGGCCGAGCAGGACCCCCTGGACTGGTGGCACGCCTCTTGCGAGACTTTGCAGTCCGTCATCCAGCAGGGCGGGGTGGACCCCCGGGACATCAAGGGCCTGGGGATTTCCGGCCAGATGCACGGCCTGGTGATGCTGGACAAGCAGGGCCGGGTGCTGCGCCGGTCCATCATCTGGTGCGACCAGCGCACCGCCAGGCAGTGCGAGGAAATCACCCAGCGGGTGGGCAAGGAGCGGCTTATCCAGATCACCGCCAACCCGGCCCTGACGGGCTTTACCGCCTCAAAGATCCTGTGGGTGCGGGAAAATGAGCCGGAGCTCTACGCCCAATGCGCCCACATCCTGCTGCCCAAGGACTATGTGCGCTACATGCTCACCGGGGAGTTCGCCACCGAGGTTTCCGACGCTTCCGGCATGCAGCTGTTGGATGTGCCCCACCGCTGCTGGAGCCAGGAAGTGCTGGAAAAGCTGGACATTGACCCCGCTTTGCTGGCCAAGGTGTACGAGTCCCCGGAGATCACCGGCGCCATCACCCCAGAGGCGGCTGCCCTCACCGGCCTGGCCGCCGGCACCCCCGTGGTGGGGGGCGCCGGGGACAACGCCGCGGCGGCGGTGGGCACCGGCGTGGTGGCCGACGGCAAGGCCTTCACCACCATTGGCACCTCCGGGGTGGTCTTCGCCCACACGGATAACATTTCCATCGACCCCCAGGGCCGGGTGCACACCTTCTGCTGCGCCGTGCCCGGGGCCTGGCACGTCATGGGCGTGACCCAGGGGGCGGGGCTGTCCCTGAAGTGGTTCCGGGACAACTTCTGCCAGGCGGAGAAGGACACCGCCGCGGGCATGGGGGTGGACCCCTACGTCCTCATGGACCAGGAGGCGGGGCAGTCCCCCATTGGCTGCAACCGGCTGTTGTACCTGCCCTATCTGATGGGTGAGCGCACCCCCCACCTGGACCCGGACTGCCGGGGCGTGTTCTTCGGCCTTTCGGCCATGCACACCAAGCGGGACCTGCTGCGGGCCGTGATGGAGGGCGTGACCTACTCCCAGCGGGACAGCGTGGAGATCCTGCGGGGCATGGGCGTAGAGCTGCGGGAGATGCTGGCCTGCGGCGGCGGGGGCACCTCTCCCCTGTGGCGGCAGATGCTGGCGGACACCTACAACTGCCCGGTTAAGACCGTGAAGTCCAAGGAGGGCCCGGCCCTGGGCGTGGCCATCCTGGCCGGCGTGGGCGTGGGGCTGTACCCCTCTGTTCAGGAGGCCTGCCAGGCCATGATCCAGCTGAACCCCGCCCAGGAGCCCATCCCGGAGAACGTGCCCCAGTACGAGGCCTTCTACCAGGTCTACAAGAGCCTGTACCCGGCCCTGAAGGAAAACTACAAGCTGCTGGCCGCCACCGGCGCCTGAGCGGCGGGAAACTGAAAACGCGTGAAAAAACGCCGTCCTCCGGGGCGGCGTTTTTTGCGTGCTTTTACCTGTGTCCCCCGGCCTGCGGGCCTTAATCCTCTGAAAAGAAAAACAGCTCTTCCACCGTGGTTTGGAACACCTTGGCGATATCCATGGCCAGCTTGAGGGACGGGTTGTACCTCCCGTTTTCCAGGTGGACGATGGTCTCCCGCCGGGCGCCCACCAGGGCGGCCAGCTCGCTCTGTTTCAGGCCCGCCCGTTCCCGGTATTCCTTCACCTTTGTGCGCAGCATGGGCTCACATCCCCCGCTTGTCGATGACGGTGAAGAGCACTGCCCGCGCCACCGTCAGGGCCAGCAGCCCGATGAGGAGAGCGTACCCCACCGCGATGCCGGAAAAATCGGAGAACACGCAGAGCACCGCGGCCAGGACCAGCACCCCACAGGCGATCTTCAAGCAGATGGAATCGGTGGTTCTCAAATTTTCCCGGGCGAACTCGTCGAAGATGTCCCGGCGCTTGGCGTAGTAGAGCTGATAGGCGAACAGCCCGCCCGCCAAGGCCAGCACCGCCGACTGCACATACAGGTACGAGGCGTGGAAGTCCGTGCGGGCGCACATCCAGTAGTACAGAAGCAGCAGCGCCGCCGGGGCGATCTTCAGGAACATCCATGCTCTCAGGTTGATGGTTTTCGTTTTCGCTTCGCTTTTCATAAGGGCTCTCCTCCATGTGAAATATTTGTAACTTCGTTGTGTTATAAATAGTTCACTTTCTATTCCTGCTGTCAACACAAAAGTGAAATATTTTTAACTTTTCTTTGAGAGGGCCCCCTCCCTGCCCCGCCAATGCCTCTCTTTTCCTCCACGAGCGCCTCTGCTGGGGCGGACGTTCAACTGCGTCTCTCTTCCTTTTCCCTTCTTTTTCAGCCTTTTCCTGGCCTTTCCGGGCCAGTTTTTGCAAATGACAGTTTATAGATAACTTCAACTCGCGGGGAAAAAGCCCTGCGAGAATCTAAAATTTAAGAGGGTTGAAATTATGAAGAAAAGCAAGTTTCTGAAGAAATCACTTGCGATGCTTCTGGCTGTCATGCTGGTCGTCGCAATGATTCCGCTCAGCGCTGCGGCTGCTCCGACTGTGCCTCCTCTGACTTACATCACTGTTGATGGAAAGTCAGTTCAGGCGGAAGGAACTGCTTTCAGCGCTACCTATGGCGAGGGAGAGGATGATGTGATTGTCACCGCTCCTACTATGCCAAAGGATGTTGAGGTTGTCGCTTGGCACAGTAACGGGGTCACCTTCGACACCATTAGTAGTGCTAGTGCCGAGAGCGCAACTCTTGAGTTCGAAAATTACCAAGTTGCGGACAACGGCACCGTTACTATCGCTATTCAGGTTATCCCGGATGAAGATACTTACGGCGACGTTGACCCTGTTGACTACACCTTGACCTTGACCCCTGAAGTCCTCAGCGAGGACATTGGTGTGAAGAGTGTGGAAGTCACCGAAGCTGGCCGCGATGCTGGTATTCTGGCAGTGGCCATTGATGGCAAGACTATTAATGTGACCGCCGCTTATGACACTGATTTTAGTGGTGTAACTGGTGGTATCTCCGTCACACCCGTTGAGAAGGCTTCTGTCAATGGTGAAGACGCTGGTAAGGCTGTTGCAGTCGATGTTCCTGCTGAAAATGGTTCCACCAATGTTGTCATTTCTTCTCAGGTTAGCCTGACGGAGAACTGGACTGTAAAGACCACCCTGGTCCCTGCTCTGACCGCCCTGTCTGTGGCTGGCGTGGACGGCGTGTTCTCTGACAGCATTGATCCCAAAAATGGCAAGAACGATACCATCACCGTTACCCTGTCTGAAGATGATATCAAAGACGAGAACGGCGATAAGATGACTGACTTGGCCGTTGCTTTCAGCGTGCTGGCCAACACCACTGTTACCATTGATAGTGAAATCAGCAGCGGCGATGAGGTCGAGATCGATCTCACCAGCACCAACGAAGTTGAGAAGGACGTTGTCGTTGCGAACGGCACTGCTTCTTACACTTACAAGCTGAAGGTCGTTATTCCCGAGAGCGCTGATAACAGCCTGCTGGCTGCTTATGTTGGCGGCATCGAAGGTAAAATCGACGGTACCAACATCGCTGTTACTCTGGACAAGAACGCTGCTGATGAGCAGGAGATTGTTCTGCACGTCGCTAAGGGTGCAACCATCAGAGGCCTGACTGTGGGCACTGTGGATGACAACAACAAAGATTTTGATGCTTACACCACTACGGATGATGTGGATGTTTCCTCTCCCGTTGTGTTCTCTGTGGTCGCTGAGGATGGCTCTTCCAAGCAGTACCGCCTGACCGCTACCAAGGCCACTGAGCAGTCCACTGCCACCATGACCACCTTCACCCTGCGTGATGCTGAGGGCAACGATTTCACGGCCACTGTGAACAATTCCAATCACACTATTACCACTGAGGCTCTCCCCTACATGACCAAGAGCCTGAATGGCTGGACAATGTTCGCAACTCCCTCTGAGGGTGCTCGTGCTACTTTGAAGGATGGCAGCGCAATCAGAAATAACGTGACCAAGTTTGACACTCTCATGAGCGGTGTCAACTGGACTGACGGCAAGGACAAGACCATCACCGATGCCATCAAAGTTATCAGCCAGGGCAATCCCGAGGTTTATACCGAGTACGACCTGGTTATTAAGTTCGAAAATGCCAGCTCCAACAAGACTCTGACTGGTCTGGAGTTCACCGCTCAGGAAAACCCTGACAACGATAAGCTGGCTGTGCGTGCCATGAATGACGCCAACACTTATGGTGCCAAGATTGCTGACCAGAAGGCTACCTTTGAGGTTGCTTACTCTCATCGCATTGCTGGTGATTTCAACTACTATGTAAGCGAAGTCACCACTGGCGGCGGCGTGGCTTACCTGTATGATGATGGCACCAATGCCATTACTGAGATTCCCGTCCTGGATCCCGACAACGATGAGACCCTTGCCACCGCCCTTGAAAATGGGCAGAAAATCATCGTTCTGCCTGAGCTGATTGCTAAGGCTGCTACCGGGACTTTGACAGATGCCCAGGAAAAGACCGGTACCATCTACACCGTTGAGGTGAAGAATGTTGCCGCTTCCAAGGCCAACACCTTGAGCGCTATCTCCGTGAACGATGAGACCTTCTCCATTCGCGGTGGTAAAATCACTGGCACCATTCCCTTCGGTATGACCGTTGGTTCTGTTCCTGAAATCACGAATTCTGATGATGCGTATTTCTTTGATTTCACCATCTCCGATTACGCTACTTTGATTTCTGATGCTCTGATCTTCAACGCTAATGGCGATACCAATGGCGATGGTGAGGCCAATGACGTTGCCGATGACAATGCCAAGGTTTACTTTGTCCGTGGCGAGGATCACAAGGTTAAGGTTTATTTCTGGGGCAGGAGCAAGGGCGCCACTGAGAAGACTGGCCTGACTGTGAAACCCGAAGACGCGACTGCTGCTGTTAACAACTATACCTTTGAACTGGAGTATGAAGACGCCAACACTGGTGCTGAGCTGACCAGCTTTAAGCTGGGCAATACCAGCGGGTCCATCAGCGGTTCTAAGATTACCGTGGCGCTTCCCTTTGGTTCCAACCTGATGGGTCAGGTGGCTTCTTTCACCGCTTCTGAGGGTGCCACTGTCAGCGCTGCTGGCGGCGAGCTGAAGAGCGGTGAGACTCTGTTGAACGTGACCAGCCCTGTGACTATCACTGTCACTGCTGAGGATGGTAGCAACACCAACGTTTACACCCTGACCGTCACCACCGCCGACCAGTTCTCTGACGTTGACACCGATGACTGGTACTACAGCAACGTGATGCGCGCTGTGGAGCTGGGCATCCTGTCCGGTTACTCTGACGGCACCTTCAAGCCGATGAACA
>UQRL01000015.1 GCA_900543555.1 uncultured Oscillospiraceae bacterium | reverse complement strand
TATTATTATACGCTATTTCTCGTCAAAAATCAACCATTTGTTGTGACAGAGCCTTAAAAATAATGCCAGGGCGTAAGCCAGAATCAGGATCAAGGGCAGGCCAATCCCTAGGAATTTCAAGGTATTCCCGAAGGCCAGCAGGAACATGTTGTTTTGGAACATCCGGCTGTAATTTTCCAGGCCCACGAAGAGCTGGCTTTTCCCCGTGCCCTGGGATAGGGAGTCCCACACCACCTGGCCAAAGGGGATTACATAAAACAGCAGGAACCCCGCCAGCATGGGCAAAATCAGGGCATACCCTTTCCATGCGCGTTTCATAGACTCACTCCGCCAAGGTCATTTCCATAGAGGAGATGGTGCGCTCCACCAGCTCTTCCAGGGGTTCTTCCGAACGTCCGTAAGACCAGTGCCAGGTTTCGTACAGGTTGTAGATATCCATGTCCAAATCGGAGTAGACCTTGGCGCTGTCAATCCGCTCCACCGCCGCCCGGAGAGAGGCCATGGTGGTTTCCTGGGTATTTGGCTCGATGTAGTCCAAGAGCAGCTGTTCCTTCACCGGGAGGGCGGAAAGATAATTTAACCCAAAGCTAAAGGTAGAGCAGTAATGGTATCCGTTTACTTCAAAGCCCGATCCCGTCTGGGTGACCAATTCCTCCCGGAATAATTGCTCGATGAGGGCAAAGGCCTCCTGGGGATGGGCCGCGTTCCGGTTGATGGCGGCGTAGGCGGTCACCGCTGCGGTGACGCCCCCCTCCGGGTTGGGAATGGGGAACACGGTGTATTCCGTCTCGTCATAGGGCAGCTCCATCCAGGCGCTCCAGCTGGCCTCCCCGTTGCGCACCGCCGGAGACTGGGAGTACTGTTCGTCCTGGAATTCGGCAAAAGCTTCTCCCTGTTCCACGGCTTTCTGTAGCGACTCTTGGGTGACTAGCAGATTCTGCCCTTCGTAATCCGCCAGGACGCCCAGGCAGTTGGGGAACAGCTTGAAGGTCCTGAAGGAGAACAGCCCCTTCAAGGTTTCTTGGTCGCTTTGCAGCAGCTCGTCCAAGGTGGAGAAGGTGTAGTCCGGGTCCTCCAGGGCGCTTTTGTCCACCACCACCGTGGAGAAGGTGTAGGTCAAGGGCAGCAGGAACCGGTTGTCCCCGGCCACGCCCACGTCCATCACCGTCTGGTTGCAATTTTCCAGTTCAATGATCTCGCTGCTTTGCACCATCTCTTCCAGATCGAGAAACAGGTGGGAGTACATGCTCTTTTCCACGTTGGGGAAGAGGGCTTCCAAAGGTTCCCCGGAGTCTGTCACCGTCCCGGGAATGGTGGCGTCTAGGATAAAGGCGTCCGGCCCCTCCCCGGCCATGATCTCCGTGCGCAGGCGGGTCAGCTCCGGCTCCCGGTCCTCGGTGTCATCCGGCAGCACCAGAAGCTCATATTCGGTTTCGTTTCCCGTGGCTGCCAAATAGCTGATCAACTCTTTGAGGTCCTCCCGAAAACTCTCGTCCGCGCAGATTACCACCGGGCCTCCCTCTTCTGAGGCAGTCTCGCTGGAGACGCCGGAGGCGCTGGGGATTTCTTCCCCGTTGGTACACCCCAAGAGCCCCCAACAAAGCGCAAGGATGGATAGACAGAGCATTCCTACTTTCTTCATAGATCCCCTCCTCCTTTCCTCGGGAGCGGCAGGGAAATAGTATCAGCCGCCTGGCCGCTCGCAAAAAGCATGTATGTATGTGAATATTAGGAAAGGCCAAGAAGTTCTCTTGGCCTTTCCTGTTTTGACTTGTTTTGTGTGATAACAATTTTAAGGCATGATATTATCGCTTGTCAACAGACATGTTTTATAAAAATGCACCACACATATCGTGATATTCACCATAATCGAATAGGTAAATTCGATTTTTTAAGAGTAACGATACATGCCAGGGGGATTGCGGAAAGAGGGAAGATTCACGCCCCCACCCGTTCTTGTGTTTGGGAACTAGCTCCCGCTTTTTGCATCAAAGGCGTGACCGTAGCCGCACCCGCCCCGCCGGAAAGCATAAGGCCGGCCGCTGTGTTCCGTAGGCTGTGGATGTTGAAGTCCGGGGGGCGGACGGCATTGTTTGAAAATCAACCACCAGAGGAAGGCGCTGGGGATTTGGGACGGTGGAACTGCGGCCACCTGGGGCGGGGAAACTGGAAAGTGCCCGGCTTTTGAGTTTTGTTGTGCGTTTTTGATTTGCTTTTCCCCTTGGCATAGTGAAGCACCCCACTGGTTATTCAGTAACGATACTGTCTAACCAGCGGGGTGCTGTTCAGCCGGACGTCTTAATTTTATACCAAAGCTGTGTCTGAATTATTTGTAGCTCCCCCAAATGATATGTCCGCATCTTGTGAATATTACGCCCGCTGAAATTTTTCATATACCTCGCGGAAGTTGGCCCCCTTACGAAAGGCTTCTCGGGACAGCCTCTCCAGCCGGGACAGCTCGGTGACCTTTTCCACGGCCTCGGGAAGGATCTCCTGGGGGATGACCAGTACACCGTCTACATCGCCAAACAGCCAGTCACCTGGGCGGACGAGAACTTCGTTTGTCAGTGTCCCTGTCATACGGAACGGGAAGTTGCATGGCGGCTTGCTGGTTCCTCCTTGGCTGCGTGGGGATTTCCTGCTTGTTTTCGACGCAGGTGTTGCGCAGTGGTTTCGAGCGCTGGCAAGGCCGCATAATCGGATAGCGAAAAATCCCCTGCCCGCATTGCTTGCTGACAGAGGCTCTCAGCAAACGGAAAGCCTGTTGCTTTTCCTTCAAATCCCAAACAGCCCGTTGAGCCAGTTGACACACATAGGCACCCACAGCTTTACATTGGGGGCCTCTTGGTTGAGTTTTCTCGCCTCCTCGTTGTAGTAGCTTACCTCGTCATTGCCCGTGCCGTAGGAGTGCTGCGTAACCGTGACCGCCAGGTCCTTGCTTTGATAACTGTTGGCTGTGGCCACAGTTTTGCTGGAGAACTTGTCCGCGAACTTGCCGCCCAGGTCCGCCGGGGTGCCGGGGATTGTCACCGGGATCATTTCCAAACCGTCCTGAGAAGCGGTGTCCCCCGTTGTAAGGGAGACGCCGTCCCCCAAGTTTAGGCCGTCCGACATCAGAGAGCCCAGGCCCGGAAGCAGGGACTGGGTATCCCGGCTGGCGGAGAGGGAGGAGGGGACAGTGAATTTCACCGGCGCCAGATAGTTGCAGTAATACACCGAGAGTATGGTTCCCACCGCCAGAGCCAGTTTACGGTTGCGCTGCCCCGGCGGGAAGATTCCCCTTTTCCCAGCGAAAAAAAGGAGCGCAGCCGGCCGTAAGGGCTGGGCTGCGCTTTCTGTTTTCCGCCCGGCGCTCTTCGCAAAGGGAAGGCGGGGCGCCTGTTCCTTCTCAGGGGTGGCTGAAGAAATACACCAGTCCCCAGCCTGCCATTCCAAACATTGCGGCGGCTGTCAAAACCAGAGAGGCGGCCATCATCAGAAAAAAGGAAAGGGGGATCAGGGCAAAGGGCATGCACAGAACATCGGATAGGCTGGGTTGGAGGCTGTAGCGCCCCTTCCTGTCCTGATAAAGGGTGTACTGGTTTCCTGGCTGAAAGTTGTGCCTGTTTTGGACAGTGGGGGGAATCCAGTAGGACATCCTGCCGGATTCCCAAAAGGAAAACAGGGGATAGGTGTCGGAGCCGCCGTCCCCATCCGACTTGTTAATCCATCCCTCGCAGCGGGCAGGCACCTCCTCCAGCCTGCCCAGCAGCTTTTGAAGGCCCCATGCCAGGGGGGTGGTAAAGGCACGGATCGCGTCGCCCAGCAGAGTGCGGACAAAGGCAAAGCCTCCCGCGGCGCAGGCAATCCCGATGAGGAGGCACAGGGCGGTGCCGGGCAGATTGGGGTATTCCACGGTGTAATCGGAAAGCGCCGCCAGAATGCTTCGCCCCTGGAACAGCAGCGCCACCGCGGAGCCCCCGCACAGGGCGCCCAAAAACCCCCATACAGGCCAAAGGGACCGGACCTCCTTCCAAGGGGCCCAGGCGCCTTGAGATTTGAGATAGACAATTGGAACCCTGTCCCCCTGGCAGAGGCTTGGACGAATGCCCCGAAACTCCTTTTGGAGCGTAAAGGGCTGCCCCTCCCAAAGGCAGCGCAAAGTGATGAAGGTGGAGGAGCGGTCGCCGTCTATGGTGGAGGAATCCACCCATGTTTTGCGATATTCCAGGCCCGTCACCTGCGCTGTCAGGCGTACGGCCCCTTTCCACTGCTTTTCCCGGCGCATTCCACCGGCCATGAGGAAAAAGAACAGGGCGCACAGCGCAACACAGACTCCCATTGCCTGCCACATAGCGATTCGGCTCCTTCCATTCAGATTGTTTTTTAGAAAAGCGGGGCTTCTTGTTGGTCAGGAGAGCGCTTGGATGATTTGATCCATCACCGCCGCGCTGGGCATGGAGACCACTTGGGTGACCTCTTGAGCCACGCCGTCCATCCCGAACTGGCCGATGTCCGTGGGCGCGTCATACACTCCGGTGCGAAAGCCGTGCTTCTCCCAGGCAATGCGCTGGATGTCCTCATCCAAAAGGGCCTGCGCCCCCTTCGCGCCCAGGGAATCGAGCGCAATGTACACATGGGAGGACCATACGGTGGGGGTGGGGTACAGCATTACGATATCCTCTTGAATCTGCGACCAGACCTCCGGCTCTTGAACGGCGAATTCCAGCAGCTGGCTTTCATATCCCGCGATAAGGGGCTTTGCCCCCATGCCGGTTTTCAAAAACTGGTCGAACAGGTCGGAGGAAGAGCTTTCCATATACCCAAGCCGCTCAACGATTTCCTGCAGCCGGGGGAGCACCTCCGGCAGGTCCTCCTCTGCGGCCACGCCCCCCGCCAGGGTGTTTGCCAGCAGGCCGGCGAACATGTTGCCAGAGTTGGACTTGGCCGGATCGGTAGTCCCCACAGAGACAGTGCCGTAGAGCTCTGGCAGGCCAATGTCAGCCCACTCCGCGCCGGACTCGATAAGCTGCGTGAGCCCCGCCATATCCACTGTGGTGACGCCGCCGCTCTCCTGGGCAATCCCCTGGCGCTTTAGGGCCTCTGCAACGGCGTTGTGGGTGTACAGCACAATGGGGGTGTTCAAGATAATTTCGCTGGCCTCCGGGGCTCCATGGGCTTTTTCGTACAGCTCCAGCGCGGTCTGGTTAGAGGGGAAGAGATAATTCTGGCCTTCCGCGTCCATGGTGACCATCTCGATCGAGCCGGCCCGGGTGTAATCCATGGAAAGCTTATAGCGCTCCCGCAGGATCTCCTGCACTTCCGCATCCTCCAGCAGGCCAATCTTTTCTCCGCCCACATAGCCTTGAATCTCAGAAACCTGCTGGGCATTCGTAAGCCACACATACCCGGCGGCTCCCAGGGCCACCACCAGCAGGAGGAGAAGGCCGATCCATTTTGCTTTCATCACTGCGCCTCCTTTTTCAGGGTACTTCCCTCCAGCTCCTGTTCCAGCACCTGGATGTCCACCTCTGTGTCCAGAAGTTCCCCCGCCATCAGCTGGGTGAACTGCCGCTCAAAGGCCTGGTTCAAAACGGGGAGCACGCTCTCTGTTTTGCGCTGGACCTCTAACACCTCTTGGGTGTGCAGGCCCAGGTTTTCCAGCTCCATATACCGCCCCAGCAGCCGTGCGGCGGTGTCCAAGTAGTAGAGGAAAAACCTGCGGGCCTGGGGAATTTTTTCCCGGTTCTTCTTCAAATAGGCCATCAGCCGCTGGGCTGTGGAGAAAAGGCGCTGTGCTTGCTCTTCCACAGGCGCTTTGGAAATTTCCTTTCCAGCGCGCTCCAGGGTTTCCAGGTCCTCTTGGGCCCCCTGCAGCAGGGCCTGCAGCTCCTCTCCATCCCTTAATCCCTCCAGGGAAATGCCGCCAATTTTGCGGCTGGGCTTTAGCAGGAGGAACAGGCCGAAGTACACCCCCACACTGAAGGCGAGGGAGACAAAGGGATTCCATTGCAGGGCCAGGAACAGCGCCAAAAACAGCCCCGCTGCCGCGCACAGGGAGAGCAATGCCCTTGTTATCTCCCGCATCAGTTGTACCCCTTTACACTGCGGAACGCCCCCACCAGGTCTTCCCGTCCGTCAAACACCCGGGCATTGGAGAACTCCGCCAGGCTTTCCAGCTGGCTTTCGTCCGCGTCCCCAAACATAATGGAGAAAATGGGCACCTGGCTGCCCAGGCTGCCGTAGGCATCGGCGAGCTGGCGGAAACTGCCGCCGGATTGGCCGTCGGTCAGCAGAATGACCGCAGGTGTGTACTGGGAAAGGTCATATCCCCGCAGCGCCTCAATTCCCTGGGCGGCAGCCTGGTACATATCGGTGCCGCCTCCCGGGCTCAGCTCCTCCACAACGGTATACAGCTCCTCCAGCTCCGCCCCGTTTCCCTGGGCGGTGTAGGTTCCCATAACCTGGTCGTTGAAGGGGATGAGGATGTTGACCTCGTTTTCAGATGCCTGCAGCAGGCTTTCTGCCGCATTGCTCTGGATCAGGAGCTGCTCCATGGCAGCCTCCAGCTGCTGGTTCCCCTCGCCGGACATGCTCCCGGAGTAATCCAGGCAGTAGATGTTGAGGGAAGGCTTTTTAAATTCGGTTTGATACAGCCTGAGCGCTTCAAACAGCACGTCTGAAGCCGGCATGTGGATGGGGGAGAGCAGGCGGTCTGGCTGAAGGCCCCAGTCCTCCCGGAACACGTCACGGTTTTCCGGGGCCACGCCGGTGTAGCTGGAGCGCCGCCCTGTGCGCTGGATTTGGCTCTGCGCCTCCTGAGAGAGGAGGTATTCCTGCAGGGAGAGGAACAACTCCTCCTTTTGGCTGTCCCCGCGGTCCACATAGGATAGGGGGGAGTCGGCAATTGTGAGGCCGTCGGTGGGGTACACTACGCTGAGCGTCTCCCGGCCCTGGTCCTCCAGCTCTTGGTTTGCCTGGATGATGAGGCACTCATAGTTGACCATGGCGTCAAAGTCCCCCTCTAGGAACATGTCCTTCAGCCAGTCAGAGCTTCCTGAAGAGCGGTCTACACCGGAGAGAAGCTGCGTCATTTGGGTGCGGAGCTCCTCCCCCTGCAGGTCCTCCAGCGAGATGGCCTCAGGGTTCCCCAGCAGAGCGTACAGGAAGCCAATGTACGCGCAGGCCCCCGAATTGGACTGGCTGGCGCTGGTCATGCAGAATTTCAGCTCTCCGCTTTGAATGGGCCCGAGAAGATCCTGTACAGTGACCTCCTTTCCCACAAAGCCCAGCTGTTCCGCCAGGCTTTGCCGGATGCCGAATACCACCGGGGTGATGGAGATGGATTGCGTGTGCTTCAGGTTCAGGGGGGATTCGCCCGCGTTCAGCCACAGGGAGCTGGCAGGCCACACCGCGTCATAGGGGAAGTCCTCCCGCTCCAGCTGGCGCATGATGTCCAGAGAGCCCAAATAGGTCATTTCAATGCGCGTTCCCTGCTGCCTGGCAAATTGTTCCAGGATGGGCTCCAGTTCACGGTTTTCCGAGCCGGACAAAATGCGCAGTACGCGGCTTCCGCTGCCGAGCACCGTGTCCGCCGTTTGCGTTTGGCTGAATGCCTCGCAGCCCGCCAGCAGGGCTGGAAGCAGCAGCGCGGTTAATAAGCATGCGAGTATCCTTCGAAGTTTCATAATGCCTCCTGTCACGGGGCATAAGTGCCCAGTATTCCTATTTTTATTGTAGAGAAGGCACGTGGGCGCGTCTATCACAGGTGGGAAAAGGATAGGTAATGTTCCGGTTAAAAAATGCTGAAAACCGGCTGGGGCAGCGGGAAATTTCCCACAGCAGCCCAAATCCCCCCGGAGACACAGGCTCTGGGGGGATTTGGGGGCAGGCTTGGCACGGGGCCTTTTTTGCCGGGACGGCTCCGCTTATGTGTCGATGCGCCGCAGCTCTGTAAGGGCCCGGTTGCGGTAGGTAAGGTCCGTGCGGACGGTAAATCCCATTTTTTCCCAAAAGGCATTGCCCGGCTGGTTTCGGGAAAAGGCCACCAGAGCCGCCTTGTGGATCCCGATTTTCCGAAGGGCTGCCAGCAGCCGCTCCACCAGCAGCCGGCCAATGCCGCGGCGGCGGAATTCCGGGTGGACCGCCGTGTGGTAAATGTAAGCCCGGCGCCCGTCTGTTCCGGCTAAAATGCAGCCGGCAATGGATTCCCCCTCCACCGCCACAAAACAGGTTTCTGGGTTTCTCTGCAAAAAACGGCCAATGCCTTCCCGCGAGTCATCCAGGTCGTTTAAGCCCATGCCCGGGCAGGACAGCCACAGGGCATACACCTTTTGATAATCTGTCCATTCCATAGGGCGGATTTCCATGCGGTGGCACCTCCTTGTTTTAGTAGAAAAAAGCAGGACAACGGTTCCTGCTTTTCGATCTTTCGCGTCTTTTAAAAAAGAGGGAACGCGCTGGACCCCTGTTCTCCCAGACGCTCCCCCTCGCCATAGCGGCCGTGGAAGTCGGAGCCGCCGGTGACAGCCAGTTGAAAGCGGCGTGCCAGCTCCAAGCACTTCTGCGTGTCCTCGGGGCTGTGTTTGGGATGGTAGGCTTCAATGCCCCACAGGCCGGCTTCTGCCAGGGCGGGGAGCGCCTGGAAGTTTCCGTATTGGCCTGGATGGGCCAGCACCGCCTTCCCCCCAGCACGGGTTACGCATTGGACCGCCTCCACGGGGTCCGCTGTGGGGAACTGCAAAGCGGCGGGGGCGGCTTCCCCTTTAAACAGCTTTTTGTACAGGGCGCCGTACAGCTCTTTGCACAAGCCGGCCTCCATAAGCTGGGCCATCAGATATTGTTTGCACAGCTGGCCCTGGGGGCCTGCCTGGGCCAGCAGCCGCTTTTCGGAGACAGGGTAGCCCGCCTGCGCCAGCGCCTGGGCGCTTTGCAGCACGGCCCGATTGCGCGCTTGGCGGATGGGGCGGCAGAAATCCTCCACGGCCTGCCTTCCCTCGGGAGGGATGGCGTACCCCAGCAGGTGAAGCTGGCGGCCGTCCCGCTGGCTGCAGCTGATCTCTACCCCCAGCACCACAGGGAGCCCAAAGGCCCTGCCCGCTTGGAACAGCTCTTCCCCGCCTGCCAGCGTGTCGTGGTCTGTGAGACCCAGGCCGGATAACCCACAGGCCTTTGCCTGCCGCACCAGCTCCCAGGGAGAGCGGTCCCCATCGGAGAAGTGGGAATGGGTGTGTAAATCCACCATAGGCGCCTCAGGCAAAGGCTGCCAGCTCTTCCATGGCGTAATCCATTTTGTAGTCCATGGGCACCATTTGCTTCTCGCGGATTTCATACCGCCAGTCCGCCAGGGTGCGAATGGCGATTTCGTCGTGGAACACCCCTACCATGGCCGTGCCCTGCCGCTTTAAATCCAGAATCATGTCCATAACCCAGCCCTTGCTGTTGGCGTCCAAGGAGGCGGTGGGTTCATCCAGCAGAAGCAGGCGGGGTTTGGTGATTAAGGCATTGGCGATGTTCAGCCGCTGCTTTTCGCCGCCGGAAAACGTAGCTGGGTACATGTTCCACAGCTGGGGGGAGATGCCCACCCGCTCCAGGTATTGGGCAGCGCGCTTGCGGGCCAAGGGCTCCTCTACCCCCCGGGCGGTTTGCGTGTGGGTGAGGATATCCAGGGCGGAGACACGGGGGATGACGCTGAAAAACTGGGAGACATAGCCAATTTCTTTTTCCCGCAGCTGGATGATCTTCCAGGGCTCGGCAGTGGCTAAATCCACGGTAGAGCCGTCCTCCCGGGTGTACCAAGCGTGGCCGCCAGTGGGGGTGTAGGTGCGGTACACGCATTTGAGCAGGGACGATTTTCCCGAGCCGCTGGGACCGGTGATCGCCACTAGCGTGCCAGGCTCTACAGAAAAGCTGATGTCCTGGAAGCCGTCGATTTGGGCATCCCCCCGGATGTGCATGATAAATTCTTTGGAAAGAGAGTCAATGTTCAGCATGGGAAAGAATTCCTCCTGTTTTCTCCAATTTTGTTCGGATGGAAGCGGGGAGGAGGGACAGGCAGGCCTGGTACAGCTCTTGGCTGGAGGCCGCACAGACAAACCAGTCTTCCCCCTCCATGGGGACCGCGGCAATGGAGCAGCCCTGGGATTTTAAAACCGCCCAGGCTGCGGCAAAGTCCCACAGCTTAAGATGGCTGTTTACATAAACTCCGCCGCGCTCCTCTGCCACAGAGCACAGCTCCAGTGAAGCGCAGCCAAAATAGCGCACCCCCTGAAACTGGCGGGCAAAGCGATAGGCGTCCACGCCCAGGGCCGTAAGGGACTCCATGGTCTTTACCCCTAAGTGGAGCACTGCCTGGTGGGGAGCCGTGGGGGCGGACCGCCCAGCCCCATAGGGGATGGAGCCCTCCAGGGCTTTGCCAGAGCTTCCCTCCAGCACCAGACCCCACACGGGTTCCTCCCGGTACAACAGCCCCAAGGAGATGGCGTAGCCGCGGCCGGCCTGGTAATAATTGGTGGTGCCATCAATGGGGTCCAGCACCCAGGTCCAGGGCGAGTCCCCCTGCCGGCGGGCGCCTTCCTCTCCCAGAATGCCGCAGAAGGGTGCTTCTTTTTGCAGCGCCTCTGCCAGGTACTGCTGCACCCACAGATCGTGGTCAGTGACGATATCCCGGTAGCTTCCCTTTTCCCGCATGGCTGGAGAGATGCTGCGCCGCCGCTCCCGCAGGCGGGCTCCACAGGCCACCACCAGGTTTCGGGCAAAGTCCGCCAGGGGCCAAAGCTCCTCAATCATAGCGGGCCCCATCCTTCCCCACGAAATCATTGCGGTAGTGGAGGCGGGTCACTTCTTCGCCATTGATAAAGGTGGAAAGCACCACGGGGATTTTCCCCTTTTTGCTTACCAAAATCAGGTCGGCGCACTTGCCTGGCTCAATTGAGCCAAGGTGTTCTGCAACCCGCACAGCCTTGGCGGGGTTCAGCGTGGCCATGTTCACCGCCTGGGGCAGCGGCAGGGTGCCGTCCTCCCACAGCTTGAACACCCCGTGGAGGATGGCTGCCGGGAAATAGTCGGAGACGAGAATGTCAGCGCAGCCGTTTTCAATGGCCTCCCGGGCGGAGAGGTTGTTGGAGTGGGACCGCCCCATCAGCACATTGGTGGCGCCCACCACCACGGCCATGCCCCGGCGGTGGGCCTCTTGGGCCACGGAGAGCTCCACGGGGAACTCGCAGATGCGGGCGTGGAGGTTTTGTGTTACATAGTCCAGCTTTTCCAGGCTGTCATCATCGTGAGAGGCAATGGGGATGCCGGCCTGAACCGCCATGTCCGCAGCCAACGCAAGCTGTTCCGCCGTGAGCTTGGTGCGGTTCATCCGCTGGGTGAGGATCTGGTTTTTCTCCTCCTCGGTTTGGCTTTGGGACATGACATGGCTTTTGAAAAATTCTAGGTTTCTGTACTGCCCTTGGCCGGGGGTGTGATCCATAAAGGACAGCAGCTGCATGTCCCGGTTACGGATGAACCCCAGCAGCATGGAGTAGCCCCGGGTGTTGGTGATCTCATACCGGCAGTGGAACCGGTGGCGGATCAAATGGTCGCCCTCGTGAAAGTTGCGGATCAGCCCGATCAGCTTGGTCAAGTTTTCCGGACTGCGCAGCTGCTGCTTCTGGGCCACCCGCTCCCCGCCAAAATTGGTGTCCATAATGGTGAGGGAGTGGTACATGGTGGTGATGCCCTGGCACACCAGCTGCTTTTCCTGCTCCCGCATGGCCAGCTCGAAGTCGATCATGCTTTGGGGCCGGGGCTGAATGACCGTTTCAATATTGTCCGAGTGAATGTCGATCAGCCCTGGCAGCAGGAAAGCGCCCTGGCCGTCCAGAATGCGGCCGTCGGGGCTCTCGGGCCCCAGCCAGGGGTTTTCAGAAACCTCCTGAATCAGCTGATCCTGCAGCCGTACCGAGCCGTTTTCCAAGACCTGGTCCGGCAGCACCACATTTACATTTTGAATGACAAGCTCTCCCATGGCTTCCTCCTTACAACAACGAGCTGACCAGTGTTTGGGTGTAGGCGTGCAGGGGGTCCTCCAAAATCTGGTCGGTCAGGCCCTCCTCCACCACGCGGCCCCCCAGCATAACCATGGTCCGGTCGGACATCATACGGATGACGGAGAGGTCGTGGCTGACAATCATCATAGCGATGCCCAGCTCCTGCTGAATGGTGCGGATCAAGTCCAGCACCTTGGCCTGCACGCTTAAATCCAGGCCGGTGGTTACCTCATCCAGCAGCAGGATGGGAGGATTGTTGGCAATGGCCTTGGAGATCTGCACCCGTTGCTGCATGCCGCCGGAAAAGACCCGGGGCTGTTCCCGCAGGCGCTCCACCGGAATCTCCACATGCTCTAAAAGCTGAGAGCTGCGGGCAATCATCCTGCCGGCGTTGCGGCTGCCTGCGGCGATAAGTTTTTCTGCAATGTTGGCCCCAGAGGAAATGTTCATCCGCAGGCCCAGCATGGGGTTTTGGTAGACCATGCCCATCAGGTGGTTGCGCAGATAGCGCCGCTGCTGAGAACTGGCCTCCAATATATTGGCTTTTCCATTCTGATACATGGTGAGGGTGGCCTCCCCGCTGGTGGCGGGCTGGTCAAAATAGAGGGTCTTCAGCAGGGTGCTTTTTCCCGAACCGGATTCCCCCACAATTCCCAAAATCTCCCCGGGGTACAGCTGAAAGCTCACATCCCGCACGCCCCAGATGGTGTGGCACACGGGGCAGCGCCCCTTTTCCAGGTCGGTATGCTTCTGGCAGTAGGGGCAGCCGGGGCCAAAGCGCACGGTAATGTGCCTGCCCTCCATTACGGGCGTTCTCTCATTCATGGGTTTCTTCCCCCTTTTCCTGGGATGCTTGCGCGTTGCGGCGCTTCAGGCAATAGCCTGTGTCAGAGCACTGGTAGTAGCGCTCTCCGGTCTCTGCATCAAAGATCTCATCAAAGTAGACGTTCTCTGCCCCGCAGAGCCGGCATTTGCGGCCGGAAAGGTCCTCCTGCTGGAAGGGATAGTCCTCAAAGGCAAGAGAGACCACATCGGTGTGGGGGGGAACGGCGTAGATCTTCTTTTCCCGGCCGGCCCCAAACAGGTACAGGCACTGAGACTGGTGCAGCTTGGGATTGTCGTAGCGAGGGATGGGGCTGGGGTTCATCACATACCGGCCGTCCACCAGCACCGGATGATCCGCCCCCCGGAAGGGGGAGCCCCGGGTGAGCAGCTGTTCAAACAGGTTGACCCAGATGCCCGTATACTCCCCATCGGCATGGAGCTGCCGGGTGACCTCCTCGTGGGGGTCCACACTGCGCAGGGGCTCCGGCGTGGGCACCTGGAGCACCAGCACCTGGTCTTCCCGCAGGGGCTCCTCGGGGATGCGGTGGCGGGACTGGATGATGTCCGCCTGGGCGGTATCTGTGGTGGTTTCCACACCGGTGGTGTCGCAGATGAGCCGCTTGATGCTCACCGCGTTGACGCTGTCATCGTTGCCCTGGTCGATGACCTTCAAGGTGTCATCCGGGCCAATGAGGGACATGGTCAGCTGGATGCCGCCTGTGCCCCAGCCCCGGCCGATGGGCAGCTCTCGAGAGCCAAAGGGCACCTGGTACCCCGGCACGGCAATGGCGTGGAGCACCGCCCGGCGGATTTCCCGTTTGGAGCCCTCGTCCAAAAAGGCGAAGTTATAGTCGCCCCGCTTAGTTTCCTTGCTCATCTTCAAGCCTCCTTTTCCGTTTCCGCAGGCTGTCCAGCTTGGACTGGAAGGTCACATAGTGGGGCAGCTTCAGGTGGGAGATAAACCCGTTCATCTCCAGGCAGTCCCCGTGGAGCAGCACAAATTCCATATCGCTGGTGGGGCTGTCAATGGAGAGGGTCAGGGCGTGGTCCAGCACAGACATGGCAATGGCCTTGGTGTCGTTGCGGCCGATCACGCAGCCGTAGCCCACGCCGATGCCCTCGCCGCCGGCGCGGGTCCCCATCAGGCCCTCTACCTCGGTGACAAAGATCTCGCCCACATACCAGGCGGCGCCCTCATCCAGGGGAGAGTCCACCTCAATTTCCAGGCTGCCGTAACGCAGCTCCCCAATGGTGGGGTGGGACATGCCAAATCCTCGAATGTCGCTGTATGCCAGGCCAGAGACAAACCCGGTGTCCGCCCGGGTCAAAGTCTGAAGAATGGCGCTGCGCGGGGCGGGGAGGGGCAGCTTTTCCATGGTGACGTCGCAGGGCTGAGAGTGGTCCTCCTCCACCTGCTCAATCAAGCCTTCCTCCCGGAGCAGGTCCAGCACCCGGGGGGCTGTATCCGAGAGCTCTCCTTCCGGAGAGGCGGGAATTCCGGCTTCAAACTCCTGCCGCCACTGGCGGAGGTCCTCTTCGGTTTCCTCCAGCAGGCCGAAATTCAGCAGGCGGTGGACGTAGTCATAGGTGGGGCCCAGCACCTGGCCGCCGGGGATATCCTTAAAGGCCGAGCTGATCCGCCGGCGGATGTGCATTTGATCGCCGGAGACTGTGCGGGAGGTGTAGTTGCGGGCCAACGTGCTGCGGTAGGCCCGCAGCAGGAATACGGCCTCCTCTGGGCTGCCCTCGCACTGTTTCAGGGCCAGGGCGGCGTAGTCCGGGGCGTACAGGCCCGCCTCGGACATAATGCGGTCAATGAGCAGGCCCATCCGGTCCCGCAGGACCTGCAGGTCTACAGGGCGCTCCCCCTTGGAGCGGTACTCCTTCAGCAGCTGGATGGAAGCCTGAATGGCTTCCTGCCCGCCGGTAACTGCAACATAGCCCATCAGCCCTCACCTCCTATCTTCACCTTGCGGGGAATCCCCATAACCTGGCCCTGGGGGGTGAGGAAGTATAAATCCACCCCGCAGGGGAACTCAAACGCCTGTGCCTGCCGCTCTTCCAGCCAGGCCCGACAGGGAGCGGGCAGGGTGACGGTGACCGCCCCCTCCACACCGGGACCGGTGAGGGAGAAGGTCTCTCCTCCCGTCAGGGAGTCCGTCATCAGGAAGAGCGTTGCGCTTTTGTGAGGTTCCGGCAAGGTGCCGGGTTTTGCCTTCTCGATAACGGGGCCCGGTTCCCCCATGCGGGGAAAGAACAGGTAATCGGCCTCTTCCAAAGGAGCGGGCACGCCATAGGTCAGTTCCCGCAGCTCCTCGGCCAGGGCGGGGGCTCCGTCTACATAAAAGGAACGCCAATTGTCCAGCAGGGTCAGGGCCACCGCCTTGAAGGGGGCGCCGTTGCCAACCAGCCGCTTTACATTCTCCTCAATGGAGAATACCTTGCCGGGCTGGGCCAAGGCATTCATCAGTGCCTTGAACACCTGCTGGCAGTCAAATACCGGGTCAAACCGGTTCTCAGTCCTCATATCGCTTGTCCTCCCAGTTTCCTCAATATTCCACGTCCAGGGTGTTGAACTGCACCCGAGAGGCATTGTGCCGGCAGATCTCCCGGCGTTCCTCCTGCTGCTGGCGCTTCTCTTCCTGCTCCAGGGCCAGGCGTACGGCCTCCCACTGGGGCAGCCCCGACCGGCGCAGGGCGTCCAGCACAGCGGCGGAGAAAGCCTTGTCCAGGTCGTCCCCCATCAGAAGGGAGAAACCCCTGGTTCCCTCCAGCTCCACCATGGCCTCAGCGGCCAGCAGTTCCCCCAGGTAAAACTCTGCCTTGGCTACGGTTTCCCGCATCCGCACCATCACCAGGGTTTTAGCGGGCTTGCGGATGACCGCAACCTGGTGCTGCTCCACGATGGGGCGGGCCAGTTCCTTTACTCGCTCTGCCGGGCATTTTTCTATAATTTTAGAGAATCTCCTTGGTTCCATAGCTCCTCCTATTTGATTTTCCCATTTCTTTCTTTGATGGCGGTGAACCCCAGCTCCATGGCGTAGGTAAAAGCCAGCACCAGGGCAATGGCCACAATGGCCTGGCCGTAGGCGTAACGGGTCATGCAGTTGGAGATCACATATCCAATGCCCCCGGCGCCCACCGTGCCCAGCACGGCAGAGGCCTCGAAGTTGCTTTCAAAGCTGATAGAGGTCCAGGCCAGCATGCCGGTAAACGCGGAGGGAAGCACGGCGCTGAAGAACACTTTTACCCGGCCGGCCCCCATGGCGCGCAGCGCCTCCAGAGTTTCCTGGGGAACTTCCTCATAGCATTGGGCAAAGCTTCTGGCAAAGAAGGAAGTGCTGAAAATGCAGATGCCGATAATCCCCGCAGAGGGGCCAAAGCCCACGCACACAAGAATCAGCAGAACCCAGATGATGGAGGGGATTGCCCGCAGGAAGGTGAGCACTGCGGAGAGCACGGCAGCCATCCATTTGAAGGGAGTCAGGTTTTTGGCCAGGAACACCGCTAAAACCATGCCGCCCACCAGGCTGTACACCGTGGAGAGGATGGCGACGGCAATGGACTCAAACAGAGAGGTAAAGGTGACGTCGATCTGGCTGAAGTCCACCTTACACAGCTTGCCGATGGCCTCAGGAATGCGAAGGACCCCCTCCCACACTTGGGCCCAGTCCAGATCCATAAAGAACAGGGCAGCCACGCCCAAAATGGTGAACAGGGACAGGAACCACTTCAGAGCCCGGTCACGGGCGGGGTCTTTTACCCGGATGCGGCCCCTCCTGTCCCGCAGGAGCAGGCCTTTTTTTCGGCCGGCTCTTCTACGGCAGAGCCGGCAACGGGGTAGATTTCGGTAAAATCAGTCATGCCAGCACCTTCTTTCGCAGGAAATTGGTCAGCAGGTCGACCAGGATGACAATGACGGCCACCAGCAGGATGACCCCCATGGCAGAGTGGTACCGGAACTGCTTGATATAGCCCATCATAATCAGGCCGATGCCGCCGCCTCCCACAGCGCCTACCAGAGTGGAGGAGCGGATGTTCACTTCCAGAGAGTAAAGCAGCCAGGAGAGAAACCCGGGCAGCGAGGCCGGTAGGATCACCTGGGTGATGATGGACAGGCGCCCAGCCCCCACGGCCTGCAGCGCCTCCAGGCTTTCGCCGCCCACCTCGTCAATCGTTTCAATGAAGGAGCGGATTAGAAAGCCGCAGGTGGTGATCAGAAGGGCCAGGGTTCCCACTACGGTGCCAATGCCGAAGGACATAATCAGCAGAAAGGTCCAGATCATGCTGGGGATATTCCGCTGCAGCGAGGCAAAGGCGCGGATGATCTTTTTCAGGGGCCGCCAGGGGGCCGTGGTGTTAGAGCCCAAAAAGGCCAGCGCCAGAGAGATCACTGCCGACACAAGGCTGGCAACCATGGCCATAGAGATGGTCTGCAGCACCCCAATGCCAATGGTTTCCCAGTCTGCAATTTTTGGGGGGAGCAGGTCTACAAAGATGAAGCTCCAGAAATTCTCCATGTTGAGCAAAAACTCTACAGGAGTGTACTGCGTTTGCAGGCTGGCGATGAGGAACAGCGCCGCAATCAGAAGGAACGCCAGGGTGGCGGCCCGCTTCTGCTTTTTCGGCGTGAGGGGAATGGTCCTTTTAGCCATGGGCCGCCTCCCCTTCCAGCCCCACAGTGAGCTCTTCAATGGGGGCGTCGTAGATGGTTTCAATCATAGAGTTGGTCAGCTCCTGGGGCGGACCGTCAAAAACCACACGTCCCTGGTGGATGCCCACGATCCGGTCCCCATATGTTTTGGCCACGTCCACCTGGTGCAGATTGACAATGCAGCCGATATTGCGCATCCGGGCCATGTCCCGGATTTGGTCCATGATGATCTTAGAGGAGCTGGGGTCCAGGGAGGCGATGGGCTCGTCGCACAGCAGCAGGGCAGGGTCCTGCATCAGGGCCCGGGCAATGCCCACCCGCTGTTTCTGCCCGCCGGAAAGCTCCCCAGCCTTTTTGTAGAGCATCCCTTCCAGGCCGATCATCCGCAGGAGTTCCAGGGCCTTCTCTTTGTCCGCCTCAGAGTAGCGGCCCAGAACGGCGTTGGGGGTGGACATATAGCCCAGCCGCCCGTGGAGCACGTTCTGAAACACGGAAAGGCGGTAGACAAGATTGAAGGATTGGAAAATCATCCCAATGCGGCGCCGGATGGCTTTCAGGTCTCTTTCCCGCTTTACCTGGGCCATGTCCGTTCCCTGGAACAGGATAGTGCCTTCTGTGGGGTCAATCATGCGGTTGATGCACCGCAGCACGGTGGATTTCCCAGCGCCGCTGGGGCCGATGATGACCACCACTTCCCCCGGCTTTACCGAGAAGCTCACATCCTCCACAGCCCGGGTTTGGCCGTAATATTTTTTTAAATGGGTTAGTTCTAACACGTTTTCCATGCCAACGCTCCTCAGTCGGAAAGATTGTAGGTTTCTTTCAGGTCCGCAAGGTAGTCATAGTCGCTGTCGGAAATCTCCACAAAGCGCTCGGGCTCCTTGCCCTCTTCATCCCCAAAGTACTCGGGGTCATCATAGTTGAGCAGGAATTCTTTCACCTTGTCCTTCAGCTCCTGGGGCAGGTCCTTTTGAATGGCAATGGGGGAACCGGGAATGTCGGGGGATTCGTGGATGATCCGCAGGTCCTCCTCGTTGACAAGCCCCTCTTCAATCTGGTTTTCATAGGTGGAAGAGGCCACGGCCGCCGCGTCCACGTTGCCCTGGACAACCGCCTGCAGCGAGCCCTGGTGGGAGCCGGCGAACATGGCGGAGGAGAAGAACTTCCCATCGGTGTGCAGGTCGTCAAAGGTCAGGCCCAGGTCGGGGAACGCCGAGAGGATTTCATCGGTGGGGATCACATTGCCAGAGGTGGACTCGGGGTCCACAAAGGCAAAGGTCTTGCCCTGAAGGTCCTCCAGAGACTGGATATCGCTGTCCGCCTGGACCACAATATAGGACTGATAGCCGCCTTTCGTGCCCACCTCGCCCTGGACTACCAGGCACTCGGCCCCGGCGCGCTCGCGGGCGGTTACGTAAGAGAAGGGCCCCAGGTATGCCAGCTGGGCGTTGCCCGTACGCATGGCTTCCACAGCAGCGCTGTAGTCTGTGGCGCGGTAGGTGGTGACGGGGACGCCAATGGCTTCGCTCATCTTCTCCGCCATGGTGTCCCGCAGCTGGATGGATTTCTCCGTGTCCTCGCCGGGGATCATCACCATGACAAATTCTTCCAGGCCATAGCCGTTTTCCGCGGTGGCCTGGGCTTCTGCGCCCGAGGTGGTCTGCCCGCTGGCAGAGCATCCGGTCAAACTTGCCACCGTCAACATAGCGCCCAGCAGCAGCGCTCCCAATTTTCTTGCTTTCATACGAAGTTGCCTCCTTTGTTTTGGGTTCTTGTGTCTCTTCATTTCTTTTCTGCAACGCCCACATGATAAAAACCTCCTGTAAAGGTGCCAAGGGTGAAAAATTAAATGACCGTTAAAATATGGCCCCGGGGGTTGTGCCAAAACAGGACAGGAGGTATAATCCAAAACAGAATACCGAAAGGGGGGACGCGCCTTGAAAGAAAAGGAAGCTGGCTGGGAGCGCATTGCCGGACAGCTGATACAGGATCTGCGCAATGGGAAATACAGCCCGGGAGACAAGCTGCCCAGCGAGAATAAGCTGGCCGGGGAATTTCAGGTGCCCCGTTCGGATGTGCGCCGGGCTTACAGCCGCCTGAAGGAGCTGGGGTATATCTACTCCCTGCAGGGGTATGGCAGCTTTTTTGCGGGGAAAAAGGAAAAGATCCCGCTGGCCATGGTGGGGCGGACAAGCTTCTCTGAAAAAATGAAGGAGCTGGGCATCCCCTTCCGCTCAGAAAACATCCGGGCCAAAAGAATATCCTATAATCCCTCCATCTATGAGAGCCTGGGGCTGCCCGAGGAGGAGCCGGTTTGGAAGGTCTCTCTATTGCGGATTGTGGACGGCGCCCCCGCGGCTGTGTACACCCGCTACCTGCCGGAAAGATACTTTCCCCATCTCCCAGAGGATGCCGGGTCCATCCTTTCCTTCCACGCCTATTTAAGAGAAAATGGGCACGAGCGCTTCCATGGGGAAAACTCCCAAATGACGGTAGGGCTGCTCACCCGCCTGGAACAGGAGATGCTGGAGCTGCCAGCGGCCTCCACCGGGCTGGTGTTCAGCAGCAAGACCGTGGAGGACGGCAGCGGGGCCATCCTCGAGGTTTACCGCACCGTTTACCGGGCAGACCGGTTTATCTTTGTCTATTCATAAGGGGGCTTTTATGGTTGTCACATTGTTTCCCGATGGGATTCCCTGTGTGGTGAAAGAAGAGACCGACCTTTCTTTCCTCCACCGGTGGGGAAGGGTCTTCCGTGTATTCGACCGCCAGGATTCCGGAAACCTGTGCTTCGGCCTGGAGCGGGAGGGGCGGCGGTACTTTTTGAAATATGCCGGGGCAAGGCCCCTCTGCTTTGATGGCGAGCCCAGCGAGGCTGTCCGCCTCTTGGAAAAATCCGCCCAGGTCATTCGGGACCTGGCCCACCCGGCACTGCTGCCCCTGCTGTGGGATGGGCCTGTGGCCGGAGGGTATGCGCTTTTGTTCCCCTGGACAGATGCCCTGTGCATGGGAAAGCAATATCCCACCCGAGCGGCGTTTTTGGCCCTCCCCGTGGAAAAGAAGCTGGCGGTTTTTCAGGCTGTGCTGGCGTTCCACCGCCATGTGGCGGAGAGGGGCTATGTATCTGTGGACTTTTACGATGGCTGCGTAATGTATGAGGAGGAGACCGGCCGTCCCCTTCTCTGCGATGTGGACGCCTACCACCGGACGCCGTTTTTTAATCCGGTGGGGCGGATGTGGGGTTCCTCCCGCTTTATGGCTCCGGAGGAGTACCAAAGGGGAGCCCCTGTCGATGAACGCACCATGGTGTACACCATGGGTTCCTTTGCCTTTGAACTGTTTTCACCGGAAGGGAGGGAGCTTTCCCTTTGGCCTCTTTCCCCGGCTGCCTGGAAGTGCGCTGGAAAAGCGGCTTCATCCCAGCGGGAAAACCGGTATCCCACATTGCGCTCCCTGGAAGAAGCATGGAACCGGGCCCTGGGGAGGGTGTAAAAGGGCGGGGGCCCCGGATGGGTCCTGGCGAAATCCGCTGGATAAACTTCCCTTTGAGGAAAGGTGTTTTTGGGCTCGGTTCCAATTTTTTTCGTGAAATTCTTGCCATTGCATTCAGCGTGCTTTCTATAAGAAGAAAACAAGAAAGTTTTCAGCAGGAAGCTGAAGCAAGGCGGCAGGGTTCTTTTTTGCCGGTAAAGCTTAACAGCGCATCAGGAAGGTGCCCGGTTTCTCAGAACGGGAGGCCGCACACCTTTTTGTTAAGCCTTAAAGGCAGCAATGAAAAAACCTGCCTTTGACCATGGTCAAAGGCAGGTTTTTTTACCGCTCTCTGCAGGGGGGCTTGCGGATCTTGATTCCCATAGGAAATTATTTTTTTGCGATTTCCCCGGTTTCCTCCAGAGCTTGGATTTCATCCAGCCGGATTTGATGGCGGCCTCCCTCATATTTACCCTGAAGCCATTGATCCACAATCATAAGCGCCAGGTCTTTTCCCACCACGCGGCTGCCCATGGCCAGCATGTTGGTGTTGTTGTGCTGGCGGGAGAGCAGGGCGGAATAGGGCTCTGAACAGCAGACGCAGCGGATTCCTTTTACCTTGTTGGCGGCAATGGAAATCCCAACGCCTGTGCCGCAGCATACAATCCCCTTCTCACACTCTCCCCCGGCAACCGCGGACGCAGCCAGAAAGGCAAATTCCGGATAGTTGCACCTCTCTGCGCTGTACGTTCCAAAGTCCTTGTAGCACCGCCTTCCTTTCCTGATCCAGCGCCCACGCCAGAGCAACAGCCCCCCGCGCGCCGTTTTCCACGGCGTCCTGGGAGTGGAGGATCTGCAGGCCCTGTGCCGGGTAGGGTTTTCGGGTGTGGGCTAAAATTTTCTCTTTCAGCGCCTCCAAGGGAAAACCGGCCATGTGGAGCACGCCGCCGCCCAGGACCAGGTACTCCGGGTCGAGAATATTCAGTTCTGCGGCAACTGTGCAGGCAATTTCCTCCAGGAAATCCTGCAGGATGGGGGAAGAGCCCTGTTCCAGGAACAGCCGGCCTATGGGCAGGCTGGGAAAATATGTGTCCCGCAGATGGGACAGCCTGCGGCCGGAGGCAAAGCATTCGGCGCAGCCCAGGTTTCCGCAGCCGCAGATTTCCCCGCTGCCGCTGCGGGGAATGTGCCTCAGCTCTCCAGAAACCCCATTCTTGCCGGGTAAGGGACGGCCATTGTAGAAAATGGCATTGCCGATCCCTGTGCCAATGTAGATCCCAACGGAAAGGCCCTGGGAGGGGATGCCCAAATCCAGCATGTCGCAGGAAAACAGCAGGTTCACATCCCGTTCAAAGTAGACGGGGACATGGGCCAGGCGCCCCAGGTCCGCGGCGGAGAGGCCGTCTATCCCGGGAACATTGGGCGCCTGCAAAACACGGTGCCGGTTCCTGTCCAGCGTGGCGGGAAAGCCAATCATCACTGCCTCTGGCCGTGCCCCTTCTCCGTGCTGTGCGCAATAGTCCTGGATAAAATCCGCCAGCTCTTTGGCAGGGGATTCCCCAGTGAGCACGGCCTCCCGCGGCACCTTCTGAAAGTGCCGGATCTCTTCCCCCTGGGGGCCAAGGGCAACGCGGAGGTTGGTTCCGCCAATGTCCATGCCAATCACATAGGGCTTCATGACAGTCTCCCCCTCACAGTGCCAGATGGGGCTCGCCGTCCTCTGCCTCCATGTCGATCAGGGCCTTCATGTGGTGGCCGTATTTGGTTTCCAGCTCGGCCTGAGCCTGGTCAAACTTGTTCATCGGGTAAATCATGGTGGGGATGTTTTTGTAGCACCAGGCGCCGCTGGCGAGCATTTCCGCCGCATGGCGCGCGCCGGTGTCAGAGAGTTGGGCCTGGCGCGGGTGTACGGACAGCATTTCGATGGCTTTGATGTTCAGCTGCTGTACATCCACCAGCCGTTTCCCGCCGGTGTGATACGCCCCCACGCAGAGCTGGCTGCACATGCGGGTGAGCTGGATGGCAGTGTCCAGGGATTCGTTGGTTTCCCCCCACTCCATCACCATCTCAAAACCGGGGTGGCCGGATTCAGTTCCGTATTTTTCCAGAGCCTCTTGGGGGGAGTAGGCCTCTTGGGCGCCGTACTTCAAGGCATCCCCACGGGAGGATTCCCGAATATCCACTGCCACCACATAGCAGCCGCGGGCCTTCAGCAGGCTGATGGCGCCGCAACCCATATAGCCGCAGCCCACCACGCACACATGGGTGCCGGGCATGGAACAATGGGCCTTGCTCACAGCAGAGTAAATGCAGGCCAGGGGCTCCAGCACCAGGTCCTCGTCCCGCACGTTCTCTGGCAGCTTGACCACGGTGTCCTTGCTGGGGTTGGCCACAGCATACTGAACCATGCCCCCCGCGCCGGGAAGGGTGCTCCCCCACAGGCCGGAGACCCGGTCCCCCACGGAAAAGCCCTCTACATTTTTGCCCACCTGAACGATGGTTCCCATGGGCTCGTGGCCAAAGGCCCCTCCGTTTGTCTTCCACTCATAGTGCTCGGAATAGCACACTCCGCAGTATTTCAATTGGATCAGCACGGAGTCCTCGTTCATCTCCGGCATAGGGACTTCTTGCAAAACGCTTTTGCCCGGCAGTGTGGTAATGATCGCTTTCATGCTGCTTTTCTCCTTGTCTTATGTGGATTTGCAGGTTCAAATATAGCACAAAAGCCTTTTGAATCAGCAGGAGATCAAAGGGGAAAAGGTGGATTTTCCCAAGATTTCCGCACGGTTTTCCCCTTCTCCTGCACATCCGGGGAAAAGGTGGACGATTTGACACATTTGGTTGACAATTTTGTGTTCTGGGGCTACAATGGAGCTATCTTTTTGAAAAGGCGGTGAAGCGGTGAGGCTGTATTCTTTGGGCGCCGCGCCCCGAACCCTTTCCAACTGCCATCCCCACAGCCATGAGCTGTGGGAGATCTCTGTAAACGTGCTGGGGGAGGGGAAAACGTGGATCGGAGAGGAGTGCTACTCTTTTACCGAGGGGACAATCCTTTGCATACCCCCTGGAATGGAACACTCCAAACGCTCGCAAGAGGGATTCGTCGACTACTATTTCCACACGGAGGAATTTCTCACGGCTGATAACCGGCAGGTCCCCGCGGACCGCCCTGTTTTGCTGCAGGATGACAGCGAAAAGAGCTTTGAGAGGTTGGTGCGGCTCTTTTTAAATCTGCATTACCAGAAAAAGCTGGAAGAGCGCCCTGTGGTCCTCTCCCTATTCCGGGCGGCGATGCAGCTGCTGGCGGCATGGATGGCAGGGGGCAGCGCCGTGCCTTTGGTAGACCAGGTAAAAAGCAGGATTATCGCCGGTTTTGCCGATCCGGAGTTGGATTTAAAGGAAATCCTTTCCTCGGGGAATTACACGGAAAATTACATGCGCCGCAAATTCCGGGAGCAGACGGGGCTTACCCCCACGGAATATCTGGCGCGGCTGCGGGTGGACTACGCCAAGCAGCTGCTGGAACAGAAAAAGCTGCTGAATCTCTCCATTGGGGATATTGCCGGAATGTGCGGCTATTACGACGAGCGGTATTTCTCACGGGTATTCCGCGCTAAAACAGGAATGTCCCCTCGAGAGTACCTGCTTCAGAGCGGGCTTTCCGATGATGGGCCCGAGGATGCCTGAAACGCTCCCTAAAGCGCTGTTGCCGTGGGAGAGACGGAGGCTGCGGCTTCCCGCCGGCCCGTTCCCTGGCAGGAAAAAGAAAAGCGGAATACAAAAAGGAACCCCTGCCAACCGGCAGGGGTTCCTTGCGTGAGGGGAGGTTAACCGATTTCCTGGAAGCAGCGCAGCCATTCTTGGGCCAGAAGCCAGTGGCCTGCGGGGGTGGGATGGACGCCGTCAGCAGTCCAGTCTCCGGGGCAGCTGCGGGCAGCAGCCTGGTCAAAGAGCTTCTGAGTGTCGATGCAGGGGATGTACAAGTCCTCTTTCTCCCAGTAGTCCTTGGCCAGCTCCCGAACGATCTCCCGGCGCAGGTCCACTTCCCGGCGGAAGGTGTCCCAGTGCTCCTGCGTGGCGGGGCCTTGGAGCACATAGGGCTCCAGCAGGATGAGCTTCACCCCGGGCAGGGCCTGGGTGATCTCCTGGAGCATGCCCTGGTAGACCCGGCGAAACTTGGGGGCGTCCACGCCGTTGTGATCTCCCAGCTCGTGCCACACGTCGTTGACGCCGATCATAATGCTGATCACGTCGGGGCGCAGGTTGATGCAGTCCACCTTGATGCGGGCGTCCAGGTCCACCACCCGGTTGCCGGAGATGCCCCGGTTCAGAAATTCATAGCGGCCGGGTTCCTCGGCGCTGAGCTGGGCGGCAGCCAGCAGGGGGTATCCCATCCCCAGCACGCTGTTGGTGGAGGCCTGGCGCTCCTGAGCGGTAAGGGCAGGGTCCAGCCACCCCTCCATGGCCCGGACCACGTCCGTGCGGTACACGTCGGTGATGGAATCTCCGGTGAATAAAATGCGTGTTTTTTTCATGGCGTATGCTCCTCCGTTGTCTTCAAAAGCCCAAGGGCTTTGCTTTCTTTGCTATCATTGTAGCACAGAAAAACGCGGGAGGGTAGAGGGAATCTCTCTTCCTTTGTGAAGAGCCCGGGCCGTAAAGAGAACGGTAATTTCAGCCGCTTGTTCAAACAGCGGTTCAGGGTATGGCTCAACGCATATCACATGCGGAAGCGGGGCACAGGGGCGGTTGAAGCGAGCCAGAGCAAAAAAGCGCTCCCGCTCCAAACTCCTGGAGCGGGGACGCTTGCCGGTGCAAAGGTACCCTGCAGGGCAGCTCAGTCCTCAATGGCCGCTTTCTGCTGGTTGATCTTCTGGATGAGGCCGATGTCGAATTTCTGGGCCCGGCCATAGGTGTACAGGCCGTTGACTTCCTGCTCCACGTCGTACAATTGGGTGTAGCAGAGCCCGAAAATCTCCGGGTTGTTCAGCAGGGCCTCAGTCAGGCCCTTATAGCGGGCGAAGAACTCCTCTGGAGTGGCGGGCGCGTTGCCGTAGCCCCAGCCCTCCACCGTGTCGTCCGGCCAGCGGATGCCGCCATACTCGCTGACAAAGATGGGCTGGTTATCATAGGGCTGGTTGAAGAAAGGAGCCCGGCCGCTGGGCCCTTCGGGGGCGGAGTTGAAGAAGGGGTCCTCCGCGGGGATGACGCCGCCGGTCTCCCGGATGCGGTCCGTCAGGCCATCCCAGCGGGCTTGGAAGCTCTGGGCGTCCTGGTCGTAGTCGTGGATATCGTAGACCTCTGAGAGGACACGGTAGTTTCCGCTGGAGTCAATGCAGGGACGGGTGGGGTCCAGCCGCTTGGTCAGCTTGTAAAGGCTGGTGAGCAGGGCGTTCTTCTCCCGTTCCTCCCGGTAGCCCCAGGTCTCGTTGAAGGGGCACCAGCCGATAATGGCCGGGTGGTTGAAGTCCCGCTCCACGGCCTCGCTCCACTGGTTGAGGTACGTCTCGGTGGACAAGGGATGGGCGTGGTCCAGGCCCCAGTTGGGATACTCGCCCCACACCAGGTAGCCCAGCCGGTCGCAGTGGTAGAGGAAACGGGCCTCAAAGACCTTCTCGTGGAGCCGGGCGCCATTGAAGCCCGCGGCAAAGGACAGCTGGATGTCCTTCACCAGGTCCTCTTCCGTGGGGGCGGTGTAAATGCCGTCGGGATAGAAGCCCTGGTCCAGCACAAACCGCTGGAACAGGGACTTGCCGTTTAGAAGGAACTTCCGGCCCTGGAACTTGGCGGTGCGCAGGCCGAAGTAGCTCTTTACCCGGTCCTCGCCGAAGGAGAGCAGCAGGGTGTACAGGCCGCCCTTGCCGGGTTCCCACAAGTGGGTCTCCGACAGATCCAGCTGGGCTGTAAAGAAGCCGTCCTCCACAGAAAGCGCCGCCTCTCCCACGGGCTTGTCCTCCCACAGGGCGGTGAGCTGCAGCGTTCCCTGCCCCTGGACCAGCCCGGTGACAGTGACCTTGCCGTTGGCGGGGTCGGGATAGTATTTGGCGGACTGGATGCGGCGCTCGGGGACAAATTCCAGCCACACAGTCTGCCAGATGCCGGTGGTGCGCGTGTAATCGCAGCCGGAGGATGCGTAGAGGTGGGCCTGCTTTCCCTTGGGCTGCAGGCCGCTGCGGACGTCGTCCTTCACAGCCACAAACAGTGTGTTGGGGCCCGGGGCCACATGTTTTGTGATGTCAAAGCAGAAGGAGGTATAGCCCCCCTTGTGGGAGCCCACCAGAGTTCCGTTGACATACACAGAGGCCTCGTAGTCCACAGCGCCAAAGTGCAGCAGGACCCTCCCGGACAGTTCCTCCTGGCTGAGCTCAAAGTTTCTGCGGTAGGCTACGCCGTTGATAAAATCAGTATAGCCAATGCCGGAAAGCCGGCTCTCCGGGCAGAAGGGGACCAGGATCTCCCGGTCGAAGCGCTCCTTCTCCCACAGGCGCCGCTCCACGGCGCTGCAGCCAAAGTCGAACTCAAATTCCCAGGGCCCGTTCAGATTTTTCCATGTTTCCCGCTCCCACTGGGGATTGGGATGTTCAGCGCGCGGTATATTCACGGGCTTCTCCCCCCTATAGGTTGAAATTGGTAGGAACAATGCGATTATACCCGCAGAACAGCTAGAAGTAAATATCTAAAAACAACTTTTTTGTGATCTTTCTTTGGCGTTGAAACGGTGTTGCTCCTAAAAAGCGGGGCCTTCTATTGGGGGCAAAATTCCCCGATCTCTATCAGAGCGGCCGCGCCCTCGGGGCACAGCGGCAGGAGTGCGCGGCCCTCCCCTTTTCGGGTGGAAAAAGCGCGGGATTGTGAAAAAGGAAGTGCAAAAGCAGCCGTAGTAATCTGACTACCAGAAAAGGAAGAAAGGCACGGCATCAAGCCGCGCCCTTCTTCCTTCTGTATTTTTTTGTATTGTGTCCTTATTTGGCGTCCTCTTCCTTGAGGAACTCTATGCAGCGCTTGACTTCCTCCAGGCCGGTGGGGTCCAGGCCCTCGCTTTCCACAATCATGGGGAAGCCCAGCTCGATGGCGGCCTGGCGCACTTCCTTCACCGGGGCGACGCCCTGGCCCAGGGATTTCCCGGTGTGGTCACCCATGCCGTCCTTCAGATGGATCATGTGAATGCGGTCCTTATGCTGCCGGATGAACTCCACAGGGTTCTGCTTGGCCACAAAGGTCCAATAGGTGTCCACCTCCAGCAGGATGCTGGTGCGGGCCAGCAGCTCCTCTTCGGGGACCAGCCCCTCAGGGGTGGGGGCAAAGTCGCAGTCATGGTTGTGATAGTGCAGGGAGATCCCCTCTGCCTGCAGCTTGGGGAGGAGCGTGTTGACCCGTTCCACAAAGGCGTCGATTTGCTCCTTGGTTTCCAGCTTGGCATAGGGGATGATGATATCCTTGCAGCCAATGGCCTTGTGATAGGCAATGGTCTGGTCCAGAACCTCGTCCTCCAGCTCGGCCAGGGGGGTGTGGGTGCTGGAGACCTGCAGGCCGTATTCCTCCAGCCAGCTCTTTACATCCTCGGCAGAGTTGCCCATAAAGCCGGCGAACTCCACAAAGGAGTAGCCCATTTCCGCCACTTGCTGCAGCGCGCCCCGCAGGTCGTGCTCAGTCAAATCTCTCACGCTGTACATTTGCAGTCCATATTTCATAATGGTTCCTCCTTTTTATATCATGCGGAAAGGACCCCGCCAGGGGCGGGGTCCTCGCGCAGTGATAACCGGTTTTTTCAAACTTGAATTACTCGACACGGGCCAGGTAACGGTCATACGCGGCCTGGGTGATCTCGATGGCACGCTCCATGCCGCTGGCTTCCAGGGCAGAGATGTAAGCGTCCCAGTTGGACTCGATGTCCAGAGCGCCGCTGATAAACTGGGCAGTCTGCTCCTTCACGATGGTGCTGATGTCAGCGTACAGGGCAGCGCGCTCGGTAGACTCTTCCTGGGTCAGAGTGACAGAGGAGGGCAGGCGCCAATCGTCGCTGAACTCGCTCCACACGTCGTAGCAGGCCTGATCCTTCTCGGGCACACCGGCCAGCTCACGGGTCCAGTCGGACCAGTTGGCAATGCCGGCGGAGGGGCACAGATAGCTGGCAACGGTCTGGGTCATGGTCCAGCCGTTCTCATTGGCCAGGATCTTGTCGGTGAATTCAGGCTCGCCATCCTCGTTAAACTCGAAGGTGTCGCCTTCCACACCGTAGTTGGCAAGCAGAGCGCCCTCGTCCGTGTACAGGTAATCCAGCCAGCGCAGGGCAACTTCCCAATTCTCGCTGTCAGCGGAGATAGCGGTGTTGCCAGAGGTGTAAGAGTCGCGCAGGCGGATATGGCCTTCATCGCCCTCGTTCATAACGGGAGGATTGACAGGGGCCAGGTTCATGTTGGGATCCTCGGAAGCAGCCTCGTAAACAGAAGGCATGGTGTACAGGGCGGCGAACAGGCCGGAAGCGCCGGTAACCACCTTGGCCATGTCGGCGGTACGCTCGTCAGTGGCCATGAAATCGGGGTCGATCAGGCCCTCGGTGTACCACTGGTGCATAATGGTGACATACTCTTTCCAAGCGTCCATGTAGGGCCCAAAGTTAACCTTGCCAGTCTCGTCCAGCTGCCAGCTGTTGAGCACGTTCAGGCCGCCGGACATGGTGCCGAATTCGCCGTCGCTGCCGCTGAAGTTCAGGATCAGGGGAGCGGTAGCGCCCTTCTCATTCTTGAACGCAGTGAGGACTTCGTGATAGTCGTCAAAGGTCACAGGGGTTTCCAGGCCCAGGTCATCCAGCCAGTCCTGGCGGATCCACAGGCCCAGCCAGGGGCCTTGCTTGGACTGACGCAGCTCATACACCGCGCCCAGCCGGCCAGAGTCGGTAGTGGAGAGCAGCTCATACTGCACATCGGAGGTGCGGACCTTCTCGTAGTTGGGCATGTACTCGTCCACCAGATCCGTCAGATCCAGGAAGTAGCCGTCGTCAATAGCGGCGTCCACGCCCTCAGCATAGTAGGAAGCGCCTACATAGATCATGTCGGCCAGGTTGCCAGAGGCGATCATCAGGTTGAAGTTGGTCTGGTAGTCAGCAGAAGACACCATCTCGAACTCCAGATGGACACCGGTGCGGCGCTCCATCTCCTGATAGAACTCGTTGTCATTCCAGTCGGTGGTCATGATGGCCGCGTTAGAGTCATCCGCCACAAAGTAAGAAAGGGTGGTGGGCTCGTCCACGATGGGCAGCTGGAACTCGCCGGTTTCGGCGGTTTCAGCTTGGCTCTCATCACCGGATTCCGCAGCAGCGCCGCTTTCCTCCGTTGTGCTGGAGGGAGAGGCTTCGCTGGAGGTGGAGCTTCCGCCGTTGCCGCCGCAGGCGCCCAGGGACAGCACCAGCGCCAGGCTCAGCAGAAGAGCGACCAGTTTCTTGGCGTTTTTCATGTTGCTTTCCTCCTAAAACTTTTAATTATAACGGGCTTCCGCAGGGAAAGCCCCTTTGGCAAAGCGCAGATGCGCTGTTGCTTCGTAAAGCAGGTGGCCTTTACCCCTTGATAGCGCCGATCATGACGCCGGATTCAAAGTACTTCTGGATAAAGGGATAGAAGATGAACATGGGCACAGTGGACACCATAATGGTGCAGTATTTCATCAGCTGTTTATAAAGCACTGCGTCGCCGGATTCTCCCGAGGCGAGAACGCTGATGTCCACGTTGGCGTTGCTGCTGCTGTTGGTATCGACCAGCAGCTCCTTCAAAATCAGCTGCAGGGGCTTTTTGTCCTCCGAGCGAATGTAGATCATGGCGTTAAACCAGCTGTTCCAGTTGCCAATGACGTAGTACAGGATAACAGTGGCCAGGGTGGCCTTGATCAGGGGCAGCATGATCTGGAACAAAATGGTGAACCGGCCCGCGCCGTCCAGCATGGCAGATTCCTCCAGGCTGTCCGGCACATTCTGCATGGCCGTGCGCACCAGGATGAGATAGAAGGCGCTCATGCAGTTGGGCAGGATCAGGGCCCAGCGGCTGTCATACATATTCAGGGTCTGGGTTACCAGGATGTACAGCGTGACAATGCCGCCGGAGAACAGCATGGTGAAAGAGATAATCAGCATCAGGGGGTTTGCCCAGATAAAATCCTTGCGGGAAAGGGCGTAGGCCGCCATCACGGTGAGGAACATGCCCAGCACAGTGGTGCCGATAACATAGATGAAGGTGTTCAGGTAGCCGGTCCAGATGCTGTTGTCATTGAATACCAGCTGATAGCCGTTGAGGGTAAAATCCTTGATGTACCAGATCAAGCCTCTCTGGTTCATCACCCAGCTGGCATTGGAGAAGGAGGCGCAGAACACATGCCACACGGGAAGGATGCAAACAATCATAATCAGGGCAAAGAAAAGGATATTGCAGAAGTTGAAGATCCTGCTGCCCTTGGCCTTGCTTTTGACCATTGCCATGGTGAGATCTCTCCTTTCTTGTTAGAACAGGCCGGTTTCGGTGTACTTCTTACTAATGGTGTTGGCAATGATCAGCAGCACGAAGTTGATCACCGAGTTAAACAGGGAGACGGCTGTGGAATAGCCGTAGTTCATCTCTTGAATGCCCTTGCGGTAGATGAAGCTGGAAAGAATGTCCGCGGTTTCATATACCTGGGGGTTGTAGAGCAGAATTGTCTTTTCATAGCCCACAGAAAGCATTTGACCAATGCGCAGGATGAGCATGATCATAATGGTGTCGAGAATGCAGGGAATGGTCACACGCATAATGCGCTGGAAGCGGCTGGCGCCGTCAATCTCAGCTGCCTCATACAAGGTCTGATCAATGCCCGCTAGGGCCGCTACATAGATGATAGCGTCAAATCCTAGGTTCTTCCATAGGTCTGATAGAACGTATATGGGCCGCCAGTTTGCGGCGTTGCCCAGCAGGTTGTCATAGTTTCCCGTGACAGCGCCCACAAGCTGGGTGAGGGGGCCGGTGGTGGAGCAGAAGTCCACGATGATGCCGGCCATGACCACCATGGAGACAAAGTAGGGCATGTAAGAAACAGTTTGCACCAGTCTCTTATAGCGCTTGCTGCGCAGCTCGTTGAGGAGCAGGGCAAAGATGATGGTGATGGGGAACTCGATGCACAACTGCAGCAAGCTGAGGATCAGCGTGTTGCGGATGGTGCGCCAGGCGAAAGCGGAGTTGAAGAAGTCCGCAAAGTTTTCCAGTCCCACAAAAGGAGAGCCGAAAATGCCAAGCTTGGGCTTGAAATTCTCAAAGGCCATCAGCAGGCCGCCCATGGGGATATAATGGAAAATGATGTAAAACGCCAACGCGGGAAGAACCATTAACACCAGGGCCCAGTTTTTGGTGGTGTTTTTTCGGATGTTTTCCCAAGTGTACTTTCGTGGCTTCCGCACCCGGGTAATGGGACTTCGGGCGAACGCCGCAGGCTTGCTCATACGCACTTCATTCCTCTCTTCTCTAAAATTTGCAGCCCGCTGAAAATCATCCTGCAAAACCTGCAGAATTCGCGGGCTTTCGAGCAACCGGCACCCAGTGTCGATTTTTCATAAAAACATGTTAACGAATTTTTAATAAACTGTAAATAACCAAAATTTGCCCCGCCCGTTCCGCAAAAAAATGGCATTCCCAAATATGGGGAATTTCCAGTGTTTATGCGGCCCGAGCGGGGCAAAAATGCAGTGAGGAAAGGGCGTTATTTCTTTTCGACAAACTGCCCAGGAGTGCTTCCTTCATAGCGTTTGAAGGCGCGGATCAGCGCGCGGGAGTCACCATATCCTACAAGTTCCGCGGTCTCCCGCACCGTTTTTCCCTCTGTGAGGAGGCGTTTGGCGGCCTCCAGGCGCACGGCGTGAAGGTCTTCCAACAGGCCGTGGCCTGTCAGGTCCTTATACTGGTGGCTGAGGGTGGAAAGGTTCCTCCCCAGCCGGTCGGCAATGAGGGAGACGTTCAGGAACGGGTCTTGGTAATTTTCGCGGATATAGCTTTGCACCTGCGCCACCAGCTGGTTGTCGCGCCTTTCCGCCGGATCTTCCCGTTCTGGCTGAAGTTTAGCGTGCTGGAACAGCGTGAGAAGCTGTTCTCCCATTTCCTGGGCGGTGGGCGCTGTCATGGCGCGTGCCTCCAAGGGGTGATCCTTTTCCTCCAGATAGGGGAGAAGGGCCTCGATAATGCTGACACACCGGTTGCGGATAAGCTCTACCGGCAGGCGGGGGTCCAGCAGGTCCTCCTGTAGGATCGTGTCCAGCAGCTTTCGCACCCGCTCTGGCTTTCCCGATGCCAGGGCGGCGAACAGCTGCTTGCGGTGCAGGGGGAAGTCCCCAAAGTAGCTGGGATATTCCAGAAGGTCCCGGGCCAGCCACACCCCGGGCTGGCGGGACTCCTGCCAAAAGGAATCCCGGTCAGCGGCACGCTGAATCCAGCTCCAGGCCTCGGGGGCGTTGGAAAGCTGCAGGCACACCTCGCTGACATAGCACACCAGGGGGAGGCCGGCTTCCTCCTGCGCCTGGGCGGCCTTTTGGCGGATTTCCTCCAGTTCCACGGTGTTCTGTACCAGCGCCACCACAACGCTGTCCCCTATGGTGAGGCAGACCCCATCCTGGCGGTCCAGAAACACCTGTTCCACCACCTTGCACAGGGGCACGCGGCCGTGGGGGCCGCCCTGTGAGGCCTCACAGGCAGTTCTCTCCGCCGGGGACGGAGAGAAGGACAGCAGCCGGTAGGGCTGGCTTTCCTCTAAATAGCGGGAGAGGCAGGAGGAATCCTGCGTAAATCCCAGCAGGTACTGCCAGATTGCCAGCGCGTCCTCCCGCTGCTCTGACGCCAGCACCTGTTTTAACAGCAGTTCCTTCTCTTTGGCGAAGTCCGTAAGGGCCTGGGAAAATTCAGCCAAGGAACGGTACTCGCTGTCGCGCCCCGCGGCAGACCGCCTGACAATGGGCAGAATCTGGCGGAAAGGGGACCAGGTGCGGCGGCTGAGGAATACGGCCAGGATCACCCCGGCGGCTATCACCAAAATCAGTGCCGCCAGCTGAATCAGCAGCGGCTCCAGCGAGCGGTAGTAGGCGTTTTCCAGCACCAAAAGCCCATAGCGCAGGTTGCTGAGGCTTTCTCCTGGATAAACCGAGTAGAGCCAGGTTTGCCCGGAAAGGCGCACCCGGCCTTGGGCGCTGTCCTTTCCCGCTGCCAAGGAAGCGACCTGCGCGCCGCCTGGGTCGCCGCAGAACAGCGTGCCGTCCGCCTCCAGCACGAACATTTTTGTGCTGTCCGTATCCAAAAAGGACTCCTCCCGGTCCAGCTGGATCAGGATGCCCAAAGAGGCGTGGAGAGTCCGGTAGCGGCTGTCGTAGCAGTTTTTGGAGATCAGCAGGTAGCCGTTTTGCCCATCCTGGGAATAAATGGTGCGCACGCTGGCGTTGACGCCGCTTTCCTCCAGCTTGGCGAGGAGGTCCTGGTATTGAATGTTGAGATCCCAGGTGGAGATGCCCGCCAGGTCAGGGTGGTAGGTGCTTTTGTTGGAGACCAGGTACCCGCTGCTGGGGAAATAGGCAAAGCAGCTCACATAAGAGGCGCGCTGCTGGCTGGCCACTGTCAGCACGGGGATAAGGCTGCACATGTCGTATAGGGCAGTGCTGCTGACGGTTTCCTCCAGGGAGAGGCTTTCCAGCAGTTCATTTTCCGAGAGAAGGTCCAGGGTGTTGGCTGCTTCCACAAGGCTGCTTTCCAAATCCCCCTGGGCGGTGCGCAGCGTGACTTCCTGATCTTTGGCGATGGAGCGTTGGATCTCCTGACGCATTCCCACCACCTGTGCCAGGGAGAATACCAGGGGGATGAGGCAGACGCAGAGATACGTTGCCAAGAACCTGCGGTATAGTTTCACACGCGCTCCCTCCTTCTCAAAACCCACATCTCTTCACGATGGTTTTGGCGAATTTTAATAAATCATAGCATAAAAAGCCCGGGAAAAGCAACCGTGGTGGAGACAATTCCCAGAAAAAATCCCGGAAAAACACGGTGCAGCCCCGCTCCAGATAGCTTGCGCCGGCAGGGTTGCTTTCAGCATCCTTCACGCAGGGCTGCGTCACGCAGCTCCTGGGCGGTAGAGGCTAGAAGGGCGGCCCCGTTTTCCCGCAGCTCCGCTTCGTCCCGGAACCCCCAAAGCACCCCGCAGGGGACCATGCCCGCGTTCCGGCCGGTCTGCATGTCCACGCCGCTGTCGCCCACATAGAGCACCCGGCCCGGCTCAACCCCCAGGTCAGAGGCCATCTGCAGCACGGCTGTGGGGTCTGGCTTTTTGGGGACGCCGTTTCTCTGGCCATGGCACTGGTCCACCAGCCCCTCAAAGAGAGCGCCGGTAATGTACTGGGCCATGTTGTCCGGCTTGTTGGAGAGCACGCCCAGCTTCATCCCCCGGGTCTTTAAATCCCGCAGGGCTTCCGGAATGCCCGGGTAAGGCTCTACCAGCCGCAGGGGTTCGCTTTCATAGCGGCGGTCGTAGGCGGCGCGGAATTCCCGCACCTGCTCCTCGGAAAGCTGCGCCCCCACGGTTTTCAGCATCCGCCGCATCAGCACATCCGCCCCGTTGCCCACCAAGGACTTATAGGTCTCCACCGGGATTTCCGGCAGGCCGTATTCCCGCAGGGTGCTGTTGCCAAAATAGGCGATTGAGGCCAAGGTGTTGGCCAGGGTGCCGTCCAAATCGAAAATGCAGGCGTCAAAACGCCGGAGATTCTGTTCCATCTTTCCTGCCTCCCTTAACGAGTATGGGTCTATTATAAGAAGGAAAGGCGGGAAAATCAAGCGCTGCCCTTGCGCGGCCGGAAAAGCCGTGCTATAATCCATGTAAATGTGGAAGAAAAATGGAGGGACTCATTGTGGATCATGCGCAGAAGGCTTTGGAGATGCACCGGGAGTGGAAGGGGAAGATCCGGGTAACCACCCCCTGCGTCTTGGAGAATAAAGAGGACCTGTCCGTGGCCTATACCCCTGGGGTGGCCGCCCCCTGTCTGGAGATCCAGAAGGATGTGGAGAAGTCCTACGAGTACACCCGCCGGGGCAACCTGGTGGCGGTGGTCACCGATGGCACCGCTGTTTTGGGTTTGGGGGACATCGGCCCCGAAGCTGGAATGCCTGTAATGGAGGGCAAATGCGCCCTGTTCCAGGCCTTTGCCGGCATCGACGCCTTTCCCATCTGCGTGCGCTCCAAGGATGTGGACGAGATCGTCCACACGGTGGAGATGATCGCCGGTTCCTTCGGCGGCGTCAACCTGGAGGATATTGCCGCCCCCCGCTGCTTTGAGGTGGAGGCCAAACTGAAGGAGCGGCTGGATATCCCGGTGTTCCACGATGACCAGCACGGCACCGCGGTGATCACCGTCTCTGCCATGCTCAACGCCTTAAAGCTGGTGGGCAAGAACATTGAGGAGGTCAGCGCGGTGGTCAACGGCGCCGGAGCCGCCGGCACTGCCTGCACCAAGCTGCTCATGGCTCTGGGATTGAAAAACGTGGTGGTCTGTGACAGGATGGGCGCTTTGGTCCCCGGCCTGCCCGGCATGACTCCCGCCCAAGCCCAGCTGGCGGAAGAGACCAACCCCCAGCGGAAGTCCGGACCCCTGGCAGAGGTGATCCGCGGGGCGGACGTGTTCATGGGCTTCTCCGCCCCCGGCGTGCTCACCGGGGAGATGGTGAAGACTATGGCTCCTGACGCCATCGTGTTCGCCTGCGCCAACCCCACTCCGGAGATTTTCCCCGAAGAGGCCCTGGCCGCCGGCGCCCGGGTGGTGGGTACCGGCCGCTCCGACTATCCCAACCAGATCAACAACGTGCTGGCTTTCCCCGGCATTTTCCGGGGAGCGTTGGACGTGCGGGCCCGGGAGATCAACGACGAGATGAAGGTGGCCGCGGCCCAGGCCCTGGCCGGCCTGATCCCCGCGGAGGAGCTCAGCGAGCAGAACATCATCCCCTCCGCCTTTGACAAGAGGGTGGTCCCCGCAGTGGCCAAAGCCGTGGCGGAAGCGGCCCGCCGCACGGGTGTGGCCCGAGCTTAAAAAAGTGTGAAAAAATACTGGCGTATCCCGCCGGAATGTACTATAATAGAAAAGGAGCCAATGTCCCGTGGGATCGCGGGGTAAAAAGGGCCCCACACTATAAGAGAAGATGACAACCATGAAACATGAAAACAAAATGATCTACCGTGTAACGCTGACCGCCGTATTTGCAGCGCTGGTGTTTGTCTCCAGCATGTTGAGCGTGCCCATCCCCGTGGCCATTGGGGATGTGACCCGCATCCACTTGGGCAATATTTTCTGCCTGCTCTCCGGTTTTGTACTGGGGCCTGTGGGCGGCGGTTTGGCGGCGGGCCTGGGCTCTGCGCTGTATGATATGACCAACCCGGCCTATATCGCCTCCGCTCCCTTTACCTTTGTCTTTAAGTTCCTCCTGGCCGCTGTGTGCGGCTGGGCGGCCTATGCCAGAGGCAGCCGGGCGGAGAACCATGGCCAGAACATTCTGGCGGCCATTGCGGGCAGCGCCACCTATATGGTGCTGTACTTGGGCAAGAGCTTTATCGAGGGTATGCTGCTGGGCAGCGCCCTGGTCCCCGTGCTTCTTTCCGTGGGTACCAAGGCCGTCACGTCCAGTGTCAACGCTGTTATCGCCGTGGTGGTTTCCGTGCCCTTGTGCGCGGCCATCCGGCTGGCGCTGAAAAAGAGCCACCTGCTGGAAAAGCTGGGCTAAAGCCTTTCTGAAAGCGCCCTGCGTAGCTTGGGATTTTTTCTCAACGCGAAGTTTTTTGAAAAATCATCGAAGAGTTTACAAGCCGTCACATCCTTTTCACATAGCCGGGGGATAATAAGGGCACAACAAGGGGATAAAAAGGAAACCCCTTGGGAGCATCTACAATCTCCCAATGCTTTGGAAAGGAGCAATGGTTTATGTATAATCCTTATGATGAGAACAACATGGGTGCTGCGAATAACACCGGCGAGCCCATGGAGCAAGATACCGAAAAGAAGGAAAACGAGAGCGCGGAAAGCGCCGCCCAGGAACCGGCTTCTGTGGAGTCTTCCGAGTACCACTACACGGGCAGCCAGGTAAAAGACCGGGATTCCCAGGCTTCTACCCCCTATGGCGGGCAGGGTTCTCAGAACCCTTATCCCACCCAGAGCGGCTGGCAGTATGGCAATCAGCCCCAGCAGCCCAGCACCTACACATGGAACGGCGCTGCCCAGCAGCACAATGTCCCTTATTACACACCGCAGAAGCCGCCCAAGCAGAAGAAGCCCCGGGACGGCAAAAAGATGAAAAAGACCGCTTTGGCGGTGATTGCCGCGATGCTCTGCTGCGCGGTGGTCTCCTTCTCTTCTGTGGGCGTTTTCGCCCTGATGATCCAGAACGGCATTGTCAATGTGGAAAGCACCGGCTCCAGTGAAACGGCAGCCTTTACCTTGTATAAGAACGCGGACAGCAACGACACCTCCAACGCCGTGGTCACCACAGATAGTTTGACCCGCCAGGAGGCCGCACAGAAGGTCATCCCCTCTGTGGTCTGCATCCAGAATTACCAAATCAGCCAGCAGGGTTTTGTTTTCGGCTATGGTGGGAGCGGCAACAGCGAGTCCGATTCCTCGTCTCTGGCAGGCGAGGGTTCCGGCATCATCATTTCCGAGGATGGCTATATCGTTACTAACCAGCATGTGATCGACGGAGCCACCAATTTGAAGGTGGTCACCAGCGATGGCATGACCTATGAAGCCACTTTGGTGGGCGAGGACACCCAGACGGACCTGGCGGTCATTAAGATTGACGCCACCGGCCTGACGGCGGCGGAATTCGCCACCTCTTCCGACCTGCAGGTGGGCGATGAGGTTATGGCCGTGGGCAACCCTGGCGGCATGCAGCTCAACTCCAGCGTGACCTTTGGCTATGTCTCCGCGCTGAACCGCCCGGTTACCAACAGCGACACGGGGTATACTGTCAACTGCATCCAGACGGACGCGGCCATCAACCCCGGTAACTCCGGCGGTGCCTTGGTGGACATGAACGGCCGTGTGGTGGGCATTAACTCCTCTAAGATTGCCGCCACCGATTATGAGGGCCTGGGATTTGCTATCCCCTCGGATACGGTGCAGCCCATCGTCTCCGATCTGATGGAATATGGCTATGTGCAGGACCGCCCCATGCTGGGTGTGACCGGCGGCTATATCGACCAGTTGACTGCCAGCTTCTACGGCGGCACCTCCGGCTTCTATGTCAGTGAGGTCGTCAGCGACGCAGCCACTCGTTCTGGCCTGCAGCGCGGTGACATCATCACCGCCATCGACGATACCCAGGTGACCAGCGCCAACACCATCGCCAACTATATCGCGGACAAAAAGCCTGGGGATACAGTGACCCTTACCGTGTACCGCTCCTCTACTGGTTCCAGCGGTACGGTGGAGCTGGCCCTGTCGGAGAACACAGGCACTTCCAACTAAAGTTTTGAGTACAAGTTTCTTTTTCATAAATCTCCTTTTTCAAGCAAGGGGGGCGGGACGCAAGTCCCGCCCTTCTTGCGTCTGCAAAAAGCTAAGGCGCGGGCGGCTTGGGCTGTCCCTTTCCGAGAGAACAGGGGCGCGAAGCGGGAGCGGCAGCTTGCCGCCGCCCTTCTTGCGTCTACAAAAAGCTGAGGCGCGGGCGGCTTGGTCTGTCCCTTTCCAAGAGACCAGGGGCGCGAAGTGGGAGCGGCAGCTTGCCGCCGCCCTTCTTGCGTCTGCAAAAAGCCGGGGCGCGGGCGGCTTGGGCTGTCCCTTTCCAAGAGACCAGGGGCGCGAAGTGGGAGCGGCAGCTTGCCGCCCGGGCCTGTGAGAGAATGAGAGAGTGTGTGGTCAGATTCACTAAATTGAAAAATAAAAATATGGGTTCTATTCATAATCGAAAATGCAAAAACGTCTTTTTGCCAGTATTTTTTATGAAAAAGGAAACAATTTAGTTGCATCTACAATTTTTTTGACGGACTCTTGACAGCTGGAGCCGGAAAGCGTATGCTTGGGGTGAATTGATGGTCCAAGGATGAGCTGGGAGTGGAAACAGTGCCCGGTGTTCAGTGAGGCAGGAAAGGCTTGTTTTCCAAAAAGGGTAAAGCTCAACGCGGAGGACAAGTGCCACACTGATCCCTTTTGGGCCATTTTATCATGCAGGGCTGCGTGTTTAGCAGCAAAGGGGTGATTGTTTTGGACGGGATCCGCGACACGTTGATGGAGGAGCTGGACAGCCATACGGCGTTTACCATTCCCATTTTCGGGGGAATTCCTGTGGCGGAATCGGTGGTGGTCACCTGGGGGATCATGGCCTTTCTGGTGATTCTTTCCATTCTGTTTACCAGACATCTGAAAAAGGTGCCTGGCAAGGCTCAGCTTGTGGCGGAGATCTATGTGGGATTTATCAATAAATTTACCCGCAACACCCTGGGCGAAGAACATTGGCGCGGCTTTGCCCCCTATTTTGGCACCATTGGGCTGTACCTGGCCGTAGCCAATATGATCGGCATGTTTGGCATTACGCCTCCCACAAAGGATCTGAATGTTACGGCGGGGCTTGCCTTGATGAGCTGCGGCCTGATCTATGGTTCCAGCTTTAAGATCAAGGGCCTGAAGGGAGGGCTTCACAAATTTATCGAACCCATCCCCCTGCTGCTGCCCATCAACCTGATGGAGGTCATCATCCGGCCCTTGTCCTTGTGCATGCGGTTGTTTGGCAATGTACTGGGGGCCTTCATCATTATGGAGCTGATCAAGCTGGCAATTCCAGCGATCTTGCCCATGGCGCTGAGCATGTATTTTGATGTGTTCGACGGCATCATTCAAACCATTGTCTTTGTGTTTTTAACCGCCCTGTTTACCGCAGAGACAATTGAGTAAAGCACAGTTGGGAATGAACGGGCCGCAGCCCGTTATTCATAAAAAGATTGAGAGAATAAAGGAGTAGATCATCATGAGTGTTGCACTTGGAGCCGCTATCGCAGTTTTGACCGGCATTGGCGCCGGTCTGGGCATTAGCTTTGCCACCGGCAAGGCTGTAGACGCCATCGCCCGCCAGCCTGAGGCTGCCAGCAAGATCCAGAGCTCTCTGCTCATCGGCTGCGCTCTGGCCGAGGCCACCGCTATTTACGGCCTGGTCATTGGCATCATGCTCATTCTGTTTGTGGGCTAAGAGCAAAGGCAATTTTAAAGCAAAACGAGGAAGGGGCGTATTGGTGTGCTGAACCTGGACTGGAACATCGTCTGGACCATTGTAAATATCCTGGTGCTTTTCCTGCTTTTAAAGCATTTCCTGTTCAAGCCCATTACGGAAATGATGGAAAGCCGCACTGCGGAGATTGAAAACAATTTGAAGGACGCTGAGGACCAGAAGCAGAAGGCTTCGGAGCTGACCGCCCAGTATGAGGAAAAGCTCCAGGGGGCCCATGCGGAGGCCGCCCAGATTGTTTCTGAGGCCAGGCAGCGCGGCCAGCGGGAATATGACGCCATTTTGAAGACCGCTGGACAGGACGCCCAGAAGGAGCAGGAGCGCGCCCGGGCAGATATGGAGCGGGAGCGGGAGGAAATGCTGCGGGGCGTGCAGGAAAACGTCACCGAGCTGGTCCTGCTCACGGCCTCCAAGCTTTCGCAAAAGGAATTGGATGAAGAATCAGACCGCAAGCTGGTGGATTCTTTCCTCTCAGAAGCCGGTGGTGATGAGCGATGAGAACACTGGAGACACGCTATGCGCTGGCACTGTTTGAGCTCATCCGGGACGAGGAGGGCTTGCAAGCAGCCGCTGCCCTTCTGCAGAAAGAGCCTTCTCTGTGGCAGGCCTTGAATGACCCCTGCGTCCCCCGGGCTGAAAAGGACCGGGTGCTGTGCCGCCTGCTCCAGGGCCGGGTAGCCCCGGTCCTTTTGAGCTTTTTCCGGCTTTTAAGCCAGCGGGAAAGGCTGCCCTTGCTGCCCGCCATCTTAAAAAGTTATCACCTGCTGTGCCTGAAGGCGGAGAATGGGGCCCAGGCGCTGTACCGCTGCGCCCGGGAACCCGACCCTTCGGACCTGGCCCGCGTGGGAGAGGCGTTGAAACGGCGCCACGGCCTTTCTAAAATTGAGTTTCAAGTGGAGCTGGACCCAGAGCTGCTGGGAGGCTTTGTCCTGCGGCTGCAGGGCATTACCTATGACAAGAGCGTGCGGGGAATGCTGCAAGGCCTGCGCCGCTCTCTGAAGGAGGGGAAATAAATGATGAACGGCAAACCGGAGGAGATTGTATCCATTTTGCGGGAAGAGATCTCCCACTATGAGGAAAAGACCCAGATCAGCGAGACCGGCTCCGTCGTTCAGATTGGCGACGGCATTGCCACGGTGTATGGCCTGGAAAATGTTATGTACGGCGAGCTTCTGGAATTTGAAAACGGTGTGAAGGCCCTGGCCATGAACCTGGAGACCGGCAGCGTGGGCTGTGCCATTCTGGGCCCGGAAGAGGGCATTGAAGAGGGGGACCAGGTGCGGCGCACAGGGCGCCGGGCAGACGTGCCTGCTGGTGAGGAAATGCTGGGCCGTGTGATCGATGCCCTGGGTAACCCCATCGACGGCAAGGGGCCCATCCATACGGAGAAGACCATGCCCATCGAGCGGGAAGCCTCCGGCGTGGTCACCCGAGAGCCTGTCACGGTGCCGCTTCAGACCGGCATCCTGGCGGTGGACGCCATGGTGCCCATTGGCCGCGGCCAGCGGGAACTGATTATCGGCGACCGGCAGACGGGTAAAACCTCTATTGCGGTGGATGCCATTCTCAACCAGAAGGGGCAGAATGTTATCTGCATCTATGTGGCCATCGGCCAGAAGAACTCCACCGTGGCCAAGATTTACAACACCCTGTCAAAGCATGGGGCCATGGAGTACAGCATCATCCTGAACGCCTCTGCCAGCGAGCCGGCCCCTGTGCAGTATATTGCCCCTTATTCCGGGGTGGCCATTGCGGAATACTTTATGAACCAGGGCCGGGATGTGCTCATCGTCTACGATGACCTTTCCAAACATGCTGTGGCCTACCGGACGTTGTCCCTGCTTTTGAAGCGCTCTCCCGGCCGCGAGGCTTATCCAGGCGACGTGTTTTACCTTCACTCCCGCCTGCTGGAGCGCGCCTGCCGCATGGCCCCGGAATACGGCGGCGGTTCCATCACCGCCCTGCCCATCATCGAGACCCAGGCCGGTGACGTGTCCGCCTATATCCCCACCAATGTTATCTCCATCACGGACGGCCAGCTCTACTTGGAGTCCAACCTGTTCCACTCTGGCGTGCGTCCCGCTGTGAACGTGGGCCTTTCCGTCTCCCGTGTGGGCGGCGCGGCCCAGACCAAGGCGGTGAAGAAGATCGCGGGCTCCCTGCGTATTGACCTGGCCCAGTTCCGGGAGCTGGAGGTGTTTACCCAGTTCAGCTCGGACCTGGACGCCGCCACCAAAGAGGCGCTGGACCACGGCAACCGCTTGGTGGAAATCTTGAAGCAGCCCCTCTATCACCCCATGAAGGTTTCCCGGCAGGTGGTCATCCTCTATGCCGCCACCCAGAAGCTGTTGGCCGATGTGCCGGTAGAGCGGGCCCGGGAATTTGCCTGGGGCCTGGCGGACGAGCTGGAGAAGGAGCGCCCCCAGGTGATGGAGGAGATCGACAAAACCGGCCAGCTCTCCGAAGCGGGAGAACAGGCCATCCGGGAGTGCTGCGAGGACTATAAGAAGCGGGTGAGCGCCACATGGCAAGCATAACGGAGATCCGCTCCCGCATGCGGAGTGTGGAACAGACCCTGAAGATCACCAACGCCATGTACCTTATTTCTTCGGCAAAGGTGAAGAAGGCCCGCAAGCAGCTCTCCGAGGTGGAGCCCTATTTTGACCGGCTGGCAAAGACCATCTTGGATATTTTCCGCCACTCCCCAGACCTGCAGCACCGGTATATCGAAGGCCATGAAAAGCCCAAGGAGGAGCGGAAGACGGGCTTTGTGGTGATTACGGGAGACAAGGGCCTGGCCGGCGCTTACAACCACAATGTTCTGAAACTGGCAGAGAGCTACCTGGCCAGGAAGAAGGACCCCACCTTGTTTTTGATTGGCCAAATGGGCCGCCACTATTTTGAGAAAAAGAATATCTCCATTGACGGGGAGTTCATGTATACGGCCCAGGACCCCACGCTGGAGAGGGCCCGCGAGATTGTGGATACGCTTGTGGGGTTGTTCGAGCAGGGGGCATTGGATGATATTTACCTGGTGTTTACCCACACCTACTCCGCCATGCGGATGGAGCCGGAGATCATCAAGCTTTTGCCCCTGGACCGGGCCATGCTCAGCGCCCGGCGGGGCCTTTCCGAGGCGGACCAATACCGGGATGTGGTGCGGTATGAGCCCTCAAAGGAAGCCGTGCTGGATGTGCTGGTTCCCGGCGTTCTGAAGGGCTATATGTTCGCCGCGCTGGTGGAGTCCTTCTGTAGTGAGCAGAATGCCCGCATGACAGCCATGGACACAGCCTCTGACAGCGCGAAGGAGATGCTCAGTGCCCTGTCCCTAGAGTTTAACCGGGCGCGCCAGGGCGCCATCACCCAAGAGATTACAGAGATCGCTGGCGGCGCCGCGGCTCTGACTCAGTCCTGAGCGGCGGGCTTTTTGGAGAATACAGCCGGGGAGCAGCCTCCCCGAGACCATAGAGAAAGGGGTCCCTTTCATGGAAGGAAATCGAGGAAAGATCCTGCAGGTCCTGGGGCCTGTGGTGGACGTTCAGTTTGAAAACGGCAGCCTGCCCAAGATCTACGACGCGCTCACCGTGGAGAACGGCGGGGAGACGCAGGTGCTGGAGGTGCTTAAGCACTTGGGAGATGGGGCGGTGCGCTGCATCACTCTGGCCACCAGCGAGGGCTTGACCCGGGGCATGGAGGTCATTGCCACTGGCGGCCCGATCTCTGTGCCCGTAGGGGAGGGGACCCTGGGCCGGATGTTCAACGTGCTGGGAAATCCCATTGATGAAAAGGGCCAGGTGGACTGCAAGGAGAAGTGGCCCATCCACCGGGAGGCCCCCGGCTTTGCCGAGCAGAGCTCTCAGGTAGAGATTTTGGAGACGGGCATTAAGGTCATTGACCTACTGGCCCCCTATGCCAAGGGTGGCAAGATCGGCCTGTTTGGCGGCGCCGGCGTGGGAAAGACTGTGCTCATCCAGGAGCTGATCCGCAACATCGCCACCGAGCACGGCGGCTATTCCATTTTCACGGGCGTGGGAGAGCGCACCCGCGAGGGCAACGACCTGTGGCGCGAGATGACGGAGTCCGGCGTCATTGAAAAGACGGCCTTGGTCTTTGGCCAGATGAACGAGCCCCCCGGGGCCCGTATGCGTGTGGCGCTGACCGGCCTGACCATGGCTGAGTATTTCCGGGATCGGGAGCACCAGAACGTGCTGCTGTTCATCGACAACATCTTCCGGTATGTTCAGGCGGGCTCGGAGGTCTCCGCTTTGATGGGGCGCCTGCCCTCCGCCGTGGGCTATCAGCCCACCCTGGCCAACGAGATGGGCGCGCTGCAGGAGCGCATCACCTCTACCAAAAACGGATCCATCACCTCGGTGCAGGCGGTGTACGTCCCTGCCGATGACTTGACCGACCCGGCACCTGCCACCACCTTCGCCCATCTGGACGCCACCACCGTGCTCTCCCGTAAGATTGTGGAGCAGGGCATCTACCCCGCGGTGGACCCGCTGGAGTCCACCTCTCGGGTGCTGGAGCCCGACGTGGTGGGGCAGCGCCATTACGACGTGGCCCGCAAGACCCAGGAGGTGCTGCAGCGCTATCGCGAGCTGCAGGATATCATTGCCATTCTGGGCATGGAAGAGCTGGGCGACGAGGATAAGCTGGTGGTCAGCCGCGCCCGTAAGATCCAGCGGTTTTTCTCCCAGCCCTTCTTTGTGGCCCAGGCCTTTACAGGCAAGGAAGGCCGCTATGTGGCGGTGGAAGATACGGTTAAGGGCTTTGAGGCCATTTTGGGCGGCGAGCTGGATCAGGTCTCTGAGGTGGCGTTCCACAACATGGGCACCATTGAAGAAGTCTGGAAAAAGAGCAAGGAAGAGGTGTAAGGAGGGATCCTCTTGGCTTCCACGTTTTATTTGGAAATGGTTTCTCCTCAGAACATATTCTTCTCTGGAAACGCGCGGCAGATTATCCTGCCAGGCCCGGACGGCTCTTACGGCGTGCTGCCAAACCATGAGCCAATGGTCACTGCCATCACGGCTGGAATTGCGCGGTATCAGGACGAGGAGGGCCGATGGCATGTGGCAGTGGTCAGCGACGGCTGTGTGGAGGTTATGCCAGAGCGCGTGATCGTTTTGGCGGCTACTATCGAGCGGCCAGAGGAGATCGACCGTAACCGCGCCCTTGCGGCGAAACATCGCGCGGAGGAGCGCCTGCGCCAGAAGCAGAGCCAGCATGAGTATTATCAGACGCAGGCGGCCCTTTCCAGGGCGCTGGCCCGCCTCAAGGCAAAATCAGGAAAATAGAACGCAATGGAGAGCAGTATGCTCTCCATTTTTTGTAGGGTTTCTGGACGCCATCCGGTTGTAAGCCAATGGGAAGAAGGATGAAAAATGGCGGATGTTGTTTGCATTCTGGATCTGCTGGACTGGAAACTTTCCAAATGTCCAGTGCGGGTATCTCGCAGGGGAAGTGCCCCATACAGCCTGTGCGATTGTTCCAGTATTATATCGTAGTCAATATCCATAACCCTTCTGTTTTCTCTTGGACCCTTTGTGACCCGCAGGATAAATTGCATATACACTGCCACAATTTCGCTGGTTTGACAACTTGTGCGCAGAATGATTTGCTCGGCCAGGACAATAGGCGCAGTTCGCAGCTCAAGGTACAGGAATGGGAAAAGCTACATCTTGATTCCTCAAAATGCAGCTTTAATCTCGGGAATCGTTGAAAAAAAGATGCCGGCTACAAGCGCGGACACAAAGCAAAACGCACCCCAAGAAAATGAGGTGCGCGCGTCTCGGAAGCGGCAGCTTGCCGCTGGCGGAGATGAAGAGATTTGAACTCTTGCGCCGGTTTGAAGCCGACCTACCGCATATTGAATCAGTTCAGGACGATTCCGAACCACTTAATCAAGCAACAACCATTTTTAGAAATCTCCAAGATTATATTTCCGGGGTTGATCGGAATTCTTATGCTTGGGAGAAGATGGGACAAGCTCAGATGAGAGGCATACTGTCGCAATATAATCCTCAAAACGAGAGACAATCAACTGCCGCTAACGAGGAGGAGCAATAAGTTCTGTTGTCAAGCTGGACAATTTGATGTGTGTTCCAAAGTAAATTTAATCATTTCAGAAAAGACCGCTGCCCCCAAACGGCAACGGTCTTTTCTACTATCTACGCTTTTTCTTTTTTGCGCCATGGTAAGGCTGTGTCCGAGCCTTCCCCCTCATGTTGTTGGGATTTTTCAGCAGCTTGGACAGGCTCAGTATTCGCATAAACGCCGAGAAATCCTCGGACGCAATCTTGTCAAACGGAATCTGCATTTGGTCGCAAAACTCGTGGATTACCCGTTCCTCATTACTGCCCAGCTGCATGGCACGGTCAAACTTTTCCTTGACCTCCGTGAAAGTCGGCTGCGGATCGGCGGTAGTGCGGTCGGTGATGTGGGACTGACGAATATCCTGAACGATACTGTCAAGATCATCATGGATCGTGTGGCTGAAAAAGTCACTTTCCTGTACCTGTCCCAGCTCCAGGGTACGGACATAAAGGTCATTCTCTCCCGGCGCATGGCTGCGGATTACTTCCTGTCGAGTGGCCTCCAGCACCAGATTCATCTGGGCAATCCGCATATCAGCGATCCGGTCAACGAAAATCTCAATATCCGTCATCAGCCGCTGGAAGTTCTCATGTGTGGCAATCTCACACAGCAGCCGGTTGTTGATTTTTCCGCTGCTCAATAATGTAACCATATCATCACTCAAATGCAGGGCCTGAAGCTCTGCGTTTGGGTGATTTTTATTTTCCGATATCCCCATCAGGTAATCGGTGGACACTCCATAAAATTCCGCCAGCGTAGCGATAGCAAAGGGACTGATGTCCTTATAGTCGTCGCTCTCATATTTGCTGAGGGCAGATTTGGAAAGCCCAGTCTGCTCGGCCAGCTGTTCCAGGGTCAGGTGCTTATCCGCCACCCGCAAATCCTTTAATCGTTCCGGGATAGACAGCTTTGTGTGCATCTACAATCCCCCTCCCGTCAGGAAAATCCTGCCATTTTCAACCATTATACCATGATTCCATAAGCGTGGAAATATGCTGATTTTGAGCCGTTTTCCATCGTTTTGGACATACGGGAAGGGGCCTGTTTTTTCGGTAAAATGAGTCTTGTCAGGAGACACAGAAACTTGAAAATTGAATGAACGGCTGCAAGGGGTATGACCTCTGGGGAAGTGACGCCATGACAGGAGCGCACCAAGGAGGACAATACGCCGGGGGAAATCCGGGCAGGAGCGATTGTAGGCAAACCGGCAACTGACACATGAAAATAAACTTTTAGGAGGTTGATTTTATGAAGTTAAGTATGAAGGAAAAGAAAGTGTTCTATGCCTTTGCCTGTCCCAATCACCACAACACGGTGACACGGCTAAAATGGCTGACCGCCCTGACCGTTGACCCGCAGGCCAAACACCAGAGGATGGAACTGGCCCGAAAGATGGAAACGGAGATGTCAGAAAGCCGGCACACCGGCTTTTATCATCAGCTCCGTGCGGAGATGGACGAGTATTACCGTGCCAAGCGTCGCCTGCGTTTGTTAAAGGAAAACACCGACTAGCCAGCATAAGCATGGGCAAAAAACTCGCGACCACCACAAACGCGATGATCGCGAATTGAAGGGTGCACAATGGTATCAACGGCGTCCGTTTAGAATTGTTGCGTTTAGGATTTCGTTTGATTCTTGTATCAAATATTTTATAAATATCTATTTTATTATGTTTTGTATTATCGTATTTGGATATCGGAAGATCTTATGGTGACATTTTCTATTTTTTCTGATTTCAGAACTTTTTCAATTCCCATTTGGACCAATTTAGTATCAAGGTAAGGGCTGATTATGATTTCTTCAATGACATTGTCAACCGGGAAATTATTAAATTCTATTTGTGGTTTAATAAACCCATCGGTAATTATGAATTTATAACTTTCCTCTCCCATTAAAAATTTTGGCGAAAAAGGAATAGCTATTCTGAATTCTTTTTCGTAAGCAAAAGAATTGCATTTATTTAAAAGACACCATTGCCAGGCTTTATCGTATAAATTTGTGTCCAAATTTGATATTTGATTTTCAAATTTCATAAAGTTATATATTTGTTGATCAATGCTCTCATCGTAGCGTATTTTTCCATAACATATGTTACATATGCCTTTAAGAAAATGTCGATCTCTGATATTATGAAAATACTCTAATAAAATTTGACTATTAAATTTTATGCAGCATCCTAATTTTGCATACATTTTCCATATAGCTAAATCATCACACTTTTCCGATAATGAGAGCACATAATAACTCAAATCATATTTTTGAAATTTTATACCAATTGGATTATCAATGCTTTTTGCCAGGTTATCAGTACTCTCATCTGTAAAGGGCAAGACCGCCTTTCCGATTGAAATATCATTTAAAACATTGGTTAATTTCCGAGAAAAAACATTGCTTTGATCTTGAGCTATTTCCTTTAATCTCTCTATTGCGTAAGTTAGTTCTTGCTTATCATTTAAAAAACGGTAGTCGCTTAATCTAATAGTTTTATTTTGAATAATGGCTAGCAGAGTAGATAAGGATGTGTAATGATATAGATTATAATTTTCATATTTTATTTTTTCCACTTTTACAGCACCTTCCTTACTATCGTCGGATTTTATGAGGCAAAGATTTGCTCGAAGTTGGTAGCCATGCTGTCGTTAGCCACGAAGCTTTTGCGCATGACAAAGCAGTAGGGCTTTTGTTTTGCGATGCGGTAATGGTTTCATCTGCCCATTCTCATCGAAGCGGGCAGTCAGGAAGCCGTCGGCAACCTGGAATACCTTCTTTCCATAAGTCTACAATATATATTGTATAGTACGACGAGAAGTAAATCAATGTTTTTGCCGATTTATAAGGAGTAGAACCGTTTATTTGAATACCTGCCTGAAAAATTGTTCCAATAAAAACCGCTTCTTTACTTTGCCGGAATCTTCCTTACAACTATATCCCTGCCTGCTGTGATGACTATATTTTGTGGGCAAGTTGGGTGAACTGATGAAACCGCATTATCTGACAAGCTATCTTTCGCAGTATATCCAAAAGCACGGCCCGAAGCGGATGCGCTTTCATGATCCGCACCGTAAGTTACGCTTCGCTTTTACGTGCTAACGGCGTGCCGCTGAAGCAGATTATGGAATGGCTCGGTCACAGCAAATTCTCAACGACAGCAAATATCTAGGCTCATCTCGAATTCAGCTCGAAGTAGTCTTCGGCAGATGCGATGCTGAGTGGGCTTGGAGTGGATTCTGACGCAAAAAGGAAGAAGCCAGCAATGTGTTCACATTACTGACTTCTTTGGCAAATGACTCTAATTTTGATAGAAACCCGTTAAGGGGGTGCAATTACGGTTTGGAGGGGGGTGCATTTTTGATTTTAGGGGGGGTGCAGTACTTTGCCAAAGGAAGAGGAGCGCCTTCATGAAATAATGTGTTAATGGAATAATTTTTTGTTAAAATGCGTATGTTTTTCTCTACATCCCTTGCAAACCAGAAGAAAGCGCGGTATAATATGACCAGAAGAACTGAAACGGTCATATTTCAAGGAGGGTGCGACCTTGGCTTTTACCGATTACGAGACTGAGCAGCTCCGCAAGGCGTTGCTGAAGGA
>UQRL01000014.1 GCA_900543555.1 uncultured Oscillospiraceae bacterium | reverse complement strand
AACCATGTCTCTTTTTATTTGCTTTTCAATTTGCGAAACTTATTGTACCTTATCCATGTCTCTTTTTATTTGCTTTTCAATTTGCGAAACTTATTGTACCTTATCGGCCTGTTTGTTGGTGGTTTAGCGGGGGAAGGAAATTATTGGATCTCTTCAATGAACTGTAATCCCTCAAATTCGGAGAGGGTCTGTATCACTTCGGAGTGGGAGGAGGCTTGGTCCATTTTGATGTGAAAGATCGCTCCGATATTCCCGCCTTTTTTGTACTCTCTCTTGTCCAGCTGCATATCGGTGACATTGTAGTTTTTTTGGTGCAGCAGCTGGATGAACCGCCCCAGGCTTTTGGCGGTATCAAATTCCGCAAAGAAATCCATGTCCCGCGCTTTTGAGAGAAAGCCTTGTTCCAGGCGCTGCATGGAAGTCATGCCGAAAAATACCAAGGCTGTACAAGCTATTTGAAAATATTTAAAAATATGTGAAAAAATTTATCTGTTATAATGACACGAACGGATGTCTTATGCTAAACTTAAAATATCAAGTAAGAGGGCCTCGGTTTTCTACATATGAAAAGGAAGGAATGAAGCAAGATGAGGAAATTGCTCAGTAAACACATCACGGCGGTGGCTTTGTCAGCCGCGTTGTTTTTGGCTGCTTCCCCCTGCACGATGACAGCACAGGCTGCGGGAACCCGGTTCGCGGATGTGCCAAATGGTGCATGGTATACTCCCGCTGTCACTTATGTGGTTGAGAACGGTCTCTTTGCAGGCAATGGAAATGGAACCTTTTCTCCTGAGGGAAGTATGACCCGCGCTATGTTTGTAACGGTTCTCGCAAAGATTGCGGAGGCGAATGTCGCCTCTGCTCCTGATGCGGGTTTTATGGATGTCCCCCAAAATTGGTACACAGACTACGTCAATTGGGCGTTTGACAACGGGTATGTCGCCGGTACGAGCGATACCACCTTCGAACCGAATAAAGCGATCAACCGCCAGCAGATTGCTGTGATTCTCCGCAACTATCTTCAGATAGAAAACATTTCGCTTCCTCCCGCCTCCGACGCTGTCTCTTCGTTCAAAGATGCGGCACAAGTGGATTCATGGGCCGAACAGGCGGTTGATGTGGTTCGGTCGCTGGGATTGATGGCGGGAGACGATGAGGGATACTTTCATCCGGCACAAAATCTGACGCGTGCCGAAGCGGCCAGTGTGTTTATGAAATTTGATATGAAGCTGAAAGGGATAGCGGAGCAAGAGCCGGAAGGAAGCGAGATCCAAGACGCTCTGGTATCCCACCCCTGGAATGCGTCTGTGCAGTCCTTGGACTGTTACCAGTTTTTTGCTGATGGCACGGGGATCAACCTCTATGGCACTCCTATCCCGGCCGTTGTTCCTTTTACATATGCTATTGATGAGAGAAATTGCACCGTGAAGATCTCTTTTGGGGATTCGGCTAGAAATGTTCCTACTTGGAACTATTCCTCTGCATTACAATCCTTCTCTCTTTTCTTTACTGAGGCTCCCAGCGGCCAGCAGGTCTCCTTCCAGCTTCGCTCTGGAAATATGGGGGAGGAATTTGCAAGCGCGGCGGAATATTGTGAGGCAGAGTGGGAAAGAACCGTCAGCGAGACCGCCAACGTGCACCTTCTGGGAAACTGTGTAGATACCATGAAGACCCTGATGGAGAGGATTGTGCAATACCTGGGGTATGTGTTGCCTCCGGAGGAATTTGCCCAGTTGAACCGGCAGTTGGCATCTTGGGAGCAGGACTTGCAGGCAGAAATGGAGAGTGTAGAGTGGGTAGGCACCATTTCCAGCCTTACAAGGCTGTCTATCAATAAAGAGTGGACCATAAAAAAGATTTATGAGTTGATCGAGATGATCCCCTAAAGCTCCTTGGTACGCCACAATTGAGATAGGCGTGTATCCTCGTTTTGAGCAGGGCTAGGCCCGCAGACCTTCTTTGCGGCGGGAATCCCTGCAAAATGGCGGGGGCTTGCGGGGATGGTTTTGCGCGGCAAAAAAGAGATGCGCTTTTGAGAAGCTGCATCTCTTTTTTTGTGGTGGACTGGCAGCATTTTAGAGGATGACAGTAAAAAACAAGGGATGGGAGAGATAACAGAGAACAAGTAATGTAGTGACAATGTATTGACATATCAGGCCCAAGGAAGGTATACTAAAGCTACAACCTGATCCCCCACCAGTCGGTGCTGGCCAACGTGGAACTGGCGTTGACCATCAGCGGCGTCTCCAGGGGGGAGCGGCGGCAGCGGGCAAAACAGGCCCTGGAGGAAGTGGGGCTGGGAAACCAGCTCCATAAGCGCCCCAGCCAGATGTCCGGCGGGCAGATGCAGCGGGTGGCCATTGCCCGGGCCCTGGTCAACGACCCGGACATCCTCCTCGCTGATGAGCCCACCGGCGCCTTGGACAGCGAGACCAGCATCCAGATCATGGAACTTCTGAAACGGGTGGCCAAGGACCGGCTGGTGGTGATGGTCACCCACAACCCAGAGCTGGCCCAGCGGTATTCCACCCGCATTGTCAAGCTGCGGGACGGGAAGATCATCGACGACTCGGACCCCTATACGCCCGCCCCCGCGGAAAAGCCGCTGGAGCACCGCAACCTGGGCAAGGCCAAGATGTCCTTTGGCACCTCCCTGGCCCTCAGCTTCAACAACCTGCGGACGAAAAAGGGCCGCACAGTCCTTACAGCCTTCGCCGGCTCCATCGGCATCATCGGCATCGCGCTGATCCTGGCCTTCTCCCATGGGGTGAATGGCTACATCACCGATATCCAAAGGGAGACCATGACCTCCTATCCCGTCACCATCACAGCGGAGGCGGTGGATATGAGCAGCATCATGGGCACCATGGGAAGCCTCCAGGCAGGAGAAGCGGAGGGCTCTGCTGAAGAACGGGACGGCGTGTGGGCCGACCACTCCCTGCTGGAATCCAGTGAGGCGTTGAATGCCAGCATCAAGGAGAACAACCTGACCTCCTTTGAGGAATATTTGGATGACCCAAATAGCGAGATCCAGCAGTATTTGGGGGAAAACGGGGTGGTCTACACCTATGATGTGCGCTTTTCCGTCTACTCCCGGGACGAAGACGGGGCCTTGGTCCCCTCCGACGCGGACCCGGAGGAGGCGGTCTCCGACTGTATTGCCGCCTACAACGCCGGAAGGGATGAGGAGGACCAGATCACCTACACCGACTATGTGGCCCTGCTCACCGGCTCCATCACCTCCATTGTGGATATGATCTCCTATGTGCTCATCGCCTTTGTGGGGGTGTCCTTGATCGTCTCCAGCATTATGATCGGCATTATCACCCACATCTCGGTGCTGGAGCGCACCAAGGAGATTGGCATTCTCCGCGCCATTGGAGCTTCCAAGGGCAACATTGCCCAGGTGTTCAACGCGGAGACGCTGATCATCGGCTTGCTGGCGGGGACCATTGGGGTGGGGGTCTCCGCCCTGCTGACCCTTCCCATCAACAGCCTGATACGCCAGCTGCTGGGGGCGGAGACCCTGACCACCTCCCTGCCTCTGGGCGCCGCGCTGATCTTAGTGGCCCTGAGCATGGCCATCACTCTCATTGCCGGGCTGGTTCCCGCCCGGAGCGCCGCGAAAAAGGACCCTGTGGCCGCTCTGCGTTCAGAATGATTTCCCTTTGGGGACAGGTTGACAGACGGAAACGGATATATTATATTTGATTTGAGTAAATTTCATTCTAAAGGCGGGATGTCCTGTGGGGAATTATTACGACGTGACACAGTGGCCTATTGGAAATGCGCAGGAAGACATAGGCCAGGTCATTAATAGTATTTTGGAAGATCTAAAAGCCCATCAAAGCCAGACGGATTTCCATGAAGGGGGAAAGCCCGGGGCAGTGATCTACCTCCCGCCTGGAGATTATCACCTGCGCACCCAGGTGGTCATTGATCGCAGCTATGTTAAAATTATGGGCTCGGGCCATGGCTTTGTGTCTTCCAGCATCCGGTATAATCTTCCCAGGGAACAGTGGCCCAGTCTGCATGAGATGTGGCCGGGAGGGAGCCGTGTGCTAGTGGACCTGGTTCCCGACCCGGGGGATGAAACCTCTGGGGCGGCATTTTATATCAACCGGGAGGGCGACCCCCGCATCAGTTCGGTGGAATTTGAGAACTTCTGCATTGACGGCCTGCACTTTGTAGAGGATGGCGGCCGGGATGATCCGGAAAACACCTATGTTAACGGGAAGACGGGAATTTATGTGGCAAGCGCCCAAGATTCGTTCCGATTAAACGGGATGGGTATGGTTTATTTGGAACATGGGGTGGTTATCTACCATGCGGACGCGCTGAGCATCCATGACAATTTCATCGCGGAGTGTGGGAGCTGCATCGAGTTGCGGGGTTGGGGCCAGGCCAGCAAGGTGACAGAAAACCTGCTGGGCGCAGGCTACAAGGGGTATTCTATCTATGCCCAGAACTTTGGGGGGCTTCTTGTCTCCTCAAACAATGTGTTTCCCCGGGGGAAAAGCAGCGTCCACCTGTCTGGGGTGGCCCGCTCCTCAATTACAGGAAACCGCTTCCATTCGTTTTATCCAGGCATGTTGGAAATGGACAGCAACTGCGCGGAAAACCTGGTCTCCAGCAACCATTTCTACCGTTCCCGGGAACCTTGGCCCCCCATGCAAAGCCATGATAACGGCCTGGATGACGCCTATGGCCTGGTCCATATAGAGGGGTTCCACAATTCTTTGATTGGGAACCATTTTTCCGAGGTCATAGACCAGGAGTATATCCGCCCCCAAGGGGTTCGCCCAGTAATTGTCCGCGTTGCCTCTGGCTATGGAAACTACATTGCTTCCAACTATATGGTGGGTGTGACAGAATCCGCCCCCGCGCCTGCCGGCAAGGAGGACTCCTGTTATTCTGCTCAGGTGGGGGCCATGTTGAGCATTGCCAACGCGCAGCCGGTACCCTTGGTTACAGTCCAGGTGGACGCCCAGGCGGGGGACAATATTGTGTTGGACTCCGGCCGGGAGGACCAGGTGGTTTTGGATCGGACAGAGAACGCGTTCCGGCCTACCCCTGCCCCGGGCAGGTAAAAAAGAAAAGCCGCGGCTGCTCCTTTGGAGAGGCCGCGGCTTTTGCGGTTTGCAAGCTGTCTTATGGTCTTTGTGTTAATGCCGGTGCCGCACCAGTCCAATGGCTTTGGCCAGCTCCATCACGGGCAGGGGAACCAAAATCAGCCCCAGGCCCACCAGGTATAGCCAGGCGGGCAGCAGCACCAGCCCAAAAGCGATGCGCACCGGGGTGAACAGCACCAGGCACACCAGCGCCAGGCTCAGCAGGGCGGCGCCATTCAGCTTCTTATTGGAGAAGGGGCCGATGGCGAAGAGAGAGCGCTGGCTGCGCATGTTGAAGGATTGAACAATCTGGGTCAGGGCCAGCACCATAAAGGCCATGGTCTGGCCGGCCTCCAGGCTGCCGCCGAAGCGCTGGCCCAGCACAAAGGCCGCCAGGGTTAAAAGGGCGAACATACAGCCCTGCAGCACCACCTGAATGCCCAGTCCGTGGGCAAAGATGCCCTCGCTCTTGGGCTTGGGCTTGTGGTCCATCACGTCGGCCTCCACCGCTTCCATGCCCAGAGAGATGGCGGGCAGACTGTCCGTCACCAGGTTGATCCACAAAAGCTGCATGGAGAGCAGGGGCGTCTTGTGCCACAGGATCATGGCAAAGAACACGGTGAGCACCTCGCCGATATTGGTGCCCAGCAGGAAGCCCACCACCTTCTTGATGTTGGCGTAGATGCCACGGCCTTCCCGGACAGCGTCCACAATGGTGGCGAAGTTGTCGTCGGTGAGGGTCATGTCCGCGGCGCCCTTGGCCACGTCGGTGCCGGTGATGCCCATGGCACAGCCGATGTCCGCGGCCTTCAGGGCAGGGGCGTCGTTGACGCCGTCGCCGGTCATAGAGACCACCTGGCCCTTGCGCTGCCAGGCCTTGACAATGCGGATCTTGTTCTCCGGGGAAACCCGGGCGTACACGGAGATGTGTTCCACCTCTTGGTCCAACTGCTCCTCCGTCATGGCGTCCAGCTGGGCACCGGTGATGGCCTTGTCTCCGTCCCCCAGAATGCCCAGCTCTTTGGCGATGGCGGAGGCCGTCACCACATGGTCGCCGGTGATCATCACAGGCTTGATGCCGGCCTGGCGGCAGGTGGCAACCGCGGCCTTGGCCTCGGGACGGGGCGGGTCAATCATGCCCACCAGGCCCAAAAGGGTCAGGCCGTTTTCCAGCTCCTCGCTGGTGGGGTCCTCCGGCGCCTTCTCCAAGAATTTATAGCCCACCGCCAGCACCCGCAGGGCGCCGCGGCTCATCTCGTCGTTTTTCTCCTTGGCGGCTTCCAGGTTGCCAGAGACGCACCGGGCGGCCATCATGTCGAAAGCGCCCTTGACAATGGCCACGATCTTCCCGTCGATTTGGTTGACAGAGGTCATCAGCTTCCGGTCAGAGTCAAAGGGCAGCTCTGCCAGCCGGGGATACTGCCGGTTCAGCTCATCCTGCTCCATGCCGTTTTTGTGGGCCGCCACCAGAATGGAGGTCTCGGTGGGGTCGCCTATATGCTGCTCGGTGCCGTCCTCTTTGTAGACCACTGAACCGTCGCAGCACAGGGCGCCGTAGCGCAGCAGTTCCCGGGCGGCCTGGGTGTTGGAGGTGGAAACGGCCTCAAGTTCCGGCTCTCCGTTTACCCAGAGCTTTACCAGGGTCATGCGGTTCTGGGTCAGGGTGCCGGTCTTGTCCGAGCAGATTACCGAGGCGCTGCCCAGAGTTTCCACGGCAGGCAGGCGGCGGATGAGGGCGTTTTTCTTTACCATCCGCTGCACGCCGATGGCCAGCACGATGGTGACAATGGCGGGCAGGCCCTCAGGGATGGCGGAAACCGCCAGAGAGACGGCGGTCATAAAGATTTCCAGCACGTTGATGCCGCCCGCCAGCCCCACCACAAAAATGACCGCGCAGGCTGCCAGGGCCACAAAGCCCAGGTATTTTCCCAGCTGGGCCAGCTTCTGCTGCAGGGGGGTCTGGCCCTCCTCTTCCCCTTCCAGCAGGCCGGCGATTTTGCCCATCTCTGTGTTCATCCCTGTCCCAGTGACCACCGCCGTGGCAGTTCCATATGTGACAGAGCAGCCGGAGAACACCATGTTGCTGCGGTCCCCCAAGGGGGCTTTCTCCTCCACAAGGGCGGCGGCGTCCTTTTCGCTGGGGACGCTTTCGCCGGTGAGGGCGGACTCCTCGCTCTTTAAGCTGACGCTTTTCAGCAGCCGGGCGTCCGCGGGGATGAAGTCCCCGGCCTCCAAGCGGATGACGTCGCCGGGCACCAGCTGGGCGGCGTCGATGACCTGTTCTTTCCCATCCCGAAGGACCCGGGCATGGGGGGCGGACATGCTTTTCAGGGCATCCAGGGCTTTTTCCGCCTTGGCCTCCTGCACCATGCCCAGCACGGCGTTGAGCACAACGATCAGCAGGATGAGCAGCGGCTCAAAGAACTCCATGGGGTCGTGGCCAAAGCAGGCCACCACAAAGCTCACTGCCGCGGCCAGCAGCAGAATGATGATCATGGCGTCCTTGAACTGCTCTAAAAAGCGCTGCAGGTTGGTCTTTTTCTTCTTTTCAGCCAGTTTGTTTTCCCCATATTGCCCAAGGCGCTGTTGGGCCTCCTGGCTGGAGAGGCCCGCCTCTAACGAGGTGCGCAGTTCCTTGAGCAGGTCCTCCTGGGGTGTGTTGTGAGGGGTCAAACGAGATTCCTCCTTACTTTTTTCTGTCAAGCGATCCAGATGAATGTTTTCTGGCTAGAAGGGGGTAACCATTTGGGGGGTCAAGAAAAGACCCAGTTCTCCCACAGACTGCCTGAAAAACAGGCTGTCCCAGAGCAGGGGCGCAAAAAAGGTGCTGCGCGGCCCACTCCAGGACGGGTGTAAGGGGAGATTCAATTGAGATGCCTCCTCGCTGAGTCAGTATTCTCATTATACCAGGCCCACCGAAAAAGTCCACAAAAATAGAGAAAATTTACAAATCGTTTATTTCTTTTTTGAGTGGCATCTTTAGCAGGGGTGAGCATGGATGAAAGGGACAAATGCCCCTCAAGCATGTTGTGGGATTCTTACCAGGTATTGGACAGGGGCAGGGCTGCCCCGGTATAATAAGTGTGAAAAATTCGTTGGGAGCGTGGAGAAAGGATGCAGCCGTTCAAAGGCATATGGAGCAGGCTTTTGGAGCCCGGTCAGCAGGTGGAAGAGGGGCAGAAGCTGTTCTCCAACTCGGACCTGAAAAAACTGATTGTGCCGCTGTTCGTGGAGCAGCTGCTGGCCATGCTGGTGGGCATTGCCGACACGCTGATGGTCAGCTATGCGGGAGAGACCGCTGTGTCCGGCGTTTCCCTGGTGAACATGCTGAACATCTTTTTCATTTTTCTGTTCACGGCCCTGGCCTCCGGCGGGGCGGTGGTGGTCAGCCAGTATATCGGCAGCAGGGACCGGAAGAACAGCAGCCTGGCCGCAGGGCAGCTGTACCTGCTCTCCCTTTTGTTTTCCCTGGTGTGCATGGGGGCGACCCTGCTGTGGGACCGCCCTCTGCTGGGGCTGCTCTTTGGGCAGGTGGAGCCGGACGTGATGCAGGCCGGCCTGGTCTATCTGCGCATCTCCGCTTATTCCTATCCGGCCCTGGCCCTGTACAACGCCGGCGCGGCCCTGTACCGCAGCATGAACAAGACCAAGGTGACCATGCATGTCTCCCTGGTGATGAACGCCATCAACGTGGTGGGAAACGCTATCGGCATTTTTGTCCTTCACGCGGGAGTGGCTGGCGTGGCCTGGCCTTCTACGATCTCCCGGGTATTTGCGGCCGTGGCCATGACGGTGCTTTGCTTTTTGGGGAAAAATCCAGCTGCCCTCACTTGGGGCGGCCTCTTCACCTGGAACAGCAGCATGGTGCGCAGGCTGTTGGGCATCGCTGTGCCCAACTCCATCGAGAACGGCCTGTTCCAGCTGGCGAAAGTGGCGTTAAGCTCCATCACCGCCATGTTTGGCACCGTGCAGATCGCCGCCAATGGCGTGGCCCAGAGCATTTGGTCTTTGGCGGCGCTGGTGGGGTCTGCCATGGGCCCCGCTTTCATCACTGTGGTGGGACAGTGCATGGGCGCGGGGGACGTGGACGCCGCAGATTACTACATGAGAAAGCTTACCCGGCTGACCTTTTTCATCTCCATCGCCTGGAACGCCTTGGTGCTTTTGGCCACCCCGGTGATGCTCCTGTTCTATGACCTCTCCCCCGAAGCCAAAAACTTGGTGCTTTGGCTGGTGGTGATCCACAATATCTTCAACGCCGTGGCCTATCCCATCTCCGGCCCCTTTTCCAACGGGCTGCGTGCCGCCGGAGATGTGAAGTTTACCATGTATATTTCCCTGTTTTCCACCATTGTGGTGCGGGTGGCCCTGTCTGTCCTGATGGGGGTGTGGCTGCACCTGGGGGTCATCGGCATTGCCCTGGCCATGGCGGGGGACTGGTGCGTCAAGGCGGTTATTCTGCTGCTGCGCTACAAAGGCGGCAGATGGAAAGCCTTCCGTGTGCTGGAATGAGGCTTGCATTTCCCGCTCCGCCCGGCTATACTGAAAAGAGAAAAGCGGCTGCCCGCTGGGGCGGCCTTTCCTGCTGGGAGGAGGGTTTGAATGCGTTTTCAACGCCAGGGCAGCTTGGCCACGGTGGACCTTCATGGAGTTTACGAGCGGGACGCCAGGGATCTTCTTGCCGGCTGGCTGAACACCGCGCCGGCGGAGATCACAGAGCTGCGGGTGATCCACGGCTACCAGCGGGGGACTGCGCTGCGGGATATGCTGCGCGGCGGCTTTTCCCATCCGCGGGTCCGGGCCGTTCTTCCCAGCCTGAATCCGGGGGAGACGCGGCTGATCTTGAAAAAGCCTTAGGAAAGAGGGAGGTTGCCGCTTTATGACGGTCAACGAATATCAAAAAATGGCCATGGCCACCCTAAATCCAGCGCTTGCCAAAAAGGATGTGCTCATCAATGGGGTCATGGGCCTGTGCGGCGAGGCAGGAGAGGCCATCGACGTGGTGAAAAAGCATTTGGCCCAGGGCCATCCGCTGGACCGGGAGCACCTGATCCAGGAGCTGGGGGACGTCGCCTGGTATCTGGCGGAAACAGCCACTGCGCTGGATGTGGACCTGGAAGAGGTCTTTTCCCGGAACATTGAAAAGCTCAGGCGCCGCTACCCCCAGGGGTTTGCGGCCCAGCGCTCCCTGGAGAGGGAGGAGTGAGCGCCCCGGATCAGAGGCATAAGAAAAAGAGGCTGGCAGGGACCAACCTCTTTTTCTTATGCCTGCCCCAAATATTCTTCCAGGCAGAAGCCCTGGGACATGATTTCTTGGGCGGCTTCCACCCCGACATAGCGGTAGTGCCAGGGCTCATACCCTACGCCGGTCAGGCCCTGCTTGTCCCGTGGGTAGCGGAGGATAAAGCCATATTCTTGGCAGTGGGCCATCAGCCATTGCTGCTCGGGGGTGTTTTCCTGCTCTTCCTCCAGAACCTGGCAATCCGCCGCCACAATGTCGGCCGCTAAACCGAGCTGGTGTTCGCTGGTTCCCGCGGGCACCACCCAACGAGAGGCCTCTTCCTCGGCGGAAGCCGGGGAATAGCCCTGGGACAAAAGCCGGTTCACTTTGTTTTGATGAAGGGCCTCCTGTTCCTCCCAGGTGCGGAAGGAGGAGCAGACCACGGGAGAAAGGCCCTGGGCTTCCATATCGGACACCATTTGAGAGAGCGCGGAGGCAGCCCGGCTGTCAAGCTGGCCCTCTGCCGCCTCTGCGGTCTCCACGGAAAAATCCCGGGGAAGGGGGTTGTCCTTGTTCACCAAGCGAAGGTTCCAGGGAAGCTCCTCCGGCAAAGGGATCTCATCCTGGCCGGTTTGGGGGGAGGCCGTTTCCAGGTCCACACCTGGCTGTTCGCTTTCAGAGGCGCTGTTGGCGCTTGCGGCAGGGGGCGGGGAAGAGGGTGGGGTTTCCCCGCTGGCTGCCGCGGTTCCCAACCGCGAGCTGAAGAGCATGAAAGCCAGCACGCAGGCTGCAGCGGCCAGGCCCGCCAGCAGGTCGTGAAAAGCGCGGTTTTTCCGGCCGCGGCGCCGGGCAGGCTGGGGTTCCGGTGGGTTCATAGGCATTCCCTCCTTTTGGGTTTTGCAATACAGACGGGGGAGAAGGGTGGGATTCTTACAAAATCCTACCGTTTCCTCGCGCGGCCCTATCCATTAGACGGATGGAATGAAAAATGGAAAGAAAGGGCGGGGAAAATTTTTCCCCCGCCCTTGTTGCGGCTCATGCCTCGTACCGGGTGATACACTCCATTTCATAGCTGTAAGCCGCCAGCTCCTCCCAGCTGAGGAAGCGGTCCCAGCTGATGAGGCAGTGTTCGTAATCCCGGTTGCACTCCACCACAGTGATGCCCTCTTCGGCCACCGTCAGCACAGTCATGGAGTGTTCCGTCAGTTCCAACCGGATGTGGTCTCCCACCCGCAGCTGTATGTAGTCGGTAAAGGTGGAAACAGGGGCGTCCTCCCCAAAGACCAAATCGCTGAGCAGCGCCGCAAAGCCCAAACACTGCTCCATGGGCTCAAACTGGGGGAACAGCTCCTGGATGCCCCCGGTGTAACTGTTGCAGTAGGTGTCCCAATACAGGTCGTGGTCGCAGGGAATGTCCGTCACGGTGAACTCATCCCATTCCTCCAGACCCATGTGGTTCCAATAGGAGCCATCGGGGAAGGTGTCCCGCAGGCTCTCCAGGGTGGCGGCGGCCTCCTCCTCGGTGATGGGCTGGGGCTCCTCATAGTAGGAGACGGCGAAGTCCACAGCCCCTTGGGAGCTCTCCTCCGGGGCGCTCTCCACAGCGGAGGAAGCCTCCGAAAGCGCCGCCTCCTCCCGCAGCGCCGCCTGGGACACGCCTGCCTCTGTCTCGCTTTCCTCCTCCTCCTGGGCGCTTTCCAAAAGGGCGGCCTCTTGGACAGGGGCGGAGCTGTCCCCTGTGCCCAGCTCCATCACCCCCAGCGCCAGGGAGGCCGCCAGCAGCAGGCAGGCCGCCCCCATCAGCGCGGGGATGTGCCAACTCCGGTTGGGCCAGACGCGGCGGAAATGGACCACCAGCTTTTTCGGACGCTGTATGCGGAACATCGTGGTGAAAGCCCCCTTTCCTTGCAAAAGGGGAGGAACCGCCCCTTCCGTTTCTGCCTTGTGCTTATAGATATAGAATAAAGGCCTTTTGTGACAGTTCGGTGAGGAAACCGCCCCGCGGAAGGATTTTTTCAAAAAAGTCAGCAGCGGGTGGTCATAATGTCCAGGATTTCCCGGTCAGTTTCCCGCATGCCTTGGGTGGCAAGCAGGCCGATGTTGTGGATAGTTTCCTCCACGCCCTTGGAGATAATGCCGTCCCCGCCCCGGAACTGCTGCCCCTGCTGGTACATGGTGAAGCCCAAAATGCCCGCGTCCACCGCCGAGGCGATCTTCGCCGCGCAGGAAGCCTTGGCCCCGTCGCACACCATGCCAGAGACCACCGCCAGGGAGTTGACAATGGTGTGGGAAACGTCTTTCAGCAGGGCTTCCTCGGGTTTATCCTTCCCATACAGGTAGGCGATGCCCGCCCCGCTGCCGCACCCGGCGCTGACGGCCCCGCAATAGGCGGAAAGCCGGCCAATCTCCGCCTTCAGGTGGATGGTGATGAGGTCGGAAACCAGCAGCGCCCGGTACAAAGTCTCCTGGTCCGCTCCCAGCTCCTTGGCGTATTCAATCACTGGGAGAGAAGCGGTAAGCCCCTGGTTCCCGCTGCCAGAGACAATGACCACCGGCAGGCCGCAGCCGTTCATCCGGGCGTCGGACCCGGCGGCAGCCATGGCCTTGGCCCGGATCTTCACATCATCCCCATAGGCGGAGAGCAGCACCTGGCCGATATTGGCGCCGTAATCCCCCCGCAGGCCCTCTTGGGCGATGGCGGTATTAAAGCGGATCTGCCGGGAAAGGGTCTCCTCCACATCAGAGAGGTCCGCTTCCCGGGCGAATTCCAGGATGCCCCGCACGGAGAGCACGGATTTGTCTGTCAGCCCTTCCTCGGCGGCGGCTTGGACGGGCAGGTCCTTGAGGATGGCCCCGTTTTTCTCAATGCGGACAATGTGGGTGTGGTAGTTGGCAATGCGCACCAGGGCGCTGTCCTCCCCGGCCCAAGCCCGGACCAGGATGTCGAAAATCAGCGGGGAGTCCGCCAGTTTTACGGTGATGGGCGTGCAGGCCAGGTATTCCCGAATGCGGGCCTGTTCCGCCTCTCCTATTTGAGAGAGGACCTCCAAGTCTAGAGAGGGGTCCCCGGCGGCCATGCCCGCGGCCGCGGCGGCAGGAATGCCCCGCAGGCCTCCTGTGCCCGGCACAAACACGCTTTTCACATTTTTAATGATATTCCCGCTGGCCTCCACTTCCATCCGCTCTGCGGGCCGGCCCAAGGTTTCCCGCAGCACGGCGGCGGCATAGGCGATGGCGATGGGCTCGGTGCAGCCCATGGCGGGCACCAGCTCTTCCTTGAGAATGTTTACATAGTCCTGATAGCTTACGGCGTCCATGGCAGGATCCCCCTTTTTCATTTTTATGCCAGCAGCTCCAGAATGCCGGAGATGGTTTGGATGGAGGCCATGCCGGGCGGGCACTCCTCCGCGCCGGGCTTGGCGGTGATGAGCACCGGCTGGATGCCCGCGGCCTGGGCGCCCTGCAGGTTTTTCACCCCGTCGTCAATGAAAGCGCACTCCTCCGGGGGGAGGCCCATCTTTGCCAGGGCGTCCTCATACATCCGGCGGTCGGGCTTAAAGCAGCCCAGCTCAAAGCTGAAGGTGAAACAGTCGAAATAGGGCGTCAGGCCAAAGGCGTCCAAAACAGGCCGGATGGAGGGCCAGGTGTCCGAGATGACGCCCAGCTTGTAGCGGCCGCGCAGGGCCTGCAGGGTGGAAAGGGCATCCTGAAAGATCCCAAAGGTGTGCTGGGGCTGATAGACCTTTTCCAGGGCGGCCACCTCGATATTCTGCCGGGTGATGCCCAGTTCAGGGAGCAGCCGGGCAAGCTCCCCATAAAAGTGGAGGTACTGGTCGTATTCCTCCTCCCGGGTGGAGAGCCTGTGCCGGGGGAGGAAGTAGTCGTTGGCGGCCTTTCGGGCGGCGGCCACCCGCTCCGGCGGCAGGGAGGAGCAGGCCTCCCAGTGGAACAGCTTCATGGCGGATTCCGTCAGTTCCCAGTCTCCGCTGAGAGGATAGACCAGCGTCCAGCCCAGATCGAAAAACAGGCCTTTGACAGGCTTTGGCAAAGTTTGCACAGCGCATCCCTCTTTTCCAAAAAAATACCGGCTTCTGGGACTATTTTCCCACGGAAGCCGGTATTTGTCAAATTGTGTCTCTCACTGGAATTGGGAGTTGTACAAAGAGGCATAGAAGCCGTTTCGGGCCATCAGGTCCTGATGGGTGCCCTGCTCCACAATGTCCCCATCCCGCACCACCAAAATGCGGTCCGCGTTTTGGATGGTGGACAGCCGGTGGGCAATGACAAAGCAGGTCTTATCCTTCATCAATTCCCGCATGGCGGCCTGAATCTGGATTTCCGTACGGGTGTCCACATTGGAGGTGGCCTCATCCAAAATCAGCATCCGGGCGTCCAGCAGCATGGCCCGGGCAATGGTGAGCAGCTGCTTTTGCCCCTGGGAGATATTCATGCCGTTTTCATCCAGAATGGTGTCGTACCCCTTGGGAAGACCCATGATGTAGCGGTGGATGTGGGCAGCCTTGGCGGCCTTTTGCACATCCTCCAGAGTGGCGCCCTTTTTGCCGTAGGCCAGGTTTTCAAAGATGGTGCCGGTGAACAGCCAGGTGTCCTGCAGCACCATGGCGTAGGAGAGCCGCAGGCTCTTCCGGGTGATCTGCTGGATGTTCCGGCCATCCAGGGTGATGGCCCCGGAGTCCGGGTCGTAAAAGCGCATCAGCAGGTTGATGAGGGTGGTCTTGCCCGCGCCAGTGGGCCCCACAATGGCGGTCAGGCTCCCCTTGGGGGCAGTAAAGCTCAGGTTGTGGATGATGGTCTTGCCCGGGTCATAGCCGAACCGCACATGGTCCATGGCCACCTCCCCCTCCACTTGGTCGATGGAAACGGCGTTGGGGGCATCGGCGGGCTCGGGCTCCTCGTCGATGAGGCGGAACACCCGCTCGGCCGCGGCGCAGGCGGACTGCAGCTCGCTGAGGATGTTGGCGGCCTCGTTGATGGGGCCGGAGAACCGGCGGGAGTACAGCACAAAGGAGGACAGGTTGCCGATGGACAGGTGCCCCCACAAGAACAGAATGGCCCCAAAGATGCTGACAAAGGCCAGGGACAGGTTGTTGATAAAGTTGACGGAGGGGCCGGTCATGCCTCCGTAGTAGTCGGCGTTGTAATAGGCGTCCACCGCGGCCTTGTTCCGCTGGTCAAAGCGGGAGATCATGGTCTCCTCTTGGTGATAGGCTTTGGTGGTCTTTTGCCCGGTGATAATCTCCTCCACAAAGCCGTTCATCTCCCCCAGCTTTACGGAGCGCTGGTGGAACAGGGGCCGCACCTTCTTGGTCATGTACCGGGTGAAGAGGATGGACATGGGGATGGTGATGACAAACACCAGTACCAGGGTGGGGGAAATGACAACCATCATGATGAGAGAGCCCAGCACGGTGATGACGCTGGCGGCGATTTGCAGCAGGTCGTTGGAGAGGGAGGCGTTCACCGTGTCAATGTCATAGGAGATGCGGCTGACAATGTCGCCGGTCTGGGTGCCGTCAAAATACCGCACCGGCAGCTGGGTCAGCCGGTCGAAGACCTGCTGGCGCATCTGGAATACAATCCGCTGGCTCAGCTGGATCATCAAAATGGAGAGAATATAGGAGAGCAGGGAGCTGACCGCGTAAAAGACAATCATCAGCCCACAGAAGAAAAACACGGTGGGAAAGTCCGCCTGGCCGGGCTCCATGCCGATGGCGTCGATAGCCTCGCCGGAGAGCATGGGCCCCAGCAGCGCCAGCAGGTTGCTGGAGACGGTCAGCAGCACAGCGGCCAGGGCCATCCACTTGTGGGCGTAGATGTAGGTCCAAAGGCGCAAAAGCACTTTTTTCCGGTCCTTGGGCTTTTCAATGGGCCCTCTGGGTCCTTTGGGCATTTAGACCACCTCCTTTTCGCGGGCTTCAGGGTCCGCATCCTGGCTGTATCCCATTTGGGATTTGGCGATCTCCTGATACACCTGGCAGGAGCGCAGCAGCTCTTCATGGGTGCCGTAGCCCAGCTCTTTGCCCTCTTCCAGCACCAGAATATGGTCGGCGTGCAGGATGGAGCTGACCCGCTGGGCGATGATGATGGTGGTGATGCCCCGGTATTCCTCCCGCAGGGCCTTCCGCAGGGCGGCGTCTGTGCGGTAGTCCAGGGCGGAGGAGGAGTCGTCCAGAATTAAAATTTCCGGGGAGCCCGCCAAGGCCCGGGCCACCAAAACCCGCTGCTTCTGGCCGCCGCTGAGGTTGGTGCCCTTGCTGGTGAGCATGTGGCCAAAGCCGTCGGGCAGGGCAGAGATGAACTCCAGGGCCTGGGCGCACCGGGCGGCCTTCTCAATCTCCTGGGGGGGCAGGTTCCGGCCGAAGTCGATGTTTTCATAGATGCTGTCCGCAAAGAGCACGTCGTTTTGGAACACCACGCCGAACTTCTGGTGGAGCTCCTCCAGGGGGATGGAGGAGAGCCTGTGCCCTCCAATCTGGATTAGGCCGGAGTCCGCGTCATACAGGCGCATGAGCAGGGACATCAAAGTGGACTTGCCGCAGCCGGTGGCGCCAATAATGCCCAAGGTCTCTCCGGGCTTTAAGCGGAAGGAGATGTCCTCCACACTGGGTTCGTTCTTGTTGTAGGAGAAGGAGACGTGGTCGAATACCACATGATAGGGGGAATCCTCCGGTTCCTCCGGGTGGACGGCCAGGTCCTCCGGGGTGTCCAGCACCTCTTGAATGCGGGCGCCGGAGGCAATGCCCTTGGAGCACATGACGAAGATGCGGGTGACCGCCATCATGGCGTTGAGGATGATGGTGAAGTAGCTTAGAAAGGCGATGATGTTCCCCGCAGAGCTGACCCCCGCGTTGACACGGTAGGCGCCCACAACGATGACCAGGGTCAGTCCCACATTAAGCAGCAGGTTCATCATGGGGTTGGTCAGGGCCATGGTGATGCCCGCCTTTTTTTCCCGGCGGACCACCTCGCCGTTGACCTTGGCAAAGCGTTCCCGCTCGTACTCTGTCTTTGAAAGGGCTTTGATGACCCGGATTCCGGAGATGTTCTCCCGCACGGTGCGGACCATGGCGTCCACCCCCTGCTGCAGGCCGACATACAGGGGAATGCCCCGCTTGGACACGCAGAACACCAGCACTGCCAAGAAGGGCAGGGTGCACACCAGCACCAGGGTGAGCACGGGGTCCAGGGTCAGGGTGATGAGGATGCCGCCCACCAACAGGATGGGCGCCCGCACCCCCATGCGCTGCATCATGCCGATCATCTGGTGGACGTTGTAGGTGTCGCTGGTCAGGCGGGACTCCAGAGAGGGGATGGAATAGCTGTCGATCTGAGAGCAGGACAGGTAGGAGATTTTGGCGAACAGGTCGTGGCGCAGGGCCTGGGTGGTGTGCTGGGCCACCCAGGCGGCCATACGGTTTGCCACAATGTTGGTCACCAGGGCCATGACAGCGGCCAGAATCATGGCGCCGCCCCAGAGGAGGATCAGCCCCATGTCCCGCAGGGGGACGATGTCGTCCACCAGGTAGGAAAGAATCCAGGGCAGCAGCAGTTCCATGACCGCCCCCACAAATTTAATGAAGATCCCCAGGCTCATCCTGGGGATGAACGGCTTGATATAGTGCAGGACGATTTTCATGGGTGTTCCCCTCCGCAATAGTTCCCGGTCCAGCAGCGCCGGGACATTTCAAGCATTTTCTTTATAGAAGTAGCATAGCACAAATTAGTTGAAGATGCAACTATAAGAAGGGGCTTTTTCAAAGAAAAAAACGCCGAAGAGCTGGCGCTTCCGCCGGTTTTGTGATAGGATGGATGCAAAACTGCGGGGGAGGAGGGCGGAACCGCATGGTCACATCCGTCATAGAAGCCACGCTGCCCTGGGGGCCGGAGGATGTGTGGCAAATGGTCACCGATCTGCGGCACACCGCTTGGCGCTCGGATTTGAGCCGGGTGGAGGAACGGGGCCCCAGGTCGTTTGTGGAGTACACCCGGGAGGGCTTCCCCACCCAGTTCACCGTCACCTGCACAGAGCCCTTCCAGCGCTGGGAGTTCGATCTGGAAAACGCCAACCTGCGGGGGCACTGGGTAGGCACCTTTGCCAGGGCTGCCGGGGGGACGGCCCTCTGCTTTACGGAGATGGTGGAAGTCAAACGCTGGTGGATGGGCCCCCTTGTGAGAGGCTATCTCAAGCGCCAGCAGGCCCGGTATGTGGAGGACCTGCGCCGGGCCCTGGAAAAGCAGGCATAGAAAAAGGGACCAGCGGGCCAAGGCCCGGCGGTCCCGTTTCGTCTTTTATCAGGCCTGGAAGCTGGCGGCGTACAGCTTGGCGTACACCCCGCCCTTGGCCATCAGGCTTTGGTGGGTGCCCTCCTCGCAGACGCCGGTCTCGTCCAGGACCAGGATGCGCCCGGCCCCCTGGATGGTGGAGAGCCGGTGGGCGATGACCAGGGTGGTCCGGTGGCGGGCCAGGTCCTCCAGAGAGCGCTGCACCACCCGCTCGCTCTGGGAGTCCAGGGCGCTGGTGGCCTCGTCCAAAATGAGGATGGGCGGGTCCTTCAAAAAGGCCCGGGCAATGGAGAGCCGCTGGCGCTGTCCCCCGGAGAGCTTCACGCCCCGGGGCCCGATGTCCGTGTCATAGCCCTGGGGGAGCTTTTCGATGAACTCCTCCGCCCCAGCTTGGCGGGCGGCGGCCTTGATCTCTTCCAGCGTGGCCCCCGGCCTGCCGTAGGCGATATTTTCCGCCACCGAGCCGGTAAACAGGGCCACGTCCTGCTGGACCAGCCCCACGTTTCTCCGCAGGGAGCGCAGGGTGGCCTGTTTGACAGGCACGCCGTCGATGGCGACCTCCCCGGCCTCCACGTCGTAGAACCGGGGGATCAGAGAGCAAAGGGTGGTCTTTCCCACGCCGGAGGCCCCCACCAGCGCCACATATTCCCCCGCGCGGATGGTCAGGTTCAGGTCCTGGAACACGGCGTTCCCCTCCCCATAACGGAACCGCACATGGGAAAAGCGGATGTCTCCCTTCACCCGGGGCAGGTCCCGGGCGCCGGGGGCATTCTGGATCTCCGGCACGGTTTCCAGCAGCTCCACATAGCGGCGAAAGCCGGTACGCCCCTCTTGGATGAGCCGGGAGGTGTTTACCAGGCTTTGGATGGGCTGGGTGAAGTAGCCGACATACAGCAGGAACACCACCAGCTCCGAAAGGGCCAGAGACCCCTGGAGGATGGAGAGCCCGCCGAACACCACCACCGCAATGGGGATGAGGCTGGCAAAGGCGTCCATGCCGCCCCAGCAGAGGGCCTCGCCCCGGTAGCTGGCCCGGCGGCTCTTGAGGAATTTTTCGTTGAGGCGGTGGAACTTGGCCGCCTCGATCTCCTCGTTGCAGAAGGACTGCACCATGCGGATGGCGGAAAGGGTGTCCTCCGCCTGGGCGTTGATCTCCCCCATGTCCTCCCGGCCCTGCCGCAGGGCGCTGGCCATCTTCTTGTTGAAATAGAGGGTGTAGGCCAGCATAAAGGGCAGAAAGGCCAGGATAACCAAAGTCATCCGCCAGTGGATGTTCCACAGGATGAGGCAGGCTCCCAAAAGCTTGATAGAGTTTACCAGGATGTCCTCGGGGACATGGTGGAAAAACTCCGCCAGGGAGAGGGAATCGTTGGTCAGGCGGCTCATCAGGTCCCCGATGGGGTGGGTGTCAAAATAGGAGAAGGACAGGCGCTGGCAGTGGCGGAAGAGCTGGGCCCGCATGTCCCGCTCCATTTTGGCGCCGATGGAGTGGCCTTGATAGTCCATAAAATAGCTGCACAGCGCCTGGATGAGCACCAGCGCCAGCAGCAGGGCCCCCACCCGCAGGATTTTCCCCGGCGCGCTGCCCAGATCCCCGGTGAGGACGTTTTCTGTGATGTACCCCGCCCCCAGGGGCAGAACCAGCCCGATGGCCGCGGCAGTGAGGGAGCACAGCAGGTCGGCGGCGAACAGCCCCTTATAGGGCTTGTAGAATGACAAGAGCTGTTTGATTGTATGGGTCTTCAAAAAGAGTTCCTCCTCGCGATGTGGGGAGGGCGGCCCTTAACGAGCGGTTTCCCTCCCGGTGATGGAATGGGTCAGGAAAACGGATCTTTTTAACATAAGCGATACATCCTTTCTTTTCCGCCCCGCAGGGCGTGGTCTTTCCCTACTTTAGCATGTCCGCAGTGCCTTGGCAAGGCGCATTTTGCACAGAAAAAAGCCGGAGGATTTGCTCCCTCCGGCGGAAAGGTTTTCAGGTGTACAACGTCAGCCCCCACAGGTAGCCGATGAGCAGGAGAACGGGCACCAGCACCCACTCCACTTTCACCATGGCCAGGTAGAAGTCGCTGGGTTCCGGGTCCCGCACCGAGAGAAAGTGGTTCAGCTTGAACCAGGTCATGGGGAAGGCCACGGTCAAGCTCAGCAGCCCCGCCAGTACGCTGATAAAGAAAAACCACTGCCAGCTTCCCCGGTAGTGGATATTGTCCCCGGCAGCCAGTTGGGCCAGGCTGGTAAAGGGGGTGGAGAACAAGGTGGTCTGGCTCTCTCCCGCCGTCTCCGCGGTGATGGTGAGGCCGTCGTCGGTGGCGGGGGCGCCGGTCCCGTCCAGCAGGGGCAGGCCCGGCCCGGCGTAGAAACACTCCAGCACCAGGGCCCCGTCCCCGCCGGTGATGGCCAGGGGCCGGCCGTGGGGACCCTCCTCCTCCCCAAAGGCAAAGCCGTACTTCTCGGAAAAGCCGCCAAATTGCAGCAGAAACACGCCCCCGTCCTCCTGGGGCTCGAAGATCAGCACGCCGGGCACGCCGTGGAGCTCCCCCTGGTAGAGGACAGTGTCCCCCGCCGGTTGGGCGGGGAAGAACTCCCCGGCGATGAAGGCCCCCGGCCGGGTGAATTGAAAAAGGTACACCCCCAGGAAGATCACGAAGAGGGCCCCCGTCGCTAAAAGCGAACCCACCTGCAGTTTGGTGCGTTTTTCCTCCATAAAATTCCCTCCTTAAAAGCCTCCTCAATGGTTGCGCTTCTCCAACTCCAGCAGGAAGCGCTTGTTCTCCAGGCCCCCACCGTAGCCGGTCAGGCTGCCGCCCGCCCCCACCACCCGGTGGCAGGGCACGATGATGGAGATGGGGTTGTTGTGGTTGGCCATGCCCACTGCCCGGCAGGCCTTGGGCTTGCCGATGGCCCGGGCAATCTCCCCATAGGTGCGCACTTCCCCGTAGGGGATGACCTGCAGGGCCTGCCACACCTGCATTTGGAACGCCGTGCCACGAAGGCAAAGGGGCAGGTCAAATTCCCGGCGCTGCCCGGCAAAGTACTCCCGCAGCTGGCGGGCGGCCTCCTCCAGCAGGGCAGTGGGGCCCGCCTCCCCTGGCCGGGACAGGCGGCCGAAGTACAGGCCGGTCAGGGCGCCCTCCTCTTCCGTCAAAGTCAAGTCTCCCACAGGAGAGCCAATGTGCCAGACATGTTCCAAAGCGCTCCCCCTCCTTTCTGCTATCAGTATAGCAAACCGGGAGGGATTTGCAAGGAGTTTCCCCGCGGGGCGTGTAAATTCTTTCCACGTTATGCGTCTCTGCGTTGCGCCAGGGGGAAAAACAGCCTATAATGGAAGAAATTGTCGTGAAAGGGGACCCGCCATGTATTTTGCCGACCTGCACATCCACTCCCGCTATTCCCGCGCCACCAGCAAAGAGGGGGACCTGCCCCACTTGGACCTGTGGGCCAGAAAGAAAGGCATTGCCCTGGTGGGCACGGGGGACTTCACCCATCCGGCCTGGCGGCAGGAGATGGAGGAACAGCTTCTGCCTGCGGAGGAGGGGCTTTACCGGTTAAAGGAGGAGTTCCGCCTGCCCTGGGGCGTGGCCGGCCAGCCGGCGGAGCCCCGGTTTGTGGTCAGCGGGGAGATCAGCTCTATCTACAAGCAGGGGGACAGGACCCGGAAGGTGCACAATGTGATCTTGCTCCCCAGCCTGGAGGCGGCGGAGGAACTCTCCCGCCGGCTGGAGCAGATCGGCAATATCCACTCCGACGGCCGCCCCATCCTGGGCCTTTCCAGCCGCGACCTGCTGGAGATCACCCTGGAGGCCTGCCCCCAGGCGGTGTTCCTCCCCGCCCACATCTGGACGCCCCACTTCTCCCTGTTCGGGGCCTTTTCCGGGTTCGACACCCTAGAGGAGTGCTTTGGGGACTTGACGCCCCACATCCACGCGGTGGAGACGGGGCTTTCCTCCGACCCGCCCATGAACTGGCGGGTGTCCCAGCTGGACGGGCTGCAGCTGGTGTCCCATTCCGACGCCCACTCCCCCCAGAAGCTGGGCCGGGAGGCGGACATGCTGGACACAGAGCTCTCCTACCCCGCCCTAAAGCACGCCCTGGACACCGGCGAGGGCCTTGTGGGCACGGTGGAGTTCTTCCCGGAGGAGGGCAAATACCATTTGGATGGCCACCGCAGCTGCGGCGTGCGGCTGTCTCCTGGGGAGAGCGCTGCCCTGGGGGACCGGTGCCCTGTGTGCGGCAAGCGGCTGACCATCGGGGTGGAGCACCGGGTGGAGGAGCTGGCGGACCGCCTGCCCGGCATGCCCTGCCCCCATTCCAAGCCCTTTGAGAGCCTGGTCCCCCTGCCGGAGGTCATCGCCAACGCCACCGGCCGCTCCGAGGCCAGCAAGCGCACCCAGGCCCTCTATAAGGAGCTGCTCGCAGCCCTGGGGCCGGAGTTCGCCATCCTGCGGGAGGTGCCCATTGAGGCCATCGGCTCCGCCGCGGGCCCGGCGGTGGGGGAGGCGGTCCGCCGCCTGCGGGCCGGGGAAGTGGTCCGGGAGGCGGGCTACGACGGGGTCTACGGCAAGGTGCGGCTGCTCACAGCGGAGGAAGTGGAGGCTTTCAACGGCCAGGTGAGCCTGTTTGGCCCCGTTGCCGTGCCCCGCGCTCCCCGGGCCAAGAAACGGCCCGTGGAGAAGGCGGCGCCCCCGCGGGAAGAGGAGTCCCCTCCCGTGCCCCAGGCCGGCTTGGACGATTCCCAGCGCCAGGCGGTGGAGACCCAGGCCCGCCGGGTGGCGGTGGTGGCGGGCCCCGGCGCGGGAAAGACACGCACCCTCACCGCCCGGGTGGCTCACCTGCTGGATAGCGGCGTGAAGCCGGAGGAGATCACCGTGGTGACCTTCACCCGCCGGGCCGCTCAAGAGCTGAAGGAGCGCCTGGAGGACCTGGTGGGGAAGGGCGCCGCGCAGGGAATGGCGGTGGGCACCTTCCACGCCCTGTGCCGGGAGCTGCTGGGCCGCCCGCCCCTGCTCTCTCAGGGGGAGGCGCTGGCCCTGGCGGAGGGCCTTCTAAAAGAGCGGGACAGCCGCCTTTCCCCCAAAAAGCTGCTGGGCTGGGTGTCCCAGGTGAAAAATGGGGTGGTTTCCCCGGAGGGCCCGGAGGAGGAAGCCTTGTTCGCGGCCTATGAGCAGGGCCTGAAGGACCTGGGCGTCACAGACTTCGACGGCCTGTTGAACCGGGCCCTGGCGGTGAAAGAGCTGCCCCCCAAGGCACGGCGTCCGTTCTCCCACCTGCTGGTGGACGAGTTCCAGGATGTGAACGCCCTGCAATATGAGCTGGTGCTCCAGTGGAGCCGGGAGGGCAGCCTGTTTGTCATTGGCGACCCGGACCAGTCTATCTATGGCTTCCGGGGGGCGGTGAGTGACTGCTTTCAGCGGCTGGGAGAGGACTTCCCAGACCTGGTGACCCTGCGCCTGGCCCGGAACTACCGTTCCTCCCCGCAAGTGCTGGGCTGCGCCCTGCCGGTGATCTCGCAGAACCCCGGGGGGCCCCGTCGCTTGGAGGCCATGGGCAAGCCGGGCCTGCCTGTGCGGTGGGTCCACGCCCCGGACGAGCTCTCCCAGGGGGTGTTCCTGGCCAAGGAGATCGGCCGTATGGCGGGAGGCCTGGGCATGGTGGAGGCCCAGGGGGATCGGGAGAACTTCCGCTCCTTCTCGGAGATGGCCGTGCTGTGCCGCACCCACCGCCAGGCGGAGATGGTGGAGCGCTGCCTGCGCCACGACAGCATCCCCTGCGTGGTGTGGGGCCGGGAGGACTTCCTGCAGGATAAGAAAATCCGGGGGCTGCTGGGCTTTCTGGGCACTTGCTGGGACTTTCGGGACACTGCCTCCCTGAAGGCCTGCCTGACCCTGCTGTGGAGCTGTTCCCCAGAGACTGTGGAGCGGGCCCGGGCGGCCTGCTCCCGTGCGGAGAGCGTGGAGGCGCTTTCCACCCTGCTGGAAGGAGAGGCCGCGCTGCGGCCCTGGCTGGAACGGCTGGAACGCTATTGCGCCCCGGCCCAGCGGGAAAAGCCCCTCTCCCTGCTGAAGCTGTGGGAGCAGGAGGAGGGCGGCGGAGAGCCCCTGGAAAAGCTGAAGAACATGGCGGTGTTTTACCCCAGCCTGGGAGATTTTTTGCAGGACCTTTCCCAGGGGGAAGAGGGGGACCTGCGCCGGGCCGGGGGCAAGGGGTACCGCTCTGGGGCCGTGCAGGTGATGACCCTCCATGCCGCCAAGGGCCTGGAGTTCCCCGTGGTGTTCCTGGCGGGGGCCAGCCGGGGCGTCATCCCCCTGGAATCCCCCGGCCGGGAGAATGACCCCCAGGAGGAGCGCCGCCTCTTTTATGTGGGCATGACCCGGGCCAAAGAGGAGCTGGTGCTCCTCTCCTGGGGGGAGGCCTCTCCCTTCCTGGGGGATATCCCCTCCCAGCAGCTCCAGCAGGAGACGGTGCCCTTGAAGGAGCGGCCGGCGGAGCAGCTCTCCCTGTTTTAAACCGGCTTCCAGCAAAGAAATGCCCCAGACGTGTTTTCCCGCGTCCGGGGCGTTCTTGTGAAAAAGAAAAGGCCGCCAAACGGCAGCCTTTTCAGGGAGGAAGAATGAAGTTTATTGAAAAAGTTCCCGGCATCCACCGGGAAGAGCTTGTTTTCCCTTTCGACAGTTCCCAGTATACCGGCGGGATATGACCAGGCTGTGAACGGGGATAAAACACTTTTTGAAATCTTTTTTAAAAAATTTGTTTTACCGGGAGGCCAGCAGGTCCTTCTCCTCGGGATGCTTTTCAAACCACTGGGCCGCGTACCAGCAGGAGGTCTTCGCCTTTTTCCCCTGAGAGCGCAGCTGGTCCACGGCGGCCCGCACCAGCTTTCCTGCCACGCCCTGGCCCCGCAGGCTTTCATCCACAAAGGTGTGGTCAATGTCCGCCACACCCTCCGCCACGGTGGGGAAGGTGATCTCTGCCAACAGTTTGCCGTTCTCGTCTTGGGCGAAAATGCGCCCCTCGCTCTTTTGAAATTCCATGGGGACAGCTCCTTTCCAAAGGTTTAAGGTTTACAGCACCAGCTGGTCATATTCCACGCCCTCCAAATCCTTCCAGGCAAAGACGCCGTTTTCCAGTGTCATATAGCTGTGGGGGCTGTTTTCCTTGGGAAGGGAGACGCTGCCCGGGTTTAGATACCAGAAGCCCAGGCGGCTGTCCTTGGCGGGCACATGGGTGTGGCCGTGGAGGAGCACGTCCCCCGGCTGCAGCAGGGGCGGGGTCTCCAGGTTATAGTGGTGGCCGTGGGTGGCGAAGATGACATGGCCCTTCTGTTCCAGCAGGCAATAATCCGCCAGCACCGGGAAGGACAGCACCATCTGGTCCACCTCGGCTTCGCAGTTGCCCCGTACGCAGAAGACCTTTTCCTTTACCCCGCTGAGCTGGGCGATGACCTCCTTGGGGGCGTAGCCCTGGGGCAGGTCGTTGCGGGGGCCGTGATAGAGCAGGTCTCCCAGCAGCAGCAGCCGCTGGGCGCCCTCCCGCACAAAGGCTTGCAGCATTTTTTCACAATATAAGGCAGAGCCGTGAATATCCGAAGCGATCATCCATTTCATGGGACGCACATCCTCTCTTTCCCGCAGGGGGTATCGTTTTAATTTATTGTAGCACACCTGCGGGGGAAAAGCCATGGCAGGCCAGAAAAAACGCTGTACGCGGCTGGGGCGTACAGCGTTGGGGATGTTTTACAGCTTGGAGTAGCCATATCCGTTTACCAGAGCGTCCAGCTTGGCGCCGTGCTTGCACAAGGGGCACTCCTGGGTGGAATAGGTGGCGTAGCCGGAGACGTCCTCCTTGGTGAAGATGGACTGTACCGGCACCCCCTCCACCTGGGTGATATCGCTGAAAATTGTGGCGATGCCGGCGGTGGAACCGCCATAATACTGAACGCACTCCATGGCCTTGCGGGCGCTGATGCCCGTGGTGACGGAGGCCGTTAAAATCAGCACGTGCTTGTCCCGAATCATGGGTACCAGGTTGTCCCGGAAGATCAGCTGGCTGGTGGTGTCGTACTCTGGGGTGACCACATAGATGGTCTGGTGGGCGTTGATGGAGATAAAGCCGGCCCGGTTCAGCTCCTTGGCCAGGTAGGCGCCGATAATCTGGGTGCCGTCCAGGCAGAGGATGGTGTCCACAATGGTGCTGGCCACATAATGCTGCGTCAGAGCCTGGGCAGCCAGCTCGGCCTCGCTTTGGCGGGTCTTCAGGGTGGTCATGTCCAGATAGCAGTTGATGTGGGAGTGGTTGGTGGCAAAATGGCCGTGGATCACCTTCAGCGGCACGCTGCCATTCTTCGACAGGATTTTGATGATGCGGTTTTCCATAAATTCTAACCTCCCTGCCGCAGCCTGTATGGAAACAGGGGATCGCGGTATTTTTATCAATTATAGCAACTGAGAAGGGAAAACACAAGATGTTTTCCTCAGGTTTTTAGAGTTTTATTCCAATAATCCGCAAAAATATGAAATAAAACCAGAAGGAAAGGCCAAATCCTCCTTGACAAGGGGAGGCCTGCCATGCTATTTTATAATTGTGAAGTTATATCCTCTAAAAGGCGTACCGCCCGCAAGAGGATGGGAGGAAACCCTGTTTCGGGACAGAAGGGAGGCTTCTGGTATGAAGAGCGTGGGGAAAAGGCTGCTGGCTGGCGCGATTTTGGGAGCGGCAGAGCTGGGCGCTGCCGGGCTGCTGTCGAACGTGGGCAAGCTGGCGTCTTTTCAGGACATCACCTTTTTTCTGGGCATTTTCACCTTGCTTTTTGGCGGGCTGATGCTGTTTCACACGATGCGGGTGAAGGCCGGCGCGCCAACCAGCGCCAGCAACAGCAATGCCCAAGGGGCCTTTGCCGCCCAGGTGGCCTTTGAGGAGGCCAAGGCCATGGAAAAGCTGCGGGACAGCAGCAAGGGCCGGGAGCTGGCAGCTGCCCCGGGGGCGATTGCCTTCTTTGCGGCGGCAGCGGTTGTTCTGGCAGGTTTTGGCGTCAGCCTGGCGTTGTGACGGATTCGGGGCTGCGGGAAGGGCGGGTGCTGGCGGACGGCGCCTGCCTTCGCAGAAAGGGGCGCGGCACACTGTGCCGCGCCCCTTTTTTGGCCCCTTACGAGGCTTTTTTCCCTGTGTAAAGCTGGTAATAGCGCCCTTTCTGAGCGATGAGCTGGTCGTGGGTGCCCCGCTCGATAATGCGGCCTTGCTCCAGCACCATGATGCAGTCGGTGTCCTTAACGGTGCTGAGCCGGTGAGCGATGACAAAGGTGGTGCGCCCAGTCATCAGGGCGTCCATGCCCTGCTGGACCAGGGCTTCGGTGCGGGTGTCAATGGAGGAGGTGGCCTCGTCCAAAATCAGCACCGGGGGGTCCGCCACGGCAGCCCGGGCGATGGACAGCAGCTGCCGCTGGCCCTGGCTCAGGTTGGAGCCGTTCCCGGTGAGGACCGTGTCGTACCCATCGGGCAGGCGGCGGATGAAGCCGTCGGCGTTGGCCAGCTTGGCCGCGGCAATGCACTCCTCGTCGGTGGCGTCCAAGCGGCCATAGCGGATGTTCTCCATCACCGTGCCGGTGAACAGGCGCACGTCCTGGAGCACCATGCCCAGGCTGCGGCGGAGGTCGCCCTTTTTGATCTTGTTGATGTTGATGCCGTCGTAGCGGATTTTGCCGTCGGCGATGTCGTAAAACCGGTTGATCAGGTTGGTGATGGTGGTCTTGCCCGCGCCGGTGGAGCCCACAAAGGCGATTTTCTGGCCCGGCGTGGCGTACAGCTTGATGTTGTGCAGGACGATCTTGCCCTCCTCGTAGCCGAAGTCCACATCGTGGAAGGTCACGTCCCCTTGCAGGCGGGTATAGGTGATGGTGCCGTCCGCCTTGTGAGGGTGCTTCCAGGCCCACACGTTGGTGCGCTCTTCGCACTCCACCAGGCTGCCATTGCGGTCCTCCTTGGCGTTGACCAGCTCCACATAGCCCTCGTCCCGTTCCGGCGGGGCGTCCATCAGGTCGAAGACCCGCTGGGCGCCCGCCATGGCCATGACGACGCTGCTGGTCTGCTGGCTGATCTGGCTGACGGGCTGGGTGGCGTTTTTGTTCAGGTTCAGAAAGGCCACCAGGGTGCCCAGCGTCAGGCCGGTGTAGCCGGAGAGGGCCAGCAGCGCCCCCACAATGGCGCACAGCACATAGCTGATGTTTCCCAGGTTGCCGTTGACCGGCATGGCGATGTTGGCAAAGGTGTTGGCCTTGTCGGCGCTGTCCCGCAGGGCCTGGTTCAGCTTGCGGAAATTTTCCACGCTCTTTTCCTCATGGCAGAAGACTTTGACCACCTTTTGGCCGTCCATCATCTCCTCAATGTAGCCGTTGACGGCCCCCAAATCCTTTTGCTGCTGGGTGAAGTACCGGGCGGAACGCCCGCCGATCTTAGTGCTGGCCAGCACCATGACGCCCAGCATGGCGAAGGTCTGGATGTTTTCATACATGGCGTCCCGCAGGTTGCAGGCAAAGCCCGAGGAAGCCTTGGCCCCAAACCGCCCGCCCATTTCCCTTACCGGCACCTTCGTGCAGATTGACTGGGGCTTTGACAACGGCCTCTGCCATGAAGTGCCGGACAGCCGCGTCCCCCTGACGCCGCCCCAGCAGGTCCGGCTCATCCCCTACGGCTGCACCAACCTGCGCATGACGGAAATGCCCTGGATACAGGCGGAATCCCCCACATAAAAACCAGCTCCCCGGAAGCTGCGGCACAGCGCCGCCTCCCGGGGAGTTTTTTCCTGCCCCCTCTTGACAAGGGAAGGGGCAGGTGCTATCATTCAATTAACAATTCGGTTAAATGTTAAATGTCTGGGAAAGGAGGAAGCTGTGGCGCTGCAAAACACCTTAAAAGCCTTGGCGGACCCCATCCGCCGGGAAATATTGAACCTGCTGAAACAGGGGAGGCTTTCCGCCGGGGAGATAGGGGAGCACTTCCCCGTCACCGCCGCTTCCATCTCCCGGCACCTGTCCGTGCTGAAAGAGGCGGACCTCATCCGCGACCAGCGGGAGGGGAAATTCATCTATTACCAACTGAACACTTCCGTGCTGGAGGAAGTGATGCTGTGGCTTTCACAGCTGAAAGGAGAATGAGTTATGAAAGAGATGCTGGCGCGCCATAAGGGCAAGCTGATTTTGTCCTCTTTGGTCATTTTGCTGCCCATCCTTCCGGCGGCTTTCGCAGGCCAAACGCTGTTTCTCTGGGAGCCGGTGCTGCTGCTTGTCAGCCAGTGGGTGATAATGCTGGTGGTGCTGCATGCCAACCGGAATAAGGAGCAAAGCCCCAAGGTGCTGAACCTGGTGGCCTGGATTCTCCCCGTGCTGTCCTTGCTGCTGGGCGTCGTGGGCCAGCTTGCCCAGGGCGGCGCGGATTCGGCCTACCTTATCACCGCGCTGTTCACCTTCTTCATGGGTCTGCTGTTTTTCCTCATCGGCAACTATATGCCCAAGACAAAGCAGAACGGCGCCGTGGGCATCCGCATCAAGTGGACTTTGGAAAGCGAGGAAAACTGGGACGCCACCCACCGCTACGCTGGGAAGCTCTGGTGCCTGGGCGGCCTGCTGCTGATGGTTTGCGCCCTCATCCCCAGCGTGCTGATGGTGATTCTTCTTTGGTTTGTCATCCTGGCTGCGATGGTGATTCTGCCCACCCGCTACTCCTACCGCTTCTACAAGAGCCAGGTGGCGGAGGGCAAGGTGGAGAAAAGCCCCGTCAAGCCCCGGAATATTGTCCTGATTGCGGCGCTGGTCCTGGCGTTCGGCGCCTTCCTGGCCTGGTCCCTGTTCAGCGGGGACATCCAGTATGTCTATGGGACGGATTCCCTCACCGTGGACGCCTCCGGCTGGGGTGACTTGACCATTCCCTACGGCAGCGTCACCTCGTTGGAATACTTCGACCAGGACCCCTCCCAGGACGCCTCCGGCTTTCGCACCAACGGCCTGGGCAATTTCAAGGTGGCCCTGGGCAGCTTTGAAAACGACCTCTACGGCGATTACACCCGCTATACCTTCGCCTCCTGCGGCGCTTGCGTGGTCCTGGAGTCCGACGGCCGCACCATTGTCCTCAACGCCCCCGACGCCGCCAGCACCCAGGAGCTGTACCAGTCTCTTTTGGAAAAGACAGGCTTGGGATAATCCCAGGGGAACATGGCAAAAACCGGCGGAACCGTTAGGGTCCTGCCGGTTTTTTCTATGGGGGTGTGCTGGCGTTTCTCACTCTACGTCCTGCAAGGCGTCGTAGCCCTCCTCGCCGGTGCGCACCTTCACCACGTTCTCTACATCGTAGACGAAGATTTTGCCGTCGCCAATATGGCCGGTGTACAGCACCTTTTTGGCGGTTTCGATCACCGCCCGCGCAGGCACCTTGCTGACCACGATGTCCACCTGGATCTTGGGCAGCAGGTTCGCCTCCACCGGGGCGCCCCGGTAGTACTCCGGCTTGCCCTTCTGGATGCCGTAGCCGAGGACATGGGACACGGTCATGCCGGTGATCCCCAGCGCGGACATGGCCGACTTGAGCGCCTCCAGCCGGGGCTCCTTGCAGATGATTTCCACCTTGGTGATCTTGGGGGCCTTTTGGTCCCCGGGGGAGGTGGTGTCCTTGACCGGCACGGCCTCGGAAACGGGCACCTCGCCCAAGGGCTCCACAGCGGGCCCGTCGGGAGAGTAGCCGATGTTTTCCACCGCCTGCACGAAATCCGGGTAAGCATGGTTCCCGTGTTCGCCAATATCAAGGCCAGCCAGTTCCTCCTCCCTGGAGACGCGGATCCCAATGGTCTTTTTCAAGATCCACCAGACCGCAAGGGCACTGACAAAGGTAAACGCCCCCACCGCGAGGATGCCCGCCAGCTGGATGCCCAGCAGGCTTGCCCCGCCGCCGTAGAACAGGCCGTTCCTGGTGGAGAGGGTGGTCACGCCCTCCTGGGCGAACAGGCCGATACACAGGGTGCCGAACACGCCGCAGCACAGGTGGACCGAGGTGGCCCCCACCGGGTCATCTATCTTTGCGCGGTCAAAGAACACCACCGCGAACACCACAATCACGCCGGCAATGGCGCCAATGATGAGGGAATCCACAATGGAGATGTAAGAGCACCCGCCGGTGATGGCGACCAGCCCGGCCAGACAGCCGTTGATGGTCATGCCCAGGTCCGGCTTCCCCAGGAAGATCCACGAAGTGGCCGTGGCGGTGACGACAGCCGCAATCGCGGAGGTGTTGGTGGTCATCAGGATGTGCATCACATCCGAGGGGTTCTGGAAGCTCATCGTAGAGCCGGGGTTAAACCCAAACCAGCCAAGCCACAGCACAAACAGGCCGATCACCGCCAGGGACATGTTGTGGCCGGGAATGGCCCTGGGCTTGCCCTGTTTGTCATACTTCCCAATGCGGGGCCCAAGGATGAGGGCGCCCGCCAGGGCGGACCAGCCGCCCAGGGAATGGACCACCGTGTCGCCGGCAAAGTCCATAAAGCCCAAATCAGCCAGCCAGCCGCCGCCCCATACCCAGTGGCCGACGATGGGATAGACGACCAGGGTGAGCACAAAGGAGAAGATGATGAAGGAGAGATACTTGATCCGTTCCGCCACAGCGCCGGAGACAATGGTGGCCGCGGTCCCGCAGAACACCAGCTGGAAGAAGAATTTCCCCCAGAACGGCACGTTGGAAGTCAGGGTTTCGTCATAGAACGACAGATCCTTTTCACCCAGGATGAACAGGTGCTCTGTGCCGATAAAGGGGTTGTCGCCTCCAAACATGAAACCCCATCCAAGCAGCATGAAGCCCAGGGAGGAAACCGCGAACACGATGAAGTTTTTGGAAAGGATGTTCACGGTGTTTTTCGACCTGGCCATGCCGGCTTCCAAAGACGCGAAGCCCAGGTTCATAAAGAACACCAGGATTGCCGCAAGAAAGACCCACAAGGTATCAACGATCATAGGGAAACCAACTCTTTTCTTGAGATTTATCTATGTGAAGCGGCGCTGCCGCGGGTTACCGGCGCCGGATTGCATGGAGAAAGGGGCCCTGAAGGATTGCTCCTTCAGGGCCCCTTTGCCCGGTCCGGCGGGGAAAGCTCCGGGCCCGCGGCTGCCGGAATGAGAAAACGCCCTGAAAGGCTCTCAGCCTTTCAGGGCGCCATTGCCGCAGAACAGGGGAACTTCCCTCTTACGCACGACATTATACTCCGGAAAGAAGCCCGTGTCAAGTGCGTTTGCAAGATTTGGCGCTAGACGCTGCAAAAACAGAAGAACGACAGGATGGATTCCTGCAAATTGCGGAAAAAATGTGAAAAATGTGCATGAAACAGAAGAGAATCCTTCATTTTGCGGCTTTACAGGGTAAACACATGCTTTTTCAGCCGGTCAAAGGCCTCCTGTACCCGAGAGAGGGGCAGGGCCAGGTTCATGCGGATATGGCAGGGCCCGTGGAAAGCCCGGCCATCCTGCCAGGCCACGCCCACGTCCCAGCCGGCCTTCTCCAGCTGGTCGATGGTCTTGCCGTGGGCTTCGCACCAGTCGGTGCAGTCCAAAAACAACATGTAGGTGCCCTGGGGCTTGGAAACTTTCACCCCGGGGAAGTTTTGGGCGATAAAGCCGCAGGCGAAATTTACGTTGCCGGTGATGGTCTGCCGCAGCTCGTCCACCCAGTCGGACCCTTCCTGGGTGTAGGCGCCAACCAGGGCGTGCATGGACAGCACGTTCATGGAGTTGTAGTGAGAGAGGGAGCTTTCCTTGTCGATGCGCTCCCGCAGGGCTTTGTTGTAGACAATGTGGTAGCTGCCGATGAGCCCCGCCAGGTTGAAGGTCTTGGAGGGGGCGTAGAGAGCTACCGTGCGCTGGCGGGCGTCCTCAGAGATGGACTGCAGGGGGATGTGTTTGTGGCCCTCCAGAATGATGTCGGACCAGATCTCGTCGCAGATGACCATGACGTCGTGCTTTTTGAACAGCTCCATGGCCTTTTCCAGCTCCCAGCGCTCCCACACCCGGCCGCAGGGGTTGTGAGGAGAGCAGAACACCGTGGCGTGAATCTTGTTTTCCACAATCTTTTTCTCCATGTCCTCAAAATCCATGCGGTAGACGCCGTTTTCATCCTGCACCAGGGGGCTGTGAATAATATGGTAGCCGTTGTTGGTCAGGCAGCCGGTGAAGCCGATGTAGGTGGGGGAGTGCAGCAGCACGTTGTCCCCCTTGGAGCACAGCACGTTCAGGGCGCTGATCACGCCGCCCAGCACGCCGTTTTCATAGCCGACGCACTCCTTGGTCAGGCCGGTGACGCCGTTGCGCCGCTCCTGCCAGCGGATGATGGCGTTGTAATACTCGTCGCTGGTGGCGAAATAGCCGAAGAAGGGGTGGTCCACCCGCTTCTTGATGGCCTCTGTAATGGTGGGCACCGTGGGGAAGTTCATGTCCGCCACCCACATGGGGATCACGTCGAAACCCTCTTTGGGGGGCTGGGGGCCGTGGCCTCCTTCTGTCAAGCCATCCACCGCGATGGCGTCCCTCCCGTGCCGGTCAATAATGCTGGTAAAATCGTATTTCATTCTGTTCGGCGCGCCGCGCCTGCCTCCTTTTGCCCGATGGCAGCGTAATATGTGCCAGATGCACAATGGTAAAATGAAAAGTGCGGGGGCCAGGGCCGCCGCAAAACCAGCGCGCTCCGGCAGATTTTTCCCCATACATCTTTATTTTCCTACACAGCGGTGCCTTTGTCAATAAAAAACGAATTTCGCGCTGGCGGGCCCACTTCCGCCCATCCTTATAATTTTGTGGCATAAATGAAAAGAATGTTCCTTTTTTACGGCTTTTTCCTGTGTTATACTGGCACAGAAGACTGTTTCAGACACAGTGGCTGATAGGAGGAACAGAAGTTATGAACTTGTCTTTTTCCAGAGAGATCCCTTTGAATGATTCCTATGAGGTTATCGGAATGTGATCAGCCGCTATATCTTCGAGGTGTACGGCGTGCTGCGAGAACAGATGGGAGAAGGGGAAGAGGGCACGCTTTCCCAACAGTCAATTTTGGATCAGCTCTTCCATTCCGAGACCTTGGAGCAGATGCGGGAACTGCTGCTCCAGTATGGAAGCAATGTGCGCGACCTGATCCGCCTGAAAAACGACTCAGCCACCATCGGCATGATTCAGCAGGTGCAGAAGACCATTCGGGAGCGGTACAGTGAGAATTTGACCATCAACGAGCTGGCCGCTCAGGTCTACCTGACGCCCACATACCTGTGCCTGCTTTTCCGGCAGGTGACGGGCACCACCATCAACCGCTATCTGACCAATGTCCGCATGGAGAAAGCCAAGGAGCTTTTAATGGATCTCTCCAACAAGCTGTATGATGTCAGCTACGCAGTGGGGTATATGAACCCCAGCTATTTCTCCCGACAGTTCAAAAAATATGTGGGCTGCCTGCCCTCGGAGTATCGCAACCGGCGGATGTCCCGGGAGTGAGGCGGGCGCTCCGCAGGATCACGGCGATCTGTTGCAATCCCCCTTGCCAAAGGCAGGGGGATTGCTTTTTGCTTTGGGGGCGGCGTTGCGAAAGAGCGGGGCGGCTTGTGAGCAGGCGCACGGTGGCCTATGGAATTTCCAAGAAAGCAAAAGCGGCCCAAAAAGGCCGCGGAAAATCGAGAGTGTGTTACAGGCAAAAAGAAAAACCGCCTAAACCCAGTGTTTAAGCGGCTTTTTTATGGTGGGCGCTAACGGACTTGAACCGCTGACCCCCTGCACGTCAAGCAGGTGCTCTAGCCAGCTGAGCTAAGCGCCCAATTTTTTGGTGCTTGATTAGTTTACACGATTCTGGGAGAAAATGCAAGCCCAAAATCAAATTTTGCCAAAAAATTTTTCAAAAAAGGGGCGTGTTAATAAAATCTTAAGAAAATCATCGCGTTGTACTTAATTTGTTCACAATATGCTTTAGGTGTGCTAAAATAGAGGTCAAGAGGACGCCCGGTTGAAAAAGTGTTGAACACCCTGCGATATGCTGAAGGGGCAGCGCTCTCCGGGCACCTGTAACAGGCTTGCGTCAAATGGAGCAGAAGGCTCCATGGCATATAAGCGTTCTTCCCGGCTTCTTCAGAGGGTGCGGGGGAAAGGAGATTTTTATGGAAGCCTTATCTGCAATCAATTTTCTTCTGGCGGCTTTGTTCGCGGCATGCTACTGCTATCAGGCGGTGTTTCTGGGCGCGCGGCTGCTGCGCAAGCGGCGGACCTTCACGGCGCGCAAACTGTGCCGGTACGCGGTGCTCATCGCCGCCCGCAACGAGAGCGCCGTCATCGCCCAGCTGCTGGAGAGCATCCGGCAGCAGGACTATCCCCAGGACCTGCTGGACATTTATGTGGTGGCGGACAACTGCACCGACGGCACAGCCTCCATTGCCAGAGAGCATGGCGCGCGGGTGTTTGAGCGGCAGAACAAGATGCAGGTGGGCAAGGGCTACGCCCTGGCTTTCCTGCTGGAGCACATTCGGGAGGACTTCCCCCAGGAGCGCTACGACGGCTACTTCGTCTTCGACGCGGACAACCTGCTGGACCCCCACTACGTCACGGAGATGAACAAGGTGTTCTCCAACGGGAACCGGGCCGTAACCGGCTACCGCAACACCAAAAACTTTGGGGACAACTGGATCACCGCGGGCTATGGCATCTGGTTTTTGCGGGAGTCCGAGTACCTAAACCGCCCCCGGGACTACCTGGGCACCAGCTGCGCCGTGTCCGGCACGGGCTTCCTCTTCGCCCAGGACCTGCTGGATGAGCTGGGGGGCTGGGAGTATTTCCTCCTTACAGAAGACCTGGAGTTCACCGCCGACCTGGTGGCCCGGGGCATCCGGATTGCCTATTGCCACGACGCCATGGTCTACGACGAGCAGCCCCAGAGCTTCAAGCAGTCCATCATCCAGCGGTCCCGGTGGGTAAAGGGCTATCTGCAGGTGGTGGCCAAGCGGGGCGGCAGCATGGTCAAGACCATGCTCTGCGACGGAAGCTTCGCTTGCTTCGACATGCTGATGTGCACCATCCCTGCGGTGGTGCTGACCGTCATCAGCCTTGTGCTCAACGCGGCGATGTTTGTTGTGGGCATCACCTCTGCCCGCAGCCAGATGGACATTTTCTTCGCCTCGGTGCTGGTGTCGGTGGTGAACTCCTACGCCACCATGTATCTTCTGGGCGCGGTGACTTTGCTGACGGAGGGCAGGCGCATCCGCTGTTCCCGTGGGAAGAAGATCGCCTATTCCTTCACATTCCCCTTCTTTGTGTTCTCCTTTGGCATCGCCATGCTGGTGGCGGTGTTCGGCAACATCGAATGGAAGCCCATCAAGCACAGCGTGGCCCTCTCCATTGGCGATATGGGCAGCGTTTCTCCCCAGGAGCTGCGGAAAAACAGAAAGCTGTGACAAACTTCCCGTGGCAGAGATGTTTCACATCTTCCCGGGGAATTGTGCAAAAGCGCAAGAACGAGAAAACTTGGAATTAGAGCTTTATTAAACTGGCCCCTTGTGTTACAATGAAGTGGACAAGGCGGCCAGTTTTTTGCGCCGTCCCAAACGAGTGTCCCGGCGTTCCGCTGCCGCTCTGGCAGGAGGGCCGGCGCGTGGGAAAAGTTCTGAGGTCCCCTGGCTGTGGGGGCCGGAAAGGTGGAATACATGGTCACACGGGTATTTGTTGAGAAAAAACAGGGCTTTAACATCGAGGCCCAGCACATGCTGGCTGATTTAAAGGGCAACCTGGGCGTTCAGGGGCTGGAGGAGGTGCGTATCCTCAACCGGTACGATGTCTCGGGCCTCAGCAGGGAGCAGTTCGCCGCTGCAGCCCGCACCATCCTCTCCGAGCCCACCATGGACGCGGTCTATGGGGAAGAGTTCCGGCTTCCGGCGGAATACAAGGTGTTCGCCATGGAGTATCTTCCCGGCCAGTATGACCAGCGGGCGGACTCTGCCGCCCAGTGTGTGCAGCTGCTGACCCAGGGGGAGCGCCCCGCCGTGCTCACCGCCAAGGTCATCGGCTTGAAGGGCCGGATTTCGGACCAGGAGTTTGAGAAGGTCAAAGGGTATCTCATCAACCCGGTGGAAAGCCGGGAAGCCTCTCAGGAAAAGCCAGAAAGCCTGGAGCTGCAGGCCGAGGTCCCTGCGGACGTGGCCCGTGTCACCGGTTTTACCAGCTGGGACGGGGCCCAGATGCAGGCGTACTTCAACTCCATGGGTTTTGCCATGACCCTCTCTGACCTGGAGTTCTGCCGGGATTATTTCCGGGATGAGGAGCACCGGGACCCCACCGTCACCGAGCTGCGGGTTATCGACACCTATTGGAGCGACCACTGCCGCCACACCACCTTCCTCACCCGCCTGAACAAAATCGACGTGGAGAAGGGCGCCCTCAGCCAGGCCGTGGAAAAGACTTTGCAGGACTACCTCTCCCTGCGGGAGGAGCTGTACCAGGGCAAGGACAAGCCCGTGTCCCTGATGGACATGGCCACCATCGGCGGCAAGTACCTGCGGAAAAAGGGCCTGGTGCCCGACCTGGATGTGAGCGATGAGATCAACGCCTGCTCCATCGAGGCCCCCGTCACCATCGACGGCAAGACCGAGACCTGGCTCATCCAGTTCAAGAACGAGACCCACAACCACCCCACGGAGATCGAGCCCTTCGGCGGCGCGGCCACCTGCCTGGGCGGCGCCATCCGGGACCCCCTCTCCGGCCGGGCCTATGTGTACCAGGCCATGCGGGTCACCGGCAGCGGCGACCCCACCGTCCCCTTTGAAAAGACCCTCCACGGCAAGCTGCCCAGCCGGAAGATCACCACGGGGGCTGCCGCGGGGTATTCCTCCTACGGCAACCAGATCGGCCTGGCCACCGGACAGGTCACCGAGCTGTACGACCCCGGCTACGTTGCCAAGCGCATGGAGATCGGCGCGGTCATCGGCGCCTCTCCCAAGGCCAATGTCCGCCGGGAGGAGCCCGTCCCTGGGGATGTGATCGTGCTGCTGGGCGGGGCCACCGGCCGGGACGGCATCGGCGGGGCCACCGGCTCCAGCAAGGCCCACACGGAAAAGAGCGTGGAGGTCTGCGGCGCCGAGGTGCAGAAGGGCAACCCCCCCACCGAGCGGAAGCTCCAGCGCCTGTTCCGGGACCCCAGCGTCTCCACCCTCATCAAGCGCTGCAACGACTTTGGCGCGGGCGGCGTGTGCGTGGCCATCGGCGAGCTGGCCCCCGGCCTTCAGATCGACCTGAACCAGGTGCCTAAGAAATATGAGGGCCTGGACGGCACCGAGCTGGCCATCTCCGAAAGCCAGGAGCGCATGGCCGTGGTGCTGGCGCCCCAGGATGTGGAGGAGTTCCAGCGCAAGGCCCGGGAGGAGAACCTGGACGCCACCGTGGTGGCCGTGGTGACGGAAGAGCCCCGGCTGCGCATGGAGTGGCGGGGCGATGAGATTGTCAACCTGTCCCGGGCCTTTTTGGATACCAACGGCGTCACCCAGAACGCCGAGGCCCAGATCGCCGCGCCCCAGGGCGAGAGCTACCGGAAGAGCGTGCCCGCCTGCCTGGCCGGCAAAGAGGGCACAGAGGCCCTGAAGGCCAACATGGCCCGGCTGGAAGTCTGCTGCCAGAAGGGCCTGTCCGAGCGGTTCGACTCCAGCATTGGCGCGGGCACGGTGCTGATGCCCTTCTCTGGCGAGTACCAGCTGACCCCCGAGGAGGCAATGGTGGCCAAGGTTCCCCTGCTCCATGGCGAGACCGACGACGCCACCGCCATGAGCTACGGCTACATCCCCGGCGTGGCCCGGTACTCCCCCTTTGAGGGCGCCGCCTACGCCGTGGTGGAGAGCCTCTCCAAGCTGGCCGCCGTGGGCGCGGACCCCTTGAAGGCCCGGCTCACCTTCCAGGAGTATTTCGAGCGGCTTCACGATGTACCCTCCCGCTGGGGCAAGCCCGCCGCCGCGCTGCTGGGCGCTCTGGAAGCCCAGCTGGGCATGGGGCTGCCCTCCATCGGCGGCAAGGACAGCATGTCCGGCTCCTTTGAGCAGCTGGACGTGCCCCCCACCCTGGTGAGCTTCGCCGTCACCATGACCAAGGCAAGCTCGACCATTTTCGCCTGCGCCAAGAAGCCCGGCTCCACCTTCGCGCTGCTGCCCATCCCCGAGGACGAAAACGGCATGCCCAACTGGGAGGCCCTGAAGGCCTACTACCGGGCTGTGCTGCTGCACATCGAGTGCGGGGATATCATCTCCGCCGGCGTGGTCCGGGAGGGCGGTGCCGCCGCCGCCGTGCTGCGGATGTGCTTCGGCAGCAAGACCGGCTTCCGCTTTGCGGAGGGCCTGTCTAAAGAGACCCTGTACGCCCCCCAGGAGGGCGCTTTGGTGGTGGAGCTCTCCAGCGAGGCGGACCTCTCCACCGACGCCGCCCTGTCCCCTGTGATTTTGGGCCGCACCTCCAGCAAGGAGGATGTGAAGCTGGGCGGCGAGCGCATTTCCCTGGAGGAGCTGTGCGCCGCCTGGATGGGCACTTTGGAGAAGATTTTCCCCAACAACGCCCATCCCGTGCCCGTCTCTCAGGACGTGCCCCTGTGGGAGAAGCGGGAGAACAAGGCCCCGGCCATCAAGGTGGCCCGGCCCCGGGTGTTCATCCCCGCTTTCCCCGGCACCAACTGCGAGGTGGACTCCGCCCGGGCCTTTGAGAAGGCCGGCGCCGAGACCGAGATCTTGGTGGTGAAGAACCTGTCCGTCTCCGACATTGAGGAGACCATCGAACGGATGGAGAAAGCCATCCGCCGGGCCCAGATTGTCATGCTGCCCGGCGGCTTCTCCGGCGGCGACGAGCCCGAAGGCAGCGGCAAGTTCATCGCCACCACCTTCCGCAACCCCCGCATCGCCCAGGCTGTCACCGATTTGCTGGAAACCCGGGACGGCCTGATGCTGGGCATCTGCAACGGCTTCCAGGCTTTGATTAAGCTGGGCCTGGTGCCCTATGGCAAGATCACCGAGCCCAAGGAGGACGACCCCACCTTGACCTTCAACACCTTGGGCCGCCATGTCAGCCGCATGGTGTACACCCGGGTCACCAGCGTGAAGTCCCCCTGGATGGCGGGCGTGAACGCCGGCGACGTCTTCACCGTGCCCGTGTCCCACGGGGAGGGCCGGTTCGTGGCCGACGACAAGGCTTTGCACAAGCTCATTGAGAACGGCCAGGTGGCCACCCAGTATGTGGATCTGGACGGCCAGGTCAGCGGCGACATCCAATGGAACCCCAACGGCTCTGTGTGCGCCATTGAGGGCATCACCAGCCCGGACGGCCGTGTGCTGGGCAAGATGGGCCACTCCGAGCGCAAGGGCAAGGATTTGTACAAGAACGTCCCCGGCGAGAAGGACCAGCTGCTGTTCGAGAGCGGCGTGAAGTACTTTAAGTAAGTCCGTGGCCGGACTGGCCAAGCCGCCCTTCTGCCTGCGGCAGGGGCGGAAAGGACAGAAGAAAACCATCGGCGCGGACGTGCGTTAGCGTCCTGCATAAGCGCGGCCCAAGCCGCCGCTCCAGGGCGCGACTTGCTCCGCGGGAGCACCCGCAGTTCTTTGCTTCTTTCTTTCAAGAAAGAAGAGAAAAGGCACCTTTCGTAAGAAAGGTGCGTTCTTTGCCGGCCCCCTTGGGGGGCTGGGAAAGGAGGAATCGTTGTTATGAAAGAAATACTGAGAAGAACCTGGGCGGAAATCGACCTGGACGCCCTGGCCCGGGATTTTGCCGCTGTGCGGCAGGCGGCCAATCCGAATGCCAAAGTGTGCTGCGTGGTGAAAGCGGACGCCTATGGCCATGGGGCGGTGCGCATGGCCCAGGAATTTGAGGCCCTGGGGGCGGACTGGTTTGCTGTCTCCAATCTGGAAGAGGCCCTGCAGCTGCGGCTGGGGGGCATTTCCCAGCCCATGCTGGTGCTGGGCTATACCCCGCCGGAGGAGGCGGCGTCCCTTGCAAAGCACGCCATTTCTCAGTGCGTGTACAGCCTGGACTACGCGAAGGAGCTCTCCCACTGCGCGGTGAAAGCCGGGGTCACGGTGAAGATCCATGTGAAGATCGACACGGGCATGAGCCGCCTGGGCTTTTATTACCAGGACATCAGCCGGGACGAGGCCACCGTGCAGGAGGTGAAGGCCGCCTGCACTCTGCCGGGGCTGTACCCAGAGGGGATTTTCACCCACTTTGCCGTCTCTGATGAGGGGAAAGCCGGGGACGCCTTTACCATGCGGCAGTTCGGCTGCTTTAAGGAGATGATCGAGTCCCTGCTGCGAGAGGATGTCTCTTTTGAGGTGCGCCACTGCGCCAACTCCGCCGCCGTGTTCGACTATCCCCTCTCCCACCTGGATATGGTGCGGGCGGGCATCGTCATCTATGGGCTGTACCCCTCCGGCGCCCTGCGGAACCGCCCGGAGCTGACGCCGGTGCTCTCCCTGAAGTCTGTGGTTTCCCATGTGAAGACCGTACTGCCGGGGGCCACCATCAGCTATGGCCGGAAATTCACCGCGGAAAAGGAGATGCGGGTGGCCACTGTGCCCGTAGGCTATGCCGACGGCTATCCCCGCATCCTCTCCGCCAAAGGGGCCCAGGTTCTCATTGGTGGCAAGCGCTGCCCCATCCTGGGCCGGGTGTGCATGGACCAGCTGATGGCGGACGTGACCGCCCTGCCGCAGGTGAAAGTGGGCGACCTGGTCACCCTCATCGGCCGGGATGGGGAAGAGGAGATCACCGCCGACGAGCTGGCTGCCCTGGAAGGCAGCATCAACTATGAGGTGGTGTGCGGCCTCTCCAAGCGGGTGCCCCGGGTCTACCTGAAAAACGGCCGGGTGGACAGCATCTACAACGCGCTGCTGGGAGAGGGCGGCTGCTGAACGGCCAGCCTTTTGAAAAATAGCCCCGCCCAAACGGGCGCAAAAAGGACCGTCCCCGAAGGGACGGCCCTTTTTTTGTGAGTCTATGCAGCTGTGCTCTGGGGAAACCACCGCCTGCTCCGCCAGAAGAGAGCGGCGCACACCAGCGCCAGGGCGAAGAGGAGGAGCTCCGTGGGCCAAAGGCCCAGGCCCAGCAGGGCAACGCAGTTAAACAGGGTGTGGCACAGGATGGCCGCTGGGAACAGCAGCCATTTCCGCCTGGCCACAGCCAGAAACACCAGGGAGGTGGCGAACAGGTGGAACAGCACGGCGGAGAACCGTTCCAGCAGGCCGGCGGCGATCCCCAGGGGCGTCACTGCGGCGAACTGGGCGGTCAGGGTATCCAGCTGGCCGGCTGGGAGCAGGCCGGAAAGGGTCTCCTCACCCATGCCCAGCAGGACGCAGAACAGCAGGTTGTTCACATGGGTCATGCCCGCCAGCAAAATCAGTTCGCAGAAGGCGTGGCCCAGCCCGAAGGAGAGGGCGCCTTTCCAGGTGCGGTGGCCGGGGCGGGGCGGCCCGCCGGGAAAGGCCGGCTTGCGGGGCCCCAGCAGCGCTGCGCCTCCCAGCCGAGCAGACTCCTCAAACAGGCCGGCGGTGAAGGCCAGCCCCAAGCCCAGCACCAGGGGAGAGGACTGGGCCAGCGCCTGATACCACCCCTGCCCTGCGCAGAGTTGAAGCAGGGGGATGCGCAGAAGGATTTGGGAGATGAAGAAAGAGAGCAGCCCCAGGGCCATGGGCAAGGGGGAAATTTTTTTGAACAGGCACAGGAACAACAGCAGGAGGATGGGCAGCACCAGCGTGAGGAACAGCGCCAGGGCAAAGCTCCACACCACCTGTACGGATATGTCCATGGAGGGGCCTCCTCATTCCATCAGCAGGGAGAAGGCAAAATCAAACTGGCCTTCCTCCAGGCGGTACTGGGGCAGCAGGGAAGGCCCGCAGGAGTTGGAGCCCACGCCGCTCATTTTGTAATCCACGCACAGCACGGTGCAGCCGCAGGGCTCCAGCTCATAGCTGTGGGCCTTGCCGGCCAGCTCCTCCTGGGTGTAGGGAGAGACGTTGAAGGAGAAGGGCTGCTCCGCCGCAGCGGAAAGGGCAAAGGCGCCGTCGGAGAGGGTCACATACCGGCAGCCGCAGTGAGAGGAATTTTCCTGGGGCTTGAGGTAATCCTCGTGCATGGATTCCACGCTTTGGGCGTAGACGCCCAGCCGGGAGGCCCGGTGTTTGTCCACATAGCTCTCATAGGGGCCGTAGGCAAAGTACTCCGCCTCCCCGAACTCCCGGGGCAGGAACAGGCGCACGCCAAACCGGGGCATCCAGGGGAAGCGGGTGTCTCGCTCCCCGTGGAGGGACACGTCCACCCGGCCGTCGGGGGAAACCGTCCACACGGCTTTCACATCCAGGAACCGGCCAATATAAAGGGCACAGATGCCCAAATGGCAGGTAAGGGCGCCGCCTTCCTGCTCCACGGAATAGACCCGCACGGTGGGCCGGTGATAGCCCGCCTGCTTCCATGAAAAGTCCACAGAGCGGTCGTTGTCTGTGGGGGCCCGGTAGGTGTTCCACTCCATAGGCCGGGAAAGCAGCTCCCGGTTCTTGTAGACCATCTGGGAGAACAGGCCCGTCCGGTTGTCGAACACATAGCGGAAGTTTTCCCCGGTAAAGACCACCTGCCGGGGGCCCGCCTCCACCTGAAGGGCGCCTTCCTCCACAGGGGCGTCCAGGAAGAAGGGTTCCTCGGAGAGGATGAGCTCGTCAAAGCCCAGGGCGTGGCCCGCGGGATAGAAGGGGCTGGCCTTTTTGGCGGTGTAGAAGAAGGTCACGGTGGCAATGCCGCCCTCCGGCAGTTCCGGCAGGGTGATGTCCGCCTCCTGATGGGGGGCGATGGAGGGCATCTCCAGGTTGCCCCCGAAGAGCACCTCCCCGTCCTGCATCACCTCATAGGAGAGGGCAACGCAGTCCTGGGCGTTGGTAAAGTCCAGATAGTTGTGCAGGCGGAAGGTGCTGCCCTCCAGCCGCTGGGCCCGGATGGGCCGGATGACATTCTTGTATTCCAACAGGCCGGTGTGAGGGGTGCGGTCGGGGTAGACCAGGCCGTCCATGCAGAAGTTGCCGTCGTGGGGGAACTCCCCAAAGTCCCCGCCGTAGCGGTAGATGGGCCGGTTGTCCGGGGTGGTTCCGCCGTAGACGGCGTGGTCGCACCACTCCCACACAAAGCCGCCGCAGAAGCCGGGGTACTGCATGATGCGCTGCTGGTAGTCCTCCGCGTCCCCGGGGCCGTTGCCCATTGCGTGGATGTACTCGCATTGGATGAAGGGCATCCGCCGGCCGTGAAGGTTCTCGTCCAGCTCCCCGCCGTTGAAGTAGCTGTCCACGGCCTGGGTGGAGGCGTACATCCGGCTGTACAGGTCCAGCATGGAGAAATCCGGCGTGCGGTCCTTGTGGTAGGCCAAAAAGCCTTCATAGTGCAGCAGGCGGGAGGGGTCGTACCCCTTCACCCAGCGGCCGGCGTTCTCAAAGTTCTCGCCCCAGCCGCTCTCGTTGCCCAGGGACCAGATGACCACCGCGGCGTTGTTCTTGTCCCGGACAACGCTGCGCTGCACCCGGTCCAGAATGGCTTTCTTGAACTGGGGGTCGTCGGCGGCGTCGGGGTAGTTCTCCTCCACATGGTAGCCCAGCTTTTCCGCCATGCCGTGGCTCTCGATGTCTGCCTCGGCAATGGCGTACAGGCCGTACTCCGAGCACAGCTGCAAAAACCAGGGGGCGTTGGGATAGTGGCTGGTGCGCACGGCGTTGATGTTGTGGCGCTTCATCAGGCACAGGTCCTTTGCCGCCTGCTCCCGGCTGATGGTGTAGCCGGTGACCGGGTCGCTGTCGTGGCGGTTCACGCCTCGGAACTTGATGGCCACGCCGTTGAGGAAGACCACCCCGTCCCGCACCTCGATCTTTCGCAGGCCCACCTTCTGGGGGATGACCTCGTCTTCCGTGGAGAGGGTCAGGGTGTACTGGGCCGGGTGCTCCGCGTTCCACAGTATGGGATCGTCCAGTTCAAAGACCAGGGGCTCCCCTGTGGAGGAGGCGGTGCCCACCGTGTCCCCGTTAGGGGCCTGCAGCAGGGCGCTGACGGCGCACTCCCCGGCGAGCTCCAGTTCCACGGTGATGGTTCCGTGGGAAAAATCCTGGGAGAAGGCCTCTTTTACGAAGAAATCCCGCACATGGTTTTCGGGCCGGGCCAGCAGGTACACGTCCCGGAAGATGCCGCTCATGCGCAGCTTGTCCTGGTCCTCCAGATAGGTGCCGTCGCACCACTGGAGCACCAGCACGGCCAGGGTGTTGTCCCCGGCGGTGAGCAGGGAGGAGATGTCGAACTCCGAGGTGGAGTGGGACACCTGGCTGTACCCGGCAAACTCTCCGTTGACCCACAGGTAGAAGCAGGAGTCCACCCCTTCAAAGTTCAAATACCAGCGGAAAGCGGCGGGGTCGGCCACGTCGATGTGGCGCACATACAGGCCGCAGGGGTTCTCCTCTGGCACGAAGGGCGGGTCGCAGGGGATGGGGTAGCGGACGTTGGTGTACTGGTGACGCCCGTAACCCTGGTTCTGCCAGCAGGAGGGCACGGGGATTTGGCCCATCTCCTCCTCGTCAAAGGCCAGGCCGTCCTCCAGGTCCAGAATGTCCTGGCAGGAGGGGAAGTATTGGAAAGACCAGGCGCCGTTTAAGGAGACCACCCGGGAAGAAAGGCCGTTTTCGGCCTCTTTCTCATCGGCAAAGGGGATATAATAGCTTCGGTCGGGACAGGTTCCCACATGCAGGATCTGGGGGTCCTCGTGGGTGTAGTGGGGCTTCAGGTTCATACAACTCTTCCTTTCTTCCTCCCAGGAATTGCTTTTTCCAGGGAGAAACGGTATACTCTTATAAACGTAGCTTACAATGATTTTTCTGCCGCGTCAATGTCTATTTTGCGTAAAAATGGAAAGAACGTGCGGTTTTCCCATTCCATTTGAAAGGTGTGATTCTATGGGGGCTGGCGCAATCGGGGCCGGTGTGTTCGGCGGGGCGGTGCTCCTTTTGGCAGGCCGGAAATTTTCCCGGGACAGCTTGGAAAAGCGGGGGTTTGCCCTGTGGGCTTCCCTGCTGTTTTTGGGGGCTCTGTCTCTGCGGCTGTACCTGGGGTATTCCTCCGAAGGCTTTACCACAGACCTGGATACCTTTAAATCCTGGGCTAACCTGGCCAATTCCGTGGGCTTTGGACAGATCTATCACGAGGACATTTTCCTGGACTATCCCCCCGGCTACCTGTATGTGCTGGTGTTTTTAGAGAAGCTGCGGCTGCTGCTGGGGCTGCCCATGGAGAGCCAGGCCTACTCCCTGCTCATCAAGATGCCCTCTATCCTGGCGGACCTGTTCTGCGGGGGGGCGGCGCTGCTGCTGGCCCAGCGGAAGCTGGGGGAGAAAAGCGCCCTGCTGCTTTCGGGGGCCTACCTCTTCTGCCCGGCGGTGTTTTTGAACTCTGCCCAATGGGGCCAGGCAGACTCCTTTTGCACGGCCATCCTTCTGGGTTCTCTGTTGCTCCTCTGTCAGGAGCGGTATATCCCCTCCGCGGTGCTGTATGGGCTTTCCATTGCCTGCAAGCCCCAAATGTTTATCTTTGCCCCCCTGTACCTGTTCTTCGCCCTCAAGCGCCGCCGGTTCGGCATGCTGGGCCTGGGGGTGCTGCTGGCAGTGGGGACATTGCTGCTGACCGCCCTGCCCTTTACCCAGGACTTCAACTTCCTTTGGCTGCTGGAACGCTACCAGTCCACCCTGGACTATTACAGCTTTTACTCTGTAAACGCCTACAACTTCTGGAGCCTGATCGGCTGGAACTGGAAGGCTCTGCCCGCCGGCCTTGCGGGGGATGCCCTGGACCTGCTGGGGGCGGTGATCGCCACGGTGCTGTGCGGCGTGTGGGTGTTCCGTTCCAAGAGCAGGGCGGTGGTGTTTTACTGCCCTGCCTTGCTGATGGCGGCCATGTACGCCTTCTCCGTGAAGATGCACGAGCGCTACCTGTTCCCTGCCCTGCTGTTCCTGCTGCTGTCCTTTGTCTTCACCCAGGACAAGGGGATGCTGCGGGCCTTTGCCCTGTGCGCTGTGGCCCATTACGCCAATGTGGCCTATGTGCTGTGGCAGTTCCGGGAATATTACAACAGCTACAACCCCAATACGGGGCTTACCCGGGCCCTTTCAGCCATGCAGCTGGCGGCCTTGGGGTGCGCTGTCTGGGTGGGGGCCCGGGTATTCCTGCGGGGGGACGTGCGCCCTGGCGAGGTCCCCCAGCCCGGACCCCTGCTGGACCGTTCCGCTGTGGACAGCCGCTTCTACAGGCGGGACTGGGCCGCTCTTCTGCTGGTGACGTTGGCCTACGCCTGCTTTGCCTTCTCCCATTTGGGGGATACCCAGACGGCCCTGACCTCTTGGACACCCCAGCAGGGAGAGAGTGTGGTGCTGGAGGCCGATGGGGAGTGCGCCACTCTCACCTACCTGCCGGGCATTGCCCCGGACAGCGCCCACTACGCCGCCCGGGTGGGGGTGAATATCCAAGTGGAGACCAGCCAGGACGGGGAGACCTGGACCGACTGCGGCACCCTCACCGACGGCAGCGTCTTTGCCTGGAAGCAGTACCAGCTCTCCACCCCGGGGCGCTATGTGCGGCTCACCGCCCTGGACGGCAGCGTCACCCTGAACGAGGCCTCCCTTTTTTACACGGGCACCCGGGTGCAGGCCACGGTCCTCAGCCGGGACCCCGCTGCCCAAGCCCTGGTGGATGAGCAGCAGGTGGTGCCGGCTTACACAACCTATGAGAACTCCACCTACTTTGATGAAATCTACCACGCCCGCACCGCCTACGAGCACATCCTGGGGTTAGAGCCCTATGAGAACACCCACCCCACCCTGGGCAAGCTCATCATCTCTTTGGGCATCCGCATTTTTGGGATGAACCCCTTTGGCTGGCGGTTTATGGGGGCGCTGTTCGGGGTACTGATGCTGCCGGTGCTGTACCACCTTCTCAAGCAGCTGTTCGGCCGCACCCGGCTGTGCACAGCGGGAACCCTGCTCTTCGCCTTTGACTTCATGCACTTCACCCAGACCCGCATCGCCACCATCGACACCTACGCCGTGTTTTTCCTGCTGCTGATGTACGACGCCATGCTGGTGTTCCTGCGGCGGGACCTGCTCCGGGACAGCTGGAAAAAGCTGCTGCCGCCCCTGATGGCCTGCGGGGTGTTTACCGGCCTGGGCATTGCCGCCAAGTGGACGGCGGCCTATGGGGCCCTGGGACTGGCGGCCCTGTTCTTCGGCAAGCTGCTCTTTACATACTGGGACGCCCGCCGCCGGGGGGAGGAAACCGTTCCCCTTTTGATGAAGTGCGGCAAGCTGTGCGCCTGGTGCTGCCTGTTCTTCCTGGCGCTGCCCTTTGGCATCTACTTTGGGGCCTTCCTGCCCATCACCACCCTTTCCCACAACGCGGGAAACCTGTGGGGGGCCTTCTGGAACTACCAGGTGACCATGTTTCGGTACCACTCCACGCTGGAGGCCACCCACAGCTTTGCCTCCCCCTGGTACGAGTGGCCGTTGGATATCCGGCCCATCTGGTATTTCGCGGGAGACACCCAAGAGGGGTACAGCACCATTTCCGCCTTTGGAAACCCCCTGCTGTGGTGGGCGGGCATCCCAGCCCTGGGGGCGGCTGCCTGTCTCTGGTGGAAGGAGCGCTTCCGCTGGGCTGGGCTGGTGCTGGCGGGATTCCTCTCGGTGTACCTGCCCTGGGTATTGGTGCCAAGGCTGACCTTTATCTACCACTACTTCACCGCGGTGCCCTTTTTGGTGGTGGCACTGTGCGGCGTATTCTCTCTGCTGTACCAGCGCGGAGGTTTTGCCCGGCAGCTCACCTTCCCCGGAGGCATCCAGTGCTCCGGTGCCACCCTGCTGCTGGCGGCGTTTACAGCGGCCTGCCTGCTGCTGTTCGCGGTGTACTTCCCGGTGCTGTCCGGCTCCCCCACCACCCGGGACTACGCCAACGCTTTGGAGCTTTTCGAGACCTGGTACTTCGCCTAGCCGCAGCCGAAAAACAGAGAAAGGGCTGTCCCCAAAGGGACGGCCCTTTCTTCGCTGCTGTCTAGGCAGAGGGGCAGGCTTCACGGCAGGGCGAGCAGACGCCTGCCGGCCTCTACTGCGGCGGCAAAGCACTGGTCCCCCACGCTGCGGCCCAAATGGGGCAGGCCCCTGGCGTCCCAAGCAGGGGCGTCCAGGTTGTCCGCGGCAAAGAAAAATTGGGCGAAGCGCAGCCCGCGGAACTGGGCCACCGCCGCCAGGGAGGCGCATTCCATCTCCACACACAGGCAGCCCTGCTCCCGGCGGCGCCGCACCTTGCCCCGGGTCTCCCGGTAAAAGCCATCGGTGGTCCAGGTTTTGCCCTCCACGAAGGGCAGGCCCAGGCTCTCCAGGGCCTGCCGGCAGGCGGCCACGCAGGCGGGGTCCAGGGCCACCTCGTCCGCAGGCGGCAGATAGTGGTAGGAGAGCCCTTCGTCCCGGACGGCGGCAGTGGGCAGGATCAGGTGCCCGTCGGTGATCTCGCCCCGCAGCACCCCGCAGGAGCCAAAGAACACAAAGCACCGCCCGCCGTGGGCCGCCAGCTCCTCCATCATGCTGCCGGAGGCGGCCCCTCCCACATGGGGCACGAACAGGGCGAATTCCTGGCCCAAGGCCCGGACCCGGTACACGGGCACCGGGCCGCTGCAGAAGCGCAGGGCCAGGATCTCCTCCCCGCCAAAGCGCTGGAGCAGGCTCTCCACAATGGGCTGGGAGTACACGCCCATGCACATCTGGGGGAAACCGGGAAGGGGGGAAAAGTTGTCCTCTGGGTTGATGACCGCTTTGCGGTCCGGGTCAAAGTCGCTGCAGAGCATGGGGCATGCCTCCTTACAAAGAATTTTTCCCATTGTAAGAGAATGGGCAGGATTTGTCAAGAGGCGGGCCCGGGGATTCCTTGACAATCCCCGCTCTTTCTTCTACAATGGTTTCATCGACCCAGAGGGAGGAGTTCATCATGCCGAAGATTGCCACTTTTTACGACCATATTGTGGATGTGTCCCGCCAGGAAGGCTGTTCTGTGGTAGAGGCCCTGAAGCTGGCCCGGGAGCTGGGCGTGGAGGCCGTGGAGGCCTCTGCCAACAACCTTGTGGGCCGGGAGGATGAAATGGGCCAGGAGCTGGCCATGGCGGACCTGTCCATTTCCAGCGTGCCCTCTTATTTCGACTTTGGCCGGGACTTCGATGTGGAGCGGCAGGCGCTGCCCATTTTAGAGGCCGCCCAATACCTGGGGGCGGACCGGCTGCTGGTCATCCCCGGGTTTTTTCAGGAGGGGGATTCCCCCGAGGAACGGGAAGCCCAATTGGAGGGGATGGTGGAAGGTGTCAACCGGCTGGCAGACTTGGCCGCGGGCTACGGCCTCTCTCTGGTGATGGAGGAATACGACAGCGAGGCCGCCCCCTTTTCCTCGGCGGCGGGGGTGCGGTATTTCCTGGACCGCTGTCCGGGGCTTGCCTGCGCCTTCGATACGGGGAACTTCCGTTTTGCCGGGGAGGACCTTTTAGAGGCCTATGATCTGCTGCGGGACCGGGTGGCCCACGTCCACCTGAAGGACCGCTCCTTTGTCCAGCGGAACGGAGAGGGCCCCAAAGTGGCCATGGACGGCACACCCCTGTACCCCTGCCCTGTGGGCGGCGGGGACCTTCCGGTGGCAGAGGTGGTCTCCCGGCTGAAGCGGGATGGATATGGCGGCATTTACACCATTGAGCATTACGGCGCCAGCAGCGCCCTGGATTACCTGCGCCGGTCCATTGACTGGGTGAAGGAGCAGCTGGGGATCTAAACTGGAGAGAGGGAAAGCGGCCCTGGTTTGGGGCTGCTTTTTTGTGGCCGTGCCCCGGAAAAAAGCCTTTCCTTTTCCCATGAAAAGGAGTACTATAGGAAAGGCTTTTCAAAAAATCCGTTGCGAGGTGTAGAGCATGGCCGTGGAAAACGACCTGGGAAGAGATAAAATCAGCCGCCTGGTGTGGCGCATCGCCATCCCCAGCATGCTGGGGCAGTTTGTCAGCGTGCTGTACAGCATTGTGGATAGGATGTACATTGGCAACATCCCCGAAATTGGGGACGTGGCCCTGGCCGGCGTGGGGGTGTGCGGCCCCGTGGTGACCATGGTGGGCTCGGTGGCGGTGCTGGTGGGTGTGGGCGGTGCGCCCCTGGTGAGCATCCGCATGGGCGAGGAGGACCTCTCCGCCGCCAAAAAGGTGCTGGCCAACTGCTTTTTGATGCTTCTGGTGTTCTCGGTGCTGCTCATCGGGGGAATTCTCCCCTTCCGGGAGCCCATGCTGCGGCTGTTCGGCGCCAGCGACGCCACCTACCCTTTTGCCGAGGAGTACTTTACCGCTTACCTGTGCGGCACCTTCTTCGCCTTGGCGGCCAGCGGCTTAAACCAGTTCATCATCTGCCAGGGCTTTGCCAAAATCGGCATGGCCTCGGTGATGCTGGGCGCGGCGCTGAACATCGTGCTGGATCCGGTGTTCATCTTCGCCCTGGGCATGGGCGTGCGGGGGGCGGCCATCGCCACGGTGATTTCCCAGGCGGCCAGCGCGGCCTTTGTAATTCTCTTCCTCTTCGGCAAGCGGGTGCAGGTGCCCATCACCTTTGGCGGCTATGACCTGCGGGTGATGGGCCGGGTGCTGGTGATGGGCTTCACGCCCTTCCTCATTGTGGCGGTGGACAATGTGATGATCATTGCCATGAACGCCATTTTGCAGCGCACCGGCGGTGCCGACGGGGACATGCTGGTCACCTGCAACACCATTGTGCAGAGCTTTATGCTGGTGGTCACCATGCCTTTGGGGGGCATCAGCGGCGGCACCCAGGGGATTCTGGGCTTTAACTACGGCGCCCGCCAGGTGGACCGGGTGCGCCAGGCCCAGAAGTACATTGTGGGCCTGTGCGTGGGCTACACGGCCCTGCTGTTTGTGCTGGCCCGTGTGGCGGGGCCGCTGTTTGTGCGGCTGTTCACCCAAGACCCCGAGCTGGCCCAAGAGGCCTTTGACGCGATCAAGGTCTGCACCCTGGCCATCATCCCCCTGGGAGTGCAGTACGAGCTGGTGGACGGCTTTACGGGTATCGGCCAGGTGCGGTTTTCCCTGCCCCTGTCCTTCTGGCGGAAGCTGGTGTACTTTGTGGCCATCTTCGCTTTGCCCACGGCTTTTGGGGCCCGGGCCGCTTTCTACGCCGAGCCCCTGTCCGACATCCTGGGCCCGGCTGTGACCATTGTGGTGTATTTCCTGGCCATGGGGAAGATTTTGGGGGAGCGGGCCGTGACTGGCCTGAACAATTCGTACCAAGGGGGTCTTGGTCCCCAGTGAGGACCGTCCAGGACCGGTCTCCGCTGCCGCGTCGGTTGGTGATGGACGCAGCCCACTGGGCTGCATCACCCGAGCCGGCAGGCGAGACCGGTGCGCTCACGCCTGATTGAGAGGGGAGAACACGTCCGCGCCAATGGTTTTGCTCCGGGCAAGGGACGTCCCGCGCCCTGTCCCGTGGCATGGGTCCAGCGTTACGCTGGTCTTTGCTTCTTTCTTTCAAGGAGAAGCCGAGCTGGCGTTTCCGACACCGCAAAAAACCGCGGACACAAAACTGTAAATCCGCGCTAGGCAAAGGGGC